>NZ_JBQFPE010000011.1:0-175036 GCF_056534225.1 Ruegeria sp. E1 | reverse complement strand
ACTGGTCCCCCGTCAACCGCGTCGACAACGCATACGGAGACCGAAACCTCATCTGCACATGCCCACCCATGTCAGAATACGAAGACGCCGCCGAATAAGACATAGGACCCCGCTGAGAAATCAGCGGGGTTTTCGCTTATCGGAAACCCGCGTTCTGATTTGTTCCGGTTCCAGATGTCGTTTTTGTCAGGCGAAGCGTCTTTTTCTCTTGCTGCGCTTGCGAAGGCCGCTTACCCCTGTCCGTGGGACACCCCTCCCCAACGAGGGGCGTGTATCTGGAAGGGTAATACAGATGACTACCGAACAACCGGCGACGCGGCCGGCTAATCCGCGTTTTTCCTCGGGCCCCTGTGCCAAACCCCCCACATTTGAGCTGAGCAAGCTGGCCGATGCCGCATTGGGTCGGTCGCACCGGGCCGCGGTTGGCAAGGACAAGCTGAAGGCAGCCATCGAAGGCACGCGTGAGATTCTGGGCATTCCGGCAGACTACAAGATCGGCATCGTTCCAGCGTCGGATACCGGTGCGGTTGAGATGGCTCTGTGGTCGCTGCTGGGCGAACGCAAGGTCGAGATGCTGGCGTGGGAGAGCTTTGGTGCGGGCTGGGTGACCGATGTGGTCAAACAGTTGAAGATCGACGCCGAGGTGAAGACCGCCGATTACGGGCAGCTGGTCGATCTGGCCTCGGTCGATTTTGCCAACGACGTGGTGTTTACGTGGAACGGCACGACCTCGGGTGTGCGGGTTCCCAATGGCGACTGGATTGCGGATGACCGTCAGGGCCTGACGATCTGCGACGCAACCTCTGCGGCCTTTGCGATGGATTTGCCGTGGGACAAGCTGGATGTGACCACGTTTAGTTGGCAGAAAGTGCTGGGTGGAGAGGCAGCCCACGGGATGCTGATCCTCAGCCCGCGCGCCGTTGAACGGCTGGAAAGCTACACGCCCGCATGGCCGCTGCCGAAGATTTTCCGCCTGACCAAAGGGGGCAAATTGATCGAAGGTATCTTTACCGGGGCCACGATCAACACGCCATCCATGTTGGCGGTTGAGGACTATCTGTTCGCGCTGGATTGGGCGCGCTCGGTCGGAGGTTTGCAGGGTCTGATTGCCCGCGCGGACGCGAATGCCGGTGCGGTACACGCATTCTGTGACCAGAATGACTGGATTGCCAATCTGGCTGAGGATGCGGCGACGCAGTCGAACACTTCGGTCTGTCTGAAGTTTGCCGATCCGCGTATTCAGGATGGTGCGACATTTGCCAAAGCCGTTGCAAAACGGTTGGAGGCCGAGAATATCGCGCTGGACATCGGGGCCTATCGTGACGCGCCTGCGGGCCTGCGCATCTGGTGCGGCGGAACGGTTGAAACCTCGGACATCGAGGCGATGCTGCCGTGGTTGACCTGGGCCTTTGAGGCCGAAATCGCGGCGCAATCTGAGGCTGCCTGACCTATTCACCGGGCCGCGCAAGGCCCGGACCTTCCCTACAATTCAAGGACCAGAGAAATGGCCCCCAAAGTACTCGTATCTGACAAGCTCAGCGAAACCGCCGTGCAGATCTTCCGCGATCGCGGCATTGATGTGGATTTTATGCCCGATCTGGGCAAGGACAAAGACAAGCTGGCCGAGGTGATCGGTCAGTATGACGGTCTTGCCATCCGCTCGGCCACCAAGGTCACGCCCACTCTGTTGGAAAAGGCGGACAATCTGAAAGTGATCGGCCGCGCCGGGATCGGTACCGATAACGTCGACAAAGAGGCCGCCAGCAAAAAAGGTGTGATCGTGATGAACACGCCTTATGGCAACATGATCACCACCGCCGAACACGCAATTGCGATGATGTTCGCTGTAGCGCGGCAAATCCCCGAGGCCAGCGCCTCGACCCATGCGGGCAAGTGGGAAAAGTCCAAGTTCATGGGGATCGAGCTGACCAACAAGACCCTTGGCGTCATCGGCGCGGGCAATATCGGCGGTATCGTCTGTGAACGCGCGCTGGGTCTGAAGATGAAAGTTGTAGCCTATGACCCGTATCTGAGCGATGAGAAAGCCGCCAAGATGGGTGTTGAAAAGGTCGAACTGGACGACCTGCTGGCCCGTGCCGATTTCATTACCCTTCATGTGCCGCTGACCGACCAGACCCGCAATATCCTGAGCCGCGAGAACCTCGAAAAGACCAAGCCCGGGGTGCGCATCATAAACTGTGCCCGTGGCGGTCTGGTGGACGAGGACGCACTGGCCGAGATGCTGCAATCGGGCCATGTGGCAGGTGCTGCCTTTGACGTGTTCAGCGAAGAACCGGCCAAGGAAAACGCCCTTTTCAATCTGCCCAACGTGGTCTGTACGCCTCACTTAGGTGCGGCCACGACCGAGGCGCAGGAGAATGTGGCCCTGCAGGTGGCCGAGCAAATCTCGAACTACCTGCTGACGGGCGCTGTGGAAAATGCGCTGAACATGCCCAGCGTGACGGCAGAAGAGGCAAAGGTTATGGGCCCGTGGATCAAGCTGGCTAGTCATCTGGGCAGTTTCATCGGCCAGATGACCGACGAGCCGATCAAGGCGATCAACATCCTGTACGACGGTGTTGCGGCCAATATGAACCTGGCGGCGCTGAACTGTTCGGTCGTGGCGGGGATCATGAAAATGGTAAACCCCGAGGTGAACATGGTCTCGGCCCCGGTTGTTGCGAAAGAGCGGGGCATTCAGATTTCGACCACCAATCAGGACAAAACCGGTGTTTTCGATGGTTACATCAAGGTCACGGTTGTCACCAGCAAGCGCGAGCGGTCGATTGCGGGAACCGTTTTCACCGATGGCAAGCCGCGTTTCATCCAGATCAAAGGTATCAATATCGATGCCGAGGTCGGGGCCCATATGCTCTATACCACCAACGAGGACGTGCCGGGCATCATCGGAGCGTTGGGTCAGACAATGGGCGAAAACAAGGTCAACATCGCGAACTTTACCCTCGGCCGATCCGAGGCCGGAGGTGAGGCCATCGCGCTGCTTTATGTGGACGAACCCGTTCCGGCCGAAGCGCGCGCGAAACTGGCGGAAACCGGTCTGTTCACCCAGATTAAGCCGCTTGAGTTTGATGTGGCCTGACAAGGGCGAAGGCCATCACAAGTCAGGATGCCCGCGCCGGGTTTGGCACGGGCATCCTCTTTTCAAGCTTATGTTTTTCCGGCAGAACGGCATCAATCACACGGGCCGCGGAGAGCAGAGATGACCAATCCAGTTTATGCCATCGGCGATCTGCACGGGCGCGTTGATGAGTTCGAACGCGCACTTTCGCTGATCGAACAAGACGGCGGCCCCGAGGCCGAGATCGTCTTTCTTGGTGATTATGTGGACAGGGGGCCGGACAGCCAGGGCGTATTGGATCGGCTGATTGCCGGGCGCGACGCAGGTAAGCGATGGATCACTCTGTTGGGCAATCACGACCGGATGTTTGCCTGGTTCATGAAGGATCATCCGTTGAATGATATGCGTTTGCCGATCGAATTGCATTGGCTGCACGAGCGGCTCGGAGGCATGGAAACATTGGCCTCATACGGTATCGATGTCAGCCCCAGGCATCGCCTGTATCAGGTGCATACAGATGCTCGTGCGGTCATCCCGCGCGAACATTTGGAATTTCTTAGATCCCTTCCTGTGTTGCATCAAACCAAAGCGCTGCTTTTCGTCCACGCGGGCTTGAGGCCCGGTATCCCGCTTGAGCAACAGACTGAAGATGATTGCCTCTGGATACGGGAAGAATTTCTCGACGACGCTCGTTCTCACCCATGGCTGGTGGTGCACGGGCACACTCCTGTGAAGCGTGTCGCACATTTCGGGAACCATGTTAATCTAGACAGTGGTGCAGGCTATGGTCGCTCGGTGGGTGTAGCAGTGTTCGAAGGCCGAGCTTGCTGGGAATTGACTGACAAGGGGCGGGTGCCGCTACAGCCTTAAGGCTCAGCCTTTGTAAACAGATCCTTGTAGCTGTCGCGCAGGACGTTCTTTTGTACCTTTCCCATGGTGTTGCGCGGAAGTTCGTCCAAAAGGATCAGTTCGCGGGGATGTTTGAACCGTGCAAGCTGATCCCGGATCGAGGACAGAATGGCGTCGAGATCCGGGGTTTGGCCCGGTTCCGGCACCAGAATGCCCAAGGGGGTCTCTCCGAAATCGGGGTGCGGTACACCGATCACAGCGCTTTCCAGCACGCCGGGTTGATCGTCCAGTACCAGCTCGATCTCTTTTGGATAGATGTTGAACCCGCCCGAGATGATCAGATCTTTGCCGCGCCCTACGATATGAACATAACCATCCGCATCCACACGCCCCAGATCGCCGGTGATAAAGAACCCGTCCTCGCGCAGTTCGGCGGCAGTTTTCTCGGGCATCTGCCAATAGCCCTGAAACACGTTTGGGCCACGCACCTCGATCATGCCGATCTCGCCCTGCGGAAGGTCCTCGCCGGTTTCGGGGTCAGTCAATTTCAGTTCGACATCAGGCAGAGGCAGGCCAACCGTGCCTGCGCGGCGCTCACCCTCATAGGGGTTCGATGTGTTCATGTTGGTTTCGGTCATGCCATAGCGCTCCAGAATGCGATGGCCGGTGCGGGCTTCGAATTGTTCATGGGTCTCGGCCAGCAACGGGGCCGAGCCCGAGATGAACAGCCGCATGTCCCGTGTCAGGTCACGGGTGAACCGATCATCGCCCAGCAAGCGGGTGTAGAACGTTGGAACACCCATCAGCGACGTGGCCCGGGGCATCAGGCGCAACATCTCGTCCAGATCGAACTTTGGCAGAAAGATCATCGATCCTCCGGCGGCGAGCATGACATTGGTGGCCACAAACAAACCATGAGTGTGAAAGATAGGCAGCGCGTGCAACAGGACGTCGTCAGAGGTAAAGCGCCATGCCTGCGCCAGCGTTTCGGCATTGGACAGCAGGTTGGCCTGCGTCAGCATCGCGCCTTTCGACCGACCCGTTGTGCCGGACGTATACAGAAAGGCGGCCAGATCATCCTCGGACCGGCCAACCGGCGCAAAGGCGGGCAGCATTCCCAAAGCCAGCCGCATCAGGCTGCCCGAGCCATCGGCGTTCAGGGTTTCCAACCGCGCATTCTGTGCCTGCGCAACGGGGGTCAGACCCGCCGCATCCACCGCGTCACAAACGATCAGGGAGGCACCGCTGTTTTCGATGAAATAGCTCAGTTCGGCTGTGGTGTAGGCAGTGTTCAGCGGCAGAAAGATCAGCCCGGTCTGCGCACATGCTGCGCAAAGCGCCAGCGCTTCGGGCGATTTCTCGACCTGAACCGCGACGCGGTCGCCGGGTTCCAGTTCCATCCCGGTCAGCGCGTTGGCGATACGGGCGGCCATATCCAAAAAATCCGCATGGGTCAGGGTTTGCCCGTCCGGCAGATGCAGAAACGGTGTTTGCTTGCCCAGATGCTGTCCGAACAAGCGATCATAAAGCGGGTTTGCCATTTCCGTTTCCCTTCAAACTCGCACGACCGGGGTGCCCGGGGAATCTGTATCGGAAATCGCGGGTGGTAAAGCCCCAGAACTGACAAATCCACTGGCAGGTACTGGTGAAAATGCGGCCCCTGCGATATGCGCAGGACAGCTTGTCGGAGATCGAAGATGTATGTTGCCACCTTGCTGACCAACCCAAAAGCACCATCGCTGGAACCGGCGTTGCCCGACTCGCTGCGCAATGCATGGGGCGGAGGCGATGTAACCTGGTTGAGCCCGGATGAAGCGGCTGAGTTTTCCTTGCCGGACAAACCCGACAACCTGTGGCAGGTCTGGGGTGATTTGCAGGGGATGGGTGTGGATCTGATCGTTCAACCCGCTGAAGGTCGTCGCAAAAAAATGCTGCTGGCCGATATGGACAGCACCATGATCCAGCAGGAATGCATCGACGAACTGGCGGATGAGGCCGGGGTCGGCGATCGGGTCAAGGACATTACCGCACGCGCGATGAATGGTGAGCTGGGCTTTGACGGCGCGCTGACAGAACGGGTCGGTTTGTTGAAGGGGCTGGATGAAAGCGTCATCGACAAGGTATTGGCCGAACGGATCACGCTGATGCCCGGGGGCAAAGAATTGCTATCGACCATGCGTAAGAATGACGCCTATGCCGCGTTGGTCTCTGGTGGGTTTACATCGTTCACCGCACGCGTTGCGGACCTACTTGGCTTTCACGAGAATCGCGCCAACACGTTGCTGGCTGAAAACGGCAAGTTGACCGGCGAAGTCGGGCGACCGATCCTTGGGCGACAAGCCAAGATCGAAGCGCTGGAGCAGATTTCAACCCGTTTGGGCATTTCCGAGGCGGAGGTGATCGCAGTCGGAGACGGAGCTAATGATCTGGGAATGCTGGGTCGCGCCGGAACCGGTGTTGCCCTGCACGCCAAGCCATCCGTTGCCGAGAAATGCGAGGTGCGCGTCAACCACGGTGACTTGACGGCCCTGCTGTTTCTGCAGGGATATACCCGCGCAGAATTTGTCGCATAATCCGTTCAGAATAGATCAAACCGGACCGGATTCTGCGCCCAATAGACCCGCGCCGCCCAAAGCAGTCGCGCCTTTGGGTCACTGTTCGCAGCATAAGGAACCGGCACGCCATATTCAGCGCTGATATTTTCAAGCGCGGCCAGCGTTGCAGGGCCAACCTGACCGTCAACCGCGATATTGCCGCCCAGCTCGTTCAGCGCCATCTGCAGCGCCCGGTCCAGATCGGTGCCTGAAATCCGGTCTAGCTGTGCCCGGGCCTGGCCGGCGGGTTCCTCATTGGCCAAAAGTGCTGCTTTGGCTGCGCGCAGCGCCGCGTCTGCCGGACCTTTGCCGGAAACCTGACCATCCAGAATGATATAGGCCGCGTTAGCGCCACCCCAGGCATCGCCGCGTTCCAGCGAGGTGTCGTACCATTTCAACGCTTCGGCGCGGGTTCTGCCGGGAAGCTGATCGCGCAGGATCATGCGGGCGATGCTGGCAGGCGCTGTCGGGTGCCCCCCATCGGCAGCGGCCAGGAAATACGCCTCGGCCTTGTTGAAATCGACCGGATTGCCGCCCAGCCCGTTCAGCGACACATAGGCAAGATTGTCGTAGCCATAGATGTCCTTGCGCAACTCCGATGCCCGCAAATAGCGCATCCCGCGTTCTGGGATATAATGGTTCGAATTTTCACGCAGGAAGTACAGGCCAAGTTCGTTCATCGAAAACGTGTGACCAAGCTCGACCGAACGCTCCAGCAATTCGAAGCCGCGCTTTTGCTCGGCGGCGGTTTCGCCCTCCCGCAAAAGCGTTTTGCCGAGGTTGTGCATCGCATAGGGGTCTTGCTCGGCCGTGGCCTGTTCCAGCAACTCGCGCGCCTTCGCAGCATCACGTGGAATCTTTGTGACAGCCCGGTCGATGCGATCTGTATCAAGCAGGATGGCCAGTGCGTATTTGGCCCGGATGTGCCCTGCATCCGCCGCCGCTGAGAAATTATCATAAGCATCCGTGACATTGCCCGCTGCTTGCTGGGCGCGCCCGAGTTGATACTTGAAACGAGCGGTCCCCGGATATTCGGTAACGGCTGTTGTGCAGGCGGCCAATGCCTTTGGGATGTTCAACTCATTCGGCAGGCGAAACACGCCGACGCCGTTGATATCCAGCGCATCGCCCGCCTCGACATCGCAGGCATTCATGCCAAGTTGCAGGGACACATCGACGCTTTGGGTTTTCTGGTCGGTGGTGACCACTTCGACGGTGAAGCTGTCGGAAAAACTGCCTCCGCCCAGTTCAACGGCGCGGGTGTCCGAGACCTCGGGCATATAGATGACCGAAGCGGAATCGCCTGTATTGATGCTGCCCCGGCCCGGTGTGCCGACCAAACGCACATCAACGATATCTTGGCCCAATCCTGTTTCCAGACGTTGAGTCAGCGGGATTGCCTTGTCGAATTGCAGGCTCAGGTCCAGCGATTGCGCCTCGCCCGTAACCGGGGGTAATTCCGCAGTCTGGACCTGTTGTTGTGCCAGATAGAAGGGGCGCACGAGCGTCGAGCTTTCCCACGGGATCTGTTTGCCAGAAGTCGAGGCGTGAACACGCTCGCGGATGACGGGGAAGAGCTGCTGGATGTTGTCAAATGGTGAGGATTGCACGGTTTCCAGAACCGCTGCGGTATAGGGGCTGTTCTGGCCCAGATCACCGTCGCTTGCGACCGCGCCGGGCGAGGTCGAATAGGCGACCAGCGAATTCAGCGGCGTGCTGAACACATCAAAGCCCGAGCGTGTCTCGAACAGGTTCGCGTCCAGATCGGCGGCTAGGCGCAGATCCTGAAACGGATTGTCCCGGCAGGAATCGAGGATCGCGACATGCGCCGCGCTACGCGCCGAAAGCGTGTCGATCACGCGGTCCAGCGTCATTGTCGCCAGCGGGACATCATAGATGCTTTCGAACTTTGCATCCACAGGCAGCAGATAGTTTCGCCGCCCGATCTGGATGCCATGGCCTGCGTAGTAGAACAGAACATCCGCTGCATCCGGGATGTTCAGAACAGCGGTTCGGATCAGGTCTTCGAATTCGCGCTTGCTCAGGTCGTAGCCGTCGTAAACCCGAAAGTTGAAGCCGCGCAGCATCTCGGCGATGTCTTCGGCGTCCTTGCGTGCATTGGCAAGGTCGCCGACGGCTTCGTAGTCCTGATTGCCAATCACAATTGCGATCCGATTGCCGCCTATGGGCTGCTCGGCAGTCATTGCAGAGCTCTGGGCTTGCAGGATTTCAGGGTGAGACAGGGAAACGGCAAATGTTGCCAGAAAACATGCCGTTCCAAGGCGCAGACCAAGCTGAGACATAACGCGATCCTTTCAGATCAACCCCAACTTCCGCCGCCACCGCCGCCGGCACCACCGCCGCCGCCGCCGCCGTCTCCACCACCGCTGTCACCGCCACTGTCACTTTCACCACCGCCGTTGTCGTCGCTACCCACATTTGTTGAGTTCGTTGCTGCCGGTGTGACAGTTGTGGGCGCAGGCGCGGGTGTTGGTTTGGATGTCGCCGCCGCGGTTGATGGAGCCGTTGCCGCAGCGGGCGTTGCTACAACTTCGGTCTGGGACCAGGGGGACGCACAGCCCGCCAGTGCCAGCGTGCTGAGAACTACCAGTGATGTGGACGCGATACGCATCATATGTCTCCTCATTAAACCCGTTAACCAAACAAATATTGCGCTTAGGACTATAGCGCCCGGGGTTTGTACGTGTCTATTCTAGACTAATAGATATCGCCGTATGTGAATTAACTCACCTTCAGAGGTATTTATTTGTCACAGGTAAATACTGGCCTTTATTTAACGCATGTGTTAATTATTGGATCATGACAGACCTTCTTACCGCTTTTTCTGCGCTTTCCGACGCAACCCGTTTTGCGATCGTTGAACAATTGATGGACAGGGGCGAGCTACCTGCAGGAGAACTGATCGAAGGCAAAGGCATGTCCGGTGCCGCGATCTCGCGGCATCTGAAGGTTCTACGCGAGGCCGGACTGATCCGGCAGCGCGTTCGGGGAACTCAGCGGATTTATTCCATACAGCCTGACGGGTTGCGTGCCATTGCCGACTGGACAATCTCAAAACGGCAGTTCTGGGAGAGCAGCCTGGATCGTCTGGGCGACATTCTTGAAAAGGAGAATTCATGGCCGACCTGAATCTTGAGCGGGAGTTTCCCGTCAGCCCCGACATTCTGTTCGCCTGGATCAGCGATGGTGCGAAGCTGTTGCAGTGGTGGGGTCCTGAAGGAGTACATGTGCCCGAACATGATCTGGATTTCTCGCGTCTTGGTCCGTGGTTTTCGGTTATGCAGAACAACGAGGGCCAACAATTCAAAGTTTCGGGCCATGTCACCCATGTCGACCCACCGAACTCGGTCGGATTTACATGGGCCTGGCACGACGATCAGGACCAGCGTGGCCCCGAGAGCCATGTAATCTTATCGGTCGCCGCCACTGGCATCGGATCGCGTCTTGTGGTGGATCATCGAGAACTGGCAGACGCCGAGGCTGCGGCGAACCATGAACAGGGTTGGACGTCTTCGCTGCGCAAGCTCGAAGCGCATTGCAAATAGGTTTTCATCAGGGAGGAGCAAGAATGCCCCAATATTTGTTTGTCTATCACGGCGGTCATACCCCAACCGACCCCGCCGAAATCGAAGCCACCATGGCCGCCTGGGGCGCATGGTTCGGGGGAATGGGCGACGCGCTGGACATCCCGGGAAATCCGGTGGGCCAGTCCTATACCGTCAGCAGCGATGGCGTCGTTGACAATGGCGGCGCCAACCCGGCCTCGGGTTTCACCGTGATCAAGGCCGACAGTATCGACGCCGCAACCGAAATGGCCAAGGGCTGCCCTATGGTTGTGAACGGATCAGGCTCGGTCGAAGTGGCCGAGGTGCACGAAATCGAGATGTAGCCTCTAGCCGGGGAAACCCGGCGCAGGTTTGATCACCCCACATTCCAGCCCGCGACGGCTGTATTGTGTGGCGTTCATGAATTTGCGGGTGGCCGGGTGATCGGCCTCCAGCACGCCAAGGCTGACCAGAATCGCGGCAATGGCGCATTCGCTGGCGCGGGTGGTGCCATCGGTGATCTTGAGCGCGATGCCCAGTTTTTCCTCTGGCAAGATGGCCACGAAAACGGCTTCGGCCCCGGTTTTAATGGCTGCGCGTCCGTTCATCGCGCGCATTAGTTCGGTACAGGCGCGGGTTTCGCCTGCGACCAGTTCTGGATGTTTGATCATCGCCGCCGTCAATTGCCCGGCCGCATCGCTGGCCCGGTCGGATCGATCTGCGGCAGAGGCGAACCAAGCCATCGACCGCGCCAGACCCGCCAGCGACGTGGCGAAATTCGGGGCCGAGCATCCGTCAATGCCATAGGCGGGGCTGGTTTCCCCGGTGGTTTCTTCTATCGCTGTCAGACAGGCCTGCTGCACCGGATGGTCAATCTGCAGATATTCCGGCCCGGCCCCCATGTGCTGGGCAACGGTCAGAAAGCCGCAATGTTTGCCCGAGCAATTGTTGTGAATCTGACAGGGCGTGTCATCCGCCAGGATCAGCCCGTCACGCGCGGCCATGTCCTGAGGCTCTTGCGGGCCGCACCGCAGGTCCGGTTCGGCCAGCCCCAGATGATCCAGCCAGGCAGACACCCGGTCAGTATGGATATGAGCGCCGTTGTGTGACGCGCAAGCCAATGCCAGATGTTCGCTGTTCAGCCCATATTTAGCCGCAGCGCCCGAAGTGATCAGCGGCAGCGCCTGTATCATCTTTGCCGAAGAACGGTGATAGATGACCGCTTGCGGATCGCCCCAGCTTTTCACGATCTGGCCTGTGTCATCGCAAACCACTGCGTGCCCCAGATGCAGGCTCTCCAGCAGCGGTCCGCGCCACAATTCCGTCATTGGTACCGGCTGCGTCATCTGGCCCCCCTTGTTCATGCGCAAAATTCTGCCAATCGCCCTTTCGCCTGTGGCGAAACCTGCGTTAGTGTGTGTATGTCGGCAATCATCGGGATGCGCAACTTATCAAAGACGAACTGGCAGGGTTCGCAGCCAATTCCGATGGGTATGAGGTATGGGTCGAGCTAGGAGGCTGGACAAATGGGATCAAAACTCGTCCGCGCAATTGCGGGCCTGTGCATGGCAGGGTTGGCGACCACGGCGGTTGCGCAGCAGGCGACAAGCACAAACCGCGTCGCGGCCAAGACGGACTGGAGCGTTTTTGTCGAAGACGATCCCACCGAATGCTGGAGTGTGTCTGCCCCCAAGGAAACCGTAAACACTCGCGGCGGACGCGTGGTTTCGGTGCGTCGAAGCGATATCTTACTGTTTGTGTTCTACCGTCCGAATGCCGAGGTCAAAGGTCAGGTGACATTCACAGGCGGCTATCCGTTTGCATCCGGTTCAACGGTAAATCTGGTGGTCGACGGGACCGAGTTTGAGCTGTTCACCGATGGCGAATGGGCTTGGCCTGCCACGGCGGCAGATGATGCCAAGATCGTCACCGCCATGAAACGCGGGACCGAGGCGGTTCTCACTGCGCGCTCGGAACGCGGGACCCAGACGAAGGATACGTTCTCTCTGCTCGGGTTTACTGCGGCAATCGAAGACGCCGAGAAACGCTGCACCAACTGATCCCGTTTTCCTGCACGCCTGGCTGAATCCTATGGTAATCTGAACTGGGTTATCCACAGGAGGTTCCTAATGCGCTATGCGGCCTTGTTTTGTCTTTGTCCTGCCATCGGTTTCGCTGATCCCACACTGGAATGTCCTGATGCCGGGTCTCAGGTGGAAATCGGGGCTTGCGTTGGAGACATGGAAAACCGCGTAAACGCTGCTTTGGACGTCGCATATGGTTTTGCAGTGCAAGCGGCCACGCAATTGGATGATGTGACGGAGCGAGTTGTGGCACTACCCGCTATCGAAGCATCGCAAGCCGCATGGCTCGCATATCGGGATGCCCATTGTGACGCGGTTGGGGCCATGTTTGGCGGGGGATCAGGAACCGGTATCGGCATCACGGCCTGCCGGATCGATCTGGGACGCGCCCGGGTGGATGAATTGCTGAGATATGGCACCTGACACTGACGATTCCTTTTGATCTTTCGTCGCAGTCCTATATAGAGGCGCATCCCAAGCCAGAATCCGTTGAGACAGCCACATGTCGCCCAAAGCGCCGATCACTCAAGATGTCATGACTATCCCCCGCAAACTGCCCGAGGGGAAGGTAAACCTTGTCGGTCTCACCCGCGATCAGCTGCGCGAGGTGTTGATCGAACATGGCACGCCTGAAAAACAGGCCAAGATGCGGACGGGGCAGATTTGGCAGTGGATCTACCAATGGGGTGTCCGCGATTTCTCGGAAATGACCAATCTGGCCAAAGCCTATCGCGCGCAGCTGGCGGAAACCTTTGTGGTTGAAGTACCTGAAGTGGTGACGCGTCAGGTGTCCGAGGATGGCACCCGCAAATACCTTTGCCGTATCGCTGGCGGACATGAGGTTGAGGTCGTCTATATCCCCGAGGAAGATCGCGGCACGCTGTGTATCTCATCGCAGGTAGGCTGCACGCTGACCTGTTCGTTCTGTCATACCGGCACGCAAAAGCTGGTGCGCAACCTGACAGCGGCCGAGATTGTCGGGCAGGTGATGATGGCCCGTGATGATCTTGAGGAATGGCCGACACCCGGCGCGCCCAAGGATGAAACCCGTCTGCTGTCGAACATCGTTCTGATGGGCATGGGCGAGCCGCTTTATAACTTCGAAAACGTGCGCGACGCGATGAAGATCGCCATGGACCCAGAAGGGATTTCCCTGTCGCGTCGCCGGATCACGCTATCGACTTCGGGTGTCGTGCCCGAGATCGCGCGCACGGCAGAAGAAATCGGCTGCCTGCTGGCGATCTCATTCCATGCCACCACCGATGAGACCCGCGATGTTTTGGTCCCGATCAACAAGCGCTGGAATATCGAAGAGCTTTTGCAGGCGCTGGCCAGCTATCCGAACGCGTCGAACTCGGAACGGATCACCTTTGAATACGTGATGTTGGACGGCGTGAACGACAGCGACGAAGACGCGCATCGCCTGATCGCGCATATCAAACGCCACAATATTCCGGCCAAGATCAACCTGATCCCGTTCAACGAATGGCCCGGTGCACCGTATAAGCGCAGCTCGAACAATCGTATCCGGGCCTTTGCCAACATCATCTATCAGGCGGGCTATGCCTCGCCCATCCGCAAAACGCGGGGCGAGGATATCATGGCGGCCTGCGGTCAGTTGAAATCGGCCACCGAACGCGCGCGCAAATCCCGCAAGCAGATCGAAGCCGAGGCGGGCCTGAGCAGGTAGCACGCGACCGCGTGACCTAAAACTTAATTTTTCCGTGGCTTTTTTTATATGCAGAACTTGCTATATTAAGTCTAACCGGCCTTGGATGGGGATCCTCACCATTGTGCACAAGCTGGTGAGGTTGCAGGGACGGTTCTGGAAAGTTCTTTTATGGCCGCTATCCTATATATTGTTTGACGGGCGGCATTCAGGCGAACTGAGTATTCAGGCAGGCCAACATCATGATCGCAAGATACCTAGATATTTTAAGAACCGCAGTTGTATTGATTGTCTTTTTCTTTGGCGTCTCGGGCAGTTTCGCCCAGACAAGCGATGAGGATGCGCATCTGGCCATCGAAAACCCTGCAGATCTGACCAAGGAAGAAGCCAGGCAGCACTATAAATCTCTAGAGCGACGTATGGCGCGCGGATATGCGGCGGCCCAGTTGGATATTCTTCGGAATTATCAGGCGTGGCCGTTGTTCAACGACGCGCCTTATATTTCAGCCACCCATGGGCAACGTTTCGTGAATAGCTATGCCAATCGCATGGCGCATAATTACGGAACCATGCAAGAGGGCGATGTGCTGCCCGTTGGCTCGGTGCTGGCCAAGGACAGTATGACGGTGACTGATGAGGGCAACATTCATCCCGGCGCTCTGTTTGTGATGGAAAAGCTGCCTGCAGGCACCAGCCCGGACACTGCCGATTGGCGCTATATTATGGTCATGCCGGACGGCTCGCTATTTGGTGACACGATGGGCGCGCGCGCGGGTGCAGTGGCCTATTGCCACGTCTGCCACGAGGCGGTCGCAGACCGGGACTATACGTTTTACGTGCCCGAAGAGTTTCGGCTTGAAAACTAACGGGTTGCGCTGGCGCAATTAGCTGCGACGGAACCGCGCCGCGCCGATGACCTCGATCATTTGCTGCCGCACGGGGTCTGGTTGCGCCTCGACCGCATTCAGTACCTCGCGCAGTTCAGCGCGCAGACAATGCATTTGATCGATCAAGGAAATCATCATCGACAGCGCGTCCGCCTCCATGTCGTACTGGTCGTGCAATTCACAGGCCAGTTCGAGCCGTGCGATGTCGATGCTTTGATAGACCAATCCCTGCTCGGACTGTTCCGGAATCACAATTTCTGCGGCCAGATAGTCGCTCAGCCGATCCGAAGTCAGGCGGGCGATGGTCTCGATCAACTCGTCTTCTGTCAGTGCGCGGGTCATGACGGCATTCCTTTTCGCGGATCATAGCGGTGCGTGTCGCGCCACGTTTCCATGAAGTGTTTCAGCCCATCGTCGATTGTGTCGGGCATCGTCACGGTCAGTTCGATCAGCTGATCGCCGCGATCGGATGAGCCCCGTTTTTTCACTCCCTTGCCGCGCAGGCGCAGGGTTCTGCCGCTGCTGGTGCCCGCCGGGACTGTGACATTCACCCCGCCGTCGATGGTGGGTGCGGGAACCTTGCCGCCCAGAACGGCCTCGTCAATGGTGATCGGCAGCGTGATATGGATATCATCACCCTGGCGGTCGAACACCGGATGATCGGCGACCGAGACAGTGACCAACGCATCGCCCGGCGGCCCCTCGCCAAAGCCCGGAGCCCCTTTTCCGCGCAGTCTGATTGTCTGCCCGTTGGTAATCCCGGCGGGGATCTTGACCTCGATCCTGTCCCCATCCGGCAGCGTCAGTTTCTGGCTTGCACCAAAGACGGCATCCAGAAAGCTGATCTGCAATGTATAGCTGCGGTTGTGGCCCGGAGCGTGGAACTCTTGTGTTCTGTGATTACCATATCCGCCGCGCCCGCGCATGAATTCGGAAAAGATATCCGACATATCTTCGGGATCGCCATACCCCGCGCCCGAGCGATAGGGGTTTCCGGCGGCTTCTGCGTAGTCGCGGTAATAGTGCTGCTGCGGGCGCTCCTGACCTGAGGCGTCGATTTCACCGCGGTCAAATTGCGCGCGCTTGTCAGGGTCTTTCAGCAGGTCATATGCGGCAGCTGCGGCCTTGAACTTGGCCTCGGCCTCGGCGTCGCCCGGTTTGAGGTCCGGGTGACATTCTTTCGCGATTCGCCGATAGGCTTTCTTGATGTCAGCGTCGCTGGCGTCTTTGGCAACGCCAAGAACCGTATAGGGATCGTCGCTCATCTCACCTCTCGCGGATGTGGCAGGTCTGATCTTGATGAATGCGTTTTATCATGCGTTTTCAAGCGGTCAAAAGGAAGGAACTTTTGAAATACCTCGCCAAACAGGATTGGTTTGATAATATCTGCATAAGTTGAACTGTCGCTGCACAAAGAGGTCCCAGTCATGTCGCGCAGAATCAAATCCGCCCTCGCCCTGCTGGCAGGGAACGCCATCGGCCTGTTGCTGGCCTCGCTGCTTTTGTCGGAATTTGCGATCCGACCGATCTCGTTCATCGTGGTGGTCGTGGTCTTTACCGTCATTCAGGTCGTGGCCGAACCTTTGATCCTGAAGCTGGGTGAAAAGAAAGCGCCCGCGCTGAAAGGGGGCATTGCATTGATTGTGACGTTCGTAGGGCTGCTGGTGACCGATCTGGTGACAAACGGGCTAACCGTCGGAGGTGTGGCGAACCTGTTGGCCGCAACGCTTCTGGTCTGGCTGGGGGCGCTGATCGCAAGCATCGTGCTGCCGATCTATGTATTCCCCGAACTGCGGAACACCAAAATATAGTTACAGCGCGTTCAGGCTGGCCTCAATCGCTTGCCATAATTCCTCGACCGGTTCACAGCCGACGGACAGGCGAACAAAGGCGGGATCGACATCGTCGCCCCAACGTGCGCGACGTTCGGCCGAGCTGTGAACGCCGCCAAACGATGTAGCAGGGCGCAGCAGGGGGCAGGCGTTTATGAACGCCTCGGCCTTGTCTTCGTTCGCCAAGGTCAGCGACAACATGAATCCGAAACGCGCGGTCTGGGCTTTGGCAAGAGTGTAAGACGGATCGTCAGGCAACCCGGGATAGCGCACCTGTTGAACAGCGGGGTGCGTCCCTAGACGGTCCGCAAGAACCTGCGCCGACTGACACATCCGGTCAAAACGCACCTCGAGCGTTTCGAGCCCGCGATGCAGTAACCAGGCCTCATGTGGTCCGGGGATCGCGCCAGACACTTTGCGCCACTCCTCGATGCGCTCCATGATTTTTTCATTGCGGCTGGCAACATGGCCCATCAGCATGTCAGAATGCCCGCCCATCGCTTTGGTATCCGACGAGACAACGACATCTATGCCCAGATCCAGAGGCCGTTGACCCAGCGGTGTCAGTGTCGTGTTGTCCGCGATGGTCACGCCACCAGATGCCCGAACCTGCCCGGCCACGGCCTGCATGTCGATCATGTCGAGCCCTGGGTTTGAGGGGCTTTCAACAAAGACAACATCGAACCCTTCGAATCCGTCCTCCGTGAAACGTGTGGTGGCGCGTTCTTCAACATGGACACCCAAGCGCGACAGGAAGCGGTCGGCCAGCAGGCGCGTGACGTAATATCCGTCCGACGGGATCAGAATGCGAGACCCGGCCTGCACCGTCGCGAACAAAGCCGCCGATATCGCCGCCATGCCCGACGGAAAGCTGAGGCAAGGCGCGTCTTCAAGATGGGATAGCACATGCTCTAGCTGCACCCATGTCGGATTGTCGACCCGGCCATAGCTTGGTTGTCCATCGGGCGTGCCCGGCAGGTGATACATGCTGCTTTGTGTCAGCGGCAGCGCCACCGGCTCGCCCTTGTTCAGAGCGTTGCCGCGCAGGTGTAGCATCTCTCCGATCTTGCGGGCCATAGTCTAGCGTCCCGGAATTTCGTCGCGCGGTGGGGCGGGTTCCCAGTTCTCGATAATTTCGACCGCCTCTTGCGCGGTGTCGACAAAACGAAACAGATCAAGGTCTTCGTCCGAGATCGTGCCCGCATCCGCCAGTGCTTCCCAGTTGATGACCTTTTCCCAGAATTCGCGACCAAACAGCAGAAACGGAACACGGTCCATGCGCCCGGTTTGGATCAGTGTCAGGGATTCGAACAGTTCATCCATGGTGCCATAGCCGCCGGGGAAGATGGTGATGGCACGAGCGCGCATCAGGAAATGCATCTTGCGGATGGCAAAGTAATGGAAGTTGAAGCTGAGGTCCGGTGTGACATAGAGGTTCGGCGCTTGCTCGTGCGGCAGCACGATGTTGAGGCCAATCGAGCAGCCACCCGCATCCTGCGCACCTCGGTTCCCGGCCTCCATCACGCCGGGGCCGCCGCCTGTAACGATGACGTTCTCGCGGCAGCCGGTTGCGTTCGATTTCTCTGTCATCAGCCGGGCGAACTCGCGCGCCTCGTCGTAATATTGCGAGAGACCAGCCAGCGTTTCAGTGCGCGCGGTGTGTTTCTGCGACGGCTCGGGAATGCGCGCGCCGCCGAACATGACGATGGTCGAGGTGATCTGGCGCTCGGTCATGATCATCTCAGGCTTGAGCAGTTCCAGTTGCAGGCGCACAGGGCGTAGCTCGTCCCGGCAAAGGAAATCGTCATCGGCGAAGGCCAGGCGGTAGGCCGGAGACCGCGTCTGCGGCGTGTCGGGAACCTCGCTCGCGGTCGAGCGGTCGGTTTGTGCGTCGCGGAAAGGGCTGAGGCGGTCTTCTCTCATGGGTGATCGATCCCTGCTTGCGTGTTTCTCAAACAGCTATAGGGTTCGCGGGCAGAGTGCCAGTCACGGAAAGACAAGAATGGATTGGAAGAGTGAAATATCCGCTGCGCGGGATCGCATCGCCGGATACGCACAGGTCACGCCGGTGATGGAAAGCCAAATGCTGGGCTATCCCGTTGAAATGAAGCTGGAGCATATGCAGCACACCGGCAGCTTCAAGGCGCGCGGGGCGTTCAATACGCTGCTCAGTTCGGACGTGCCTGAGGCAGGGGTTGTGGCCGCATCCGGTGGCAACCATGGGGCGGCAGCTGCCCATGCAGCAAAAGCTTTGGGTCATCCAGCCAAGATTTTCGTGCCGGAATTGGCAGGGCCGTCCAAGATCGCATTGATCGAGCAGACTGGTGCCGACCTGAGCGTCGTGCCCGGTGAATACGCTAATGCGCTGACGGGCGCGCAAGCGCATGAGGCCGAGACCGGCGCGATGCAGATCCACGCCTATGACGCGCCCGCCACCGTGGCCGGGCAAGGCACCTGTTTTGCCGAATGGGACGCGCAGGGCCTGCAGGCCGATACAGTCCTGATCGCCGTTGGCGGTGGCGGTCTGATCGCCGGGGCGTTGGCGTGGTTTAAGGGAGCACGCAAAGTTGTGGCGGTCGAGCCCGAGACCTCCTGCGCCTTGAACGCGGCTTTGCAGGCTGGTGAGCCGGTGGATGTCAGCGTCTCGGGTATCGCCGCAAACGCGCTAGGCGCGCGGCGGATCGGGTCGATCTGTTTTGATCTTGCGCAGGGGATGACTTCGGTATTGGTGCCGGATTCTGCAATTGCCGAGGCGCAGAAACGCCTGTGGCAGGCACATCGCATATTGGTCGAACCCGCAGGCGCGACGGCGCTGGCGGCGCTTATGTGCGATGCCTATACGCCCGAACCCGACGAACGTGTGGCGGTACTGATTTGTGGCGGCAACGTCTCACCGGACCCGTTTGGCGGCTAACGCGCGCCTGACAGCCGCAAACTGCGCGTTCTGCGTCGCATTGCGGCCAGTTCTGCGCGCGCTTATACGCAAGACCAACGTGAACAGATTCTTCAGGGAGCCCTCAAATGTCCAATGCGCAACTCGAAGCCGCAATCGAAGCCGCCTGGGAGGCGCGCGATACAATCAGTCCCGCGACCACGGGCGAAACGCGCGAGGCGATCGAGGATACGCTGAACGCGCTCGACAGCGGTTCGCTGCGGGTCGCTGAAAAGCTGGACAGCGGTGACTGGCATGTCAATCAGTGGGCCAAAAAGGCGGTTCTGCTGGGCTTCTGCATCAAGGATATGGAAATCCAGAGCGGTGGCCCGCAAGCCGGTGGCTGGTGGGACAAGGTCGACAGCAAGTTCGCCGGCTGGGGCGAGAATCAGTGGCAGGCCGCCGGTTTCCGCGCGGTGCCCCACTGTGTCGTGCGCAAGTCGGCCTATATTGCCCCTGGAGCAGTTCTGATGCCGTCTTTCGTTAATCTGGGCGCGTATGTTGACGAAGGCACCATGGTCGATACCTGGGCCACTGTCGGCTCCTGTGCGCAGATCGGCAAGAACGTGCACCTGTCCGGCGGTGTCGGCATTGGCGGTGTTCTGGAGCCGATGCAGGCCGGCCCAACGATTATCGAGGACAATTGCTTTATCGGCGCGCGTTCGGAAGTGGTCGAAGGCTGCATCGTGCGCGAAGGCTCGGTTCTGGGGATGGGTGTGTTCATCGGCAAATCCACCAAGATCGTGGATCGCGAAACTGGTGAAGTCACTTATGGCGAAGTGCCGCCCTATTCGGTCGTTGTGGCCGGTTCAATGCCGTCCAAGAACAACATCAGCCTGTACTGCGCGGTGATCGTGAAGCGGGTGGATGAGAAAACGCGGTCAAAAACCGGGATCAACGAGCTGCTGCGCGACTAAAGTGTTTTGCGACTTATCTGAAGCTAAGCGATCCAAACCGTCAGCCCCCGAATGTCAGGCCGCAGCAAATAAGCTGCGGCCTTTTTGTCAGCTTTTAACAGGATAGCGGTCGGGTTCCTCGAATACGTCGATCACCCGTGATCCGGCTTTGATCCTACCGCCATGCTCAACCCCTGATGGGATCGAATAGCTGTCGCCAGGGCCATAGGTTTTAGTTTCGTCCCCGATGGTTAGTTCGATCTCGCCTTCGACAACGGTGCCCCATTGCGCCTTGTGCGCGTGCATGGGTAGTTCGAAGTCCTGAAGAAAGGTGAAAAACGCAACCAGCCCCGCGTCCGAGCGGATGACAGCGGTTTGTACGACGTCTTCGGGAAAGGGGACGTCAAGGCTGGGAAAGGCAGTGATGAAATCTGGATACGTCATATGGCACCTATGCTAATTCGCGGCGTGGTCACTATGACGACCTGCTGAGCTCTGCGCAATTGCTTGACCGGGCAAGGGCGCAGGGCTATGGCCCCACTCATGGAAAAGAAAAAGAAACCTTCGCGCCAACAAGTTTATACCCTTCTTGTCCAGATAGGCCGGAAAGAGGGCGACGGCCTGCCCGAAGGCGCGACCGGTGCTGCGCTGATGTGTTTTGCCAGCGGCGTCGACGAGGCCGAGGCGGTGCGTGAAACTGTTGCGATCCTCAAACAAGCCGATACCGCCCCTTTGGATGTCACGGGTTACGGTACTCTGTCCGAGCGTGAGGCGCAGGGGCACGATATCGACCCGGACGAACGTGCCCTGATGCAGCGCGCATTGGATGAAAACGCCGTGATTGTGGCCCAAATGACCCCGTTTTTCGGAGAGGATGAACCCGCCTAGTTCCGCGACCCGAACCAGGTGCGGTAGATCTCGTCATAGGTGCCATCCTCGCGCAGTGCCAGCAGCGCCTGATTGACATCTTCGACCAGTGGCGATCCGGTTGGGAAGGCGATACCGTAATTCTCGCGCATGAATATGCCGCCTGTCATTGTTGCAATGCGGCGACCTTCATGTGACGCAAAATAGGACAGGATTGGCGCGTCAAAGACGACGGCATCCAAGGTCCGGTCAGTGAATGCGTTCAATAGTTCGTCGAGATTGTCATAACCTGCAAACTCGATCTCGCGCCGGTTCAGGAATGTGGCGGCGGTCGAATTCGAGATCGTGCCGACCTCTTTGCCATAGAGATCGTTGACCGAGTTCACGCTGCCGCTGATCGCGTCTACCGTCATCACCGAGGTGATGCGCGCGGTAAAGACCGACACGATGAACAGAGATGACACCACCAGGATAACGCCTAGCAATCGCCCGAACGGCGTACGGGGCATCCGTTCCTCGAATCCGCCGTTGACGACCAGATTCAAGGCCCACCAGAACGATGGAAACCACGCTTCATCCAGTTTGCGGTCGAAATATGGCTGCGCGCGCCGTTCAAAGCTCCACATCAGCATCCCGCCCCCCAACAGGATGGCAAAGGCCAGCCCGATTGCGATGAACAGTTCGCGCGACAGCAGCGCGTGCAACAGGGATGGTCTGCGGGCAGCGTCCGAAGGGACCATGATCTGCAGGCCAGCCTCGAAAATCGGCTGGCTGAAATCCATCAGCGTTTCTCGCGAGGCGGTGATCGAGATATTGGCGATCGCCAGATCCGCCGCGCCTTGCTGGACCGAGTTCAGCATTTCGCCAAAATCCTCGACGCGGTTGATCTGATAGTCCCAATCCAGTGACTCGGCCAAAGCGGCCAACAAATCCATCGAGAATCCGGCCTGCGCCCCGTCATCGACATAGGAAAACGGCGGGCGGGTCACTGTTGTGACCGTCAGGGTCTGGGCCTGGCTTTGTTGGGTGAGAACCGCGAAAGTCAGGCAGATCAGTGCGAAGTAT
This sequence comes from Ruegeria sp. E1, assembly GCF_056534225.1. NCBI lineage: Bacteria > Pseudomonadati > Pseudomonadota > Alphaproteobacteria > Rhodobacterales > Roseobacteraceae > Ruegeria > Ruegeria sp. E1. Next base: position 152,716 of record NZ_JBQFPE010000011.1, on the reverse strand, counting down.
ACGCGTATCATCGTCAATTTACCTGTTTCGCGGCCCTGTAACGCAATTGTGGGCCGGACGGCAAGACGAACACCGGGTCAACAGCCCTGTTTTTATTGGCGTATCAAAGTGAACCTCTGACGGAACAGGTAGATTTTTTGCGCTGCCGGGGTTGGCAATCCGGTCAATTCATTGAATCTGTGCGCGAACACGGACCCGAACCTGATTGCGAGGCGCTTTATGACCGATCCCATTCAACTGACGGCTGCTCTGATACGTTGCCCATCGGTCACACCTGTCGAAGGCGGCGCGCTGGTGTTGTTGGAGGATTTGCTGACCAATGCAGGCTTTGACTGCACACGCGTGGATCGCGGCGGTATTGCAAATCTGTTTGCGCGTTGGGGTCCAAAGGGCCATGCCCGCAGTTTCGGCTTTAACGGGCATACGGATGTTGTCCCTGTCGGGGACGAGGCGGCCTGGACGGCACAACCCTTCGGTGCCGAAATCCGCGATGGCGTGATGTATGGCCGCGGCGCGACGGATATGAAATCCGGCGTGGCCGCCTTTGCTGCCGCTGCTGTGGATTTCGTTCAAGATACGCCGCCCGATGGGGCAGTTATCCTTGCCATAACGGGGGATGAGGAAGCCGATGCGCTGGATGGTACAACCGCGCTTCTGGACTACATGGATGAGGCCGGTGAAAAGATGAGCGCCTGTCTGGTGGGCGAGCCAACCTGCCCGAACACGATGGGTGAGATGATGAAGATCGGGCGCCGCGGCTCGATGACTGCTTGGTTTACTGTGACCGGGGTTCAGGGGCATTCGGCTTATCCGCATCGTGCAAAAAATCCCGTGCCCGCCATGGCGCGGCTGATGGATCGTCTGGCCAGTCATGAACTGGATCAGGGCACCGATCACTTTGATGCATCGACACTGGCGGTTGTGACAATCGACACCGGCAATGCCGCAACCAACGTGATCCCGGCACAATGCACCGGAGCGGTTAACATTCGGTTCAACGATACGCATTCCGGTGCCAGCCTCAGCGATTGGCTGAAGGCCGAGGCGGATCATGTTGCAAGCGCGTTCGATGTAGATGTGCAGGTAAAGATCAAGATTTCCGGCGAGAGCTTTCTGACGCCGCCCGGCCCCCTGTCTGATCTGGTTGCAGATGCGGTCGAGGCTGAAACAGGGGTGAGGCCCGAGCTTTCAACAACCGGTGGCACCTCGGATGCGCGATTTGTCAAAAACCACTGCCCGGTGGTCGAGTTCGGACTGGTAGGTCGCACCATGCATCAAGTCGATGAATGTGTTGAAGTAGCACAGATCGAACAGCTCAAGGCTATATATGCACGCATCCTGCGGGACTACTTCGCCTGATCCATGCAGCGGACTCTGGTGATCATGATCAAAGAACCGCGCCCGGGCCGGGTCAAGACACGGTTGGGGCGGGATATCGGTATGGTTGGTGCGGCTTGGTGGTTCAGGCACCAAACGCGGGCGTTGATTCGACGGTTGCGCGATCCACGATGGCGTATCGTTCTGGCGGTATCCCCCGACCGTGAAGGGTTGAACAGCCGGATTTGGCCTGCCGATCTGCCCCGAGCCGCGCAAGGGTCGGGCGATCTGGGTGATCGCATGGGTCGGATGCTGCGGGGTATGCCGAAAGGGCCGGTTTGTCTGATTGGTGCTGATATTCCCGGAATATCGCGCGCGCATGTTGCGCGCGCATTCAGGGCGCTGGGATCATCGCAGATGGTGTTTGGCCCGGCCCCGGATGGTGGCTATTGGCTGGTCGGCGCACAGCGCTATAGGGCGTTGCCGCGCAGGCTGTTCCACAATGTGCGCTGGTCCAGCGAACACGCGCTGGCGGACACGCTGGCATCGGTCCCCGACTGTCGGATCGCGCTGCTAGACCAGTTGCGGGATGTGGACACGGTTGCCGATCTGACCCCTTGATCCATTTTGGTCATGACGCGGTCGCACACCCGTGCTAGGCCGGAATCATGACTCGCATCCCCACCAAGCAGGAGGTCCTGGACTGGATCTCGGCGAACCCCACCCTGACCTCGAAACGTGACATCGCCAAAGCCTTTGGTATCAAGGGCGCTGCGCGGATCGACCTGAAACGTATCCTGCGCGAGCTTGAGGCCGAAGGGCATCTGGAAAAGCGCAAACGCAGCTATGGCGACCCGGACAGGTTGCCGCCGGTCAGTGTGCTGCAGGTGAAGGCTCCGAATGCCGATGGGGATCTGTTTGCCCGCCCGCTGGAATGGCACGGTGAAGGGGTTGAACCCATCGTTCTGATGATTGCCCGCGCCAGCGATCCCGCGCTGGGTGAAGGCGACCGGATTCTGGCGCGACTGACAGTGGTGCAGGAAGAAGACCACAACTACGAGGCGCGCCTGATCCGCCGTATCGGAACCAATCCGCGCAAGATCGTTGGCATCTTTCGCAAAGGGGCCGAAGGCGGGCGGATTGTGCCAATCGACAAGACCGGTCAGACAGAATGGCTGGTCGCTGACGGTGCTGTGCTGGGCGCGAAGGATGGTGAGCTGGTCGAGGCTGAACAAGCCGGACCCAAGAACCGGATGGGCCTGCCCCGCGCACGTATCGTCGAGCGATTGGGCGATCCATCGGCCCCCAAGGCGGTCTCGCTTATCGCCATCCACCAACATGGCATCCCCGATGATTTCCCGGACAAGGTCATTGCCGAGGCTGATGCGGCCAAGCCTGCGGGTTTGAAAGGGCGCGAGGACCTGCGTGACATGCCCCTGCTGACCATCGATCCCTCAGACGCGCGGGATCATGACGATGCCTGTTATGCCCATGCCGATGATGACCCAAAGAACCCCGGCGGACATGTGATCTGGGTCGCGATTGCCGACGTCGCCGCCTATGTGCAGCCGGGCACTGCGCTGGATCGCGAGGCACGCAAGCGCGGCAATTCCAGCTATTTCCCAGACCGCGTGGTACCAATGCTTCCGGACCGTCTGTCGGGAGATCTGTGTTCGTTGCATGAAGGCGTTCCGCGCGCCTGTATCGCCGTGCGAATGCAGATCGACGCCGAGGGCAATAAGATCGGCCACCGGTTCGTGCGGGGTCTGATGCGCTCGGCCGCTTCGCTGCACTATGCCGAGGTGCAGGAGGCGATTGATGGCAAACCCAACGACCGCACCGGACCATTGTTAGAGACGGCCCTGAAACCGCTTTACGCCGCCTATGCCGCGTTGAAAAAGTCCCGTGCCGAGCGCCAGCCGCTGGAACTGGACCTCCCCGAACGCAAGATCGTGCTCAGCGATACGGGTGAAGTGACCAGCGTCGCGTTTCGCGACCGGCTGGATGCGCATAAGCTGATCGAAGAGTTCATGATCCTCGCCAATGTCGCCGCAGCCGAAACGCTGATCGAAAAGCGTCGCCCATTGCTGTTCCGCGTGCATGAAGAACCCGCGCCCGAGAAACTGGAAAGTTTGCGCGAAACGGCGCAGGCGGCGGGGTTGAACCTTGCCAAGGGTCAGGTGCTGCAAACGCGCCACCTGAATGCTCTGTTGAACGCGGCAGCCGGAACTGAGGATGCGGAACTGATCAACCTGTCGACGTTGCGGTCGATGGCTCAGGCTTACTATAACCCCGAGAATTTTGGTCATTTCGGACTGGCGCTGCGGAACTATGCGCATTTCACTTCTCCGATCCGGCGCTACGCAGACCTGATCGTGCACCGCGCACTGATCTCGGCCCATGGCTGGGGCAAAGATGGTCTGACCGAGGATGAAATCGCGCGTCTGGATGAAACGGCCACGCATATCTCGGACACCGAGCGCCGCTCGATGATGGCGGAACGGGATACGACCGACCGTTATCTGGCCGCCTATCTCAGCGAGCGTGTGGGCAATGAGTTTACAGGTCGCATTAGCGGTATCGCCCGGTTTGGGGCCTTTGTGAAAATGGATGAAACCGGCGCGGATGGGCTGGTGCCTGTGCGATCCTTGGGGCGCGAGTTCTTTCATTTTGACCGAGAGGCCGGGACGTTGATGGGGTCGGACACGGGCCTGATCATCGCCATCGGTCAGCGCGTCACCGTTCGGCTCACTCAGGCGACGCCGGTGACGGGTGGGTTGGAACTGGAATTGCTGTCGATTGATGATCAGGCCCTGCCGCGCGGACGGGGCCCAGGCAAAAGGGCAACGCGGCGCAAGGCGGTCAGCACCAAGCGCAAGAAGGACAAAATCAAGCGCAAGGTGGAACGCAAACGCCGTCAGAGGTGATAGGTTAGCGCCCGCGCGATCAGCCAGCCATGGCGGGTCTTATCGATCTGAGCCGGTTCATCGAACAGGATGGCCCGATTGCCGTCGATGCGGTCCTCGCCTGGAAACGCAGTCGTGAATTCGCCCATCAACCGGCTTTGGCAATGGACGAATAAGGCGAAACACGCCGATTTGTGCGTACCCAATCGTATGGTTGATCCTTTTGGCGCAAGATAGGCAGGTTGTCCCCAGCGCAATTCTTCGCGCAATGGGTCAGCCGCCGGCAGCGTCTGGGCGGTGTCGAAAATCAGATCACGCAGGGACATTGCGCCCTTGCGGGTTTCCTGTGGCAGCGCCTCGAACGCGGCTGCGACTGCGGGATCGTCAAACTGTCTCATGCCACTGGGATCGCTTGTTCCATCCGATCAATATAGCTGCTCAGCAGGTTATCCTGTTTGATCCGGCGCGTCAGCGGGGTTTCTGCCGGCGTGGCGTGCATAGCCGCCAGCATCGGCGCGACGCTCATATCTGCTGATGTGGGGTGATCCCCCATCAGAAACGGAGACTGCCAGAGATAGGCTGAGATCGCTTCCAGATCCCGTTCGATCCGGTCTTTGCGTTCCGTATCGGAAAACCGCGAGACGCCTTGTGCGACCAACCCTTTCAGGACGGATCTACGTATCGAATTGCTGATGGGTTTGCGGATCAACGGAGGAATTCCGGTGAAGAAGGTATCCCGCAGGATCGGCCAGACCTCATCATTGCCCCAACGATCCAGAACGATCTGAAAATACAGATGCTCTTCGGCCATGCGCACCAGGGCGCGGGATTGGGCTTTTTGCAGATCGGTCAGATTCTTGTCGAAATCAGCGCCTTGTGCCTCCAGCCAGTCTCGGATCAGGTCACTGTCGGGCACCAACCGCTCGGGCGTGCGCAAAACCGGCAATTTCTGGTGTGGCATCTTGCGCGGGTCAAGCAGGTCGGACCGTTGCCAGCGCTGGCCAGACTTTTGCAGCATGTAAGCCGTCTTTACGCAGAAGGGACTGGCACTGAACAGTCCAAAGGCAGAGGGGTAGGTCAAAAGGGTCAGCATCGGGTGCTCCATATTTGGTATGCCGATTTGATAGACCTGCCTAATGACAGAAATTGACATTAGGTTTAGACTAGGCTGCGCCATGTCCCGAACCGCCCGTCTGTTTCAGCTAATGCAATCCCTGCGCTCAGGCCCGTCGCCGAAAACCTCGGTGCAACTGGCGCAGGACCTCGGCGTTTCGGCACGCACCGTGCACCGGGATATCGATTCACTGCGCAGTTTGGGTGCCGTGATAGACGGAGAGGCCGGGTTTGGTTTCACCCTGATCGAAGACGCAACCCTGCCACCCTTGGGGTTCACCGATGATGAACTTGAAGCGCTGGTTCTTGGCCTGCGCGAGGTTCAGCAAATCGGCGACCCGGCCCTGTCCGATGCGGCCGCAGCGGCCCTGCGCAAGCTACAGGGTCGGCTTCCGCAACGACAATCCCATCGCTTGAGCCATGCGGTTCTGACGGCCACAAGGTTCGATCGACCGGCCCTGCCGGGCATCGAGGTTGCGGCTTTGCGTCAGGCGACGTGGGATGAACGCGCGGTCGAGTTCGCCTATACCGACGCCAAGGGAGACGACACAAAACGGCGGGTCAACCCGCTGAGCATCGTCTATATGGATCGCGCCAGCGTATTGCTCAGCTGGTGTCACCTGCGCGAGGATTTTCGTGTCTTCCGTCTGGACCGGATGCAAGAGATGACGGTGACGGACGAAAGTTTCAGACCCAACCGCGTCCCCTTGCTGCGCGCCGCGCTGGATCGGATCCGAGCGGATCGGGACGCAATAGAGCGTGAAGATCAGAACTGAGCGTTTTGAAAAAACCCGTATCTGCGCTATTCTGAGGCCGAGCAGTACTCAGGAAAAATCGGAATGCATAAATGCAAAGGTGGCATCATGACCGCCGCATTGTGGGCATCCATTGTGCAGGCGGACGTATCGGACAACGCAAACTGGCCTCGGTCAGGCGGGACGGAGATTCAATTGGCCTCGGCCGATGTAACTGTTTCAATCCGGCCTGTTCTGCGGCCCGCGACAGAGGTGCGGCGCGTGTCGGCTGAAGGGAATGCAAGGTTTCAGGCGTGGCTGGGCGCGTTTCGTGCGCGGGCTGGGGCGCAGGGGATATCTCCGGCGACGCTGGATCATGCGCTTGCAGGACTGAGCTATGACAAGAACGTCATCAAGCGCGACCGAAATCAGGCCGAGTTCAGCAAACCGATCTGGGATTATCTAGACTCGGCGGTTTCGGACAGACGCGTTTCAGGCGGGCAGGCGGCATTGCAGGACCATGCGGACGCATTGCGCCGGATTGAGGCGGTATACGGTGTTGAGGCCGAGGTAGTGACCGCGATCTGGGGGCTTGAAACCGCGTTCGGGACATTTCGCGGCAACGATCACACCATCCGCTCGCTTGCGACGTTGGCCTTTGATGCGCGGCGGGCGCAGTTCTTTGAAACACAGCTGATTGCGGCGCTGCAAATCATTCAGTCAGGCGATGTTGCGCCCGCGAATATGGTCGGCAGCTGGGCCGGAGCAATGGGGCACACGCAGTTCATGCCAACCTCGTATCTGGAAAATGCGGTGGATTTCGACGGGGATGGACGTCGCGATATCTGGTCGGATGATCCAACGGATGCGTTGGCCTCGGCGGCGTCTTATCTGTCGCGGCATGGCTGGATCAAAGGACAACCCTGGGGGATCGAAGTGCGCCTGCCGGATGGCTTTGACTATGCCACCGCAAAGCGTGACTTTGCCCAGATGCCATCAGAATGGGCCGCTGTCGGGGTCGTCGCGCGCGACGGTCAACCTGTGCCGGATCACGGGCCCGCGGCGATCCTGTTGCCTGCAGGTGGGCAGGGTGTTGCGTTGATGATCTTTGACAATTTCAAAGTGATCGAGGCCTATAACGGTGCGGATGCCTATGTCATTGGCATCGGTCATCTGTCTGACCGGTTGGCAGGCCGCGCCGCATTCGAGGCAAGCTGGCCCCGTGGTGACAGAACGCTCAGCTTCACCGAGCGGAAGGAGTTACAGGAGCGGCTGACACAGGCCGGTTTTGATACCCAAGGGATTGACGGGCGCACCGGGCCAAACACGATCGATGCTGTGCGCGCCTATCAGTTGGCGCAAGGGTTGCTTCCGGATGGGTATCCTTCGTTAAAACTGTTGCAAGGGATGCGGTAAGGGCGTGCTGTTTGGCTAATTTGCCAGGCGCTTGATTTAGTTCGGACAGGGACCAAATTCTCCTGTGTCACGCCGGTCCACGCCCGATCGCTTAGCGGCTTCAGGGCCGTGCGGGGAAGATCAGGTCGACCTGCAGCCCTGCCTCGATTCCTATACCGAGGTCGGCGAATAGCGAGTCGATCACAGCCCGGCCAATTCCAGATCCAATGCTGCGGCGTAATCCGGTGCTCCATTTTCGCTACGCCACAGGCAATAGGCCGCCATTCGCCACGCGTACCAGGGGCGCAGAGCAAGGTAACGTGCGGTGATTTCGTGCTGCCCATAGGTCGACAGAAACTGCTCAACTTCCTGAGTATTCAGCGATGCGCCGCGATATATCTGCTGCATGGCTGGCGACAGGAATATCGCCAAATCTTCGCAGGGGTCGCCAAGCGCGGGGCATTGCCAATCAATCAGCGTCAGCCCGTTAGGAGCCACCAGAATATTGCCTGCCACCGGATCGCCGTGGATCAGGCAACGCCGCGACAGCGGGGCGATGTGTGACCGGGGTTTGCACCGCTCAAGCTCGATTGCGCGATCTGACCGGCACGCTGCCAAAATCCTCTGCGTGTGTCGGGCAACATCCTCGCTGCCATTGCACCCCGGCGGCGCGTCTATCTGAATCGGTAGATCATGAACCGCGCGCAGCAGATGCGCCACATCTGCGGTTCCTGTTTTCCAGGGCGCACCCGGCGCGTGGTCGTATAGAACCCAACTGGCCTGCCCATGCGTTCCTGCCGCCCGCAATCCGGGGACAAAACCGGTGCCTCTGAGCGCGCGCAGACAGGCCGTCTCAAGGCTGGCATCGTTGCGAAACAGTGGGTTCTCGAATGGCGAACGATAGAGTTTCAGAACCGCATCATTTGCCCCACCGAGCACTTTCCAAACCTGATTGGTCCGCCCGCCATACAGGGTTTCGAACTGGTAAGACGGCTGAACAAGGCCCCGCTGTTCAAGCTGTGCCACAAGTGCAGAGGGAGGAAGAAGCGGATCAGTCAGGGTCACATCAGGTCATTGGGCGAATCGCGGTTTGCCCAGAGTTGAACCGGAGGGCCCGTCAGTTCAAGCGCCCTTGCGTATCTGGCGGATTTCATCGGCCGGCACAGTTGCGCCGCTGTCCAGTTTCAACGTCACAACATCACCCTGTATCTGCGCCTCAACCACCCGGCTGAAAACGGCGGCTGGTTTGTCCGTCACCATCTTCTGCCCCTTGAAACTTTCCAGAGCCGCAGAATAGATACCTTGTGGCAGGGTACCGCCCTTTCCGTCCGTGCCGTCCCACGAGAACTGAGTTTTGTCTGCCGGAACCCGTATCCTGGCAACTTCTGCCTTCTGAGAATTTCGAATGACCAATTCGGCGCGATCGGCGGTAAGGTCAGCACGGGTTTCAATATCTACCGGCTTGCCCTTGTATTGAAAGGCGGCGGCGGTCTGAACATCGGCGCCGATCCAACTCGACAGTTGATCCAGTTTGTTTGCTCCAATCGCCTTGGCAAGGTCCGCCAGCAGACCGTTGGTCTGGACCTGCTGTTCGACCATCGAAAACTGTGCCAGTTGCGATGCGTATTCCGATGAATCCAAAGGCTCCAAAGGGTCCTGATTTCGGGCCTGCGCTGTCAGCATTCGCAAGAACGTCTCAAAGTCTGATGTCAGGGCCGAGGCCTTGGATTTTGCCGCACCCTCGGGTGTGCCGGTCGCTGAGGCGGATGGATTGACGCTGGTAATCATGATTCAAAGCCTCAGATCAAGGCCCCGTCCGGGGCTGCTTGGATAGGGTTGCGGGACGGCGTCCGTGGTACTGTCCTGATCGGCAACGTCGAAGGAGGATGGCGCAGACTCGCGGCCGGTGTCGCGATCCTGGCCACCTGTCAGGTTCAGATCAAAGGACAGATCGCTATATCCCAGCTTCTGAAATTCAGACGCGAGGGTGGACATATGTCGCCGCATCAGGTCCAGCGTTTCCGGCCTCTCTGCTGCAATCAAAAGATGCAGGCCATCGTCCCGCCCGCCCATCGTGATCGACACGCGACCCAGTTCCTCGGGATTGAGCGCAATCTCGATATGACCAGAGCCAGGTTTTGCGGTGATGGCGGCAGCCAATTGCCCGGCAACCGCCCGTGCAATTTCAGCCCGCGCGGCGGTTGTGCCATTCCCGGCGGCGATATCCCGCGTGTTGGCAGTTAGAGTGCCTTCTCTGACGGTGCCAGCCGCTTCTGTCGTGGGTTCGAGCACCGACTTGTCATCACGGCCCTTCGCGTCCGGGTCCAGTGCGGAAACACGAACCGCTAGCGAACCGATCGGCGCCGGCTGTTGATGAGGTGCTTGATCCTTAGTTGCTGACGCGAGCTTCACAGGGGAAGAACCGGTTTCTCCGACCTTGTCAGTTGATGTATCCTGCCTTGACCCGCTTTCGTGCGCCCGCAGGATCGCCGCTTGCTGAATCGTCTCAGCCATGGGTCTTTGGGACTTTTCCGGTAAATCGGCTTTCAGGTCGACCTGACCAACATGTTGGTGTAACCCATCCGGTTGGGTCCGCGCCTGAGTATTGGATGGAGCACGCGTTTCGGGCTTCGACACCTCATCGCCCTGCTTTGTCGAGACGTCAGGTTGGAGGGCTGGAAAGATAACCTTGGTTTCAGACGTATCAGAAGCAAGGTCCAGAGGTTGTGTTGATGGCTGCGCCGTGGAAAGGTCCGAGCCTTCGGGAACTTCCGGCGCTGCAGGCTCAGTCGGATCACTGGCGTTTTCGAAACCCGGGTCGGGCATCTCGGCATCTGTAGCCTCGGGTTCCGGCAGGGTGATTTGATCCACCATATTGAGAATATCCAGAAAGCCCGCACCCGCGACGACCTCGGTTTCGCTGGTGTGCGCTGCGTCGGGCGCAACGCTTTTCTGCGGCGGGATAACTACGCTTGTCAGCGGGTTCGGCATGTTCAGCTCCGGTAGGGTCATCCATCCAGACATTGCCTGCAGGAAGTTACATTTTTTTTAACTGCTTTCCGATTTGTTCGAGAAAGTTCGAAGCAAACTTCCGAGAGTCTGATGAAGGTTTTCCCTGATGTTCCGGTGACAAATGTCCCGATGGCTGGTGCGCGGCTGCAGTCCGCAGCGGTTCAACTAGAAGCGACATTTCTGGCCGAAATGCTGAAATCCGCCGGGTTAGGGAAACCCAGTCAAACCTTTGGCGGTGGTGTCGGCGAGGATCAGTTTGCCTCGCTCCTTCTGCAGCAACAGGCCCGACAGCTGGCGCAGTCCGGCGGTATTGGACTGTCGGAACTTCTGATCACAGCTATGATGGAGAAATCTGATGGAAAATGACCCGGTCAAAGCACTGCAAAAGGTGCTGGATCTTGAACGCACTGCTCTGGTTGAAGGCGACCTCGAGCGGATGGATAGCATGATGCCAGAAAAGGAAAAGCTGATCGGAGCCATCAATCAGTTGCAGATACGGGAAAGTGCCGATCTGATTGTGCTGCACAGAAAACTGGAGCGAAATCAGGCACTGCTGAACAGCGCAGCCGAAGGGGTTCGCGCGGTGGCCGAACGAATGGCGGAACTGCGCCGCGTGCGGCAGGAGTTCAGAACATATGATGCCACCGGACATCGCAGCGGCTATCCCATGCGCAGTGCGGTCAAGCTGGAGCGGCGCGCTTGATGCGCCCTTTAAATCAAATCCAAGATTTTCCGGCGATGCATTTTAGCACTCCGTTAGGGGATGAGGGACAAAGGTGGCTTTGCACCTGACTAGCAGGTGGCGCGCAGCCCGAAGGGCAAGGCGCAAAGGTCAGAACGACAGAATGCCTGCCTGATGGGTGGGGCAAAACTGGGTGCCAAACGCGCCCGCACAAACAAAGGATGACATATATGTCCAGCATTCTGACGAACAATGGCGCGATGGTTGCGCTGCAGACACTGAAATCGGTCAACAAGAACCTTGCTCAGACCCAAAATGCGATCTCGACTGGTAAGGATGTCGCGACTGCCAAGGATAACTCGGCGGTTTGGGCGATTTCCAAGGTCATGGAATCGGATGTCAAAGGTTTCAACGCGATCAAGGACAGCCTTGCGCTGGGGGAATCGACCGTTGCTGTGGCGCGGAACGCCTCAGAGACAGTGACCGATCTGCTGACCCAGATGAAGGCCAAGATTGTCGCCGCGCAAGAGGACAATGTGGACCGCGGCAAGATTAACGACGACGTAACCGCGTTGAAAGATCAGATCGCTTCGGTCGTTGGTGCAGCCCAGTTCAACGGTCTGAATCTGGTGGATGGCTCGGCGGGGTCAGCTTCGATCCTGGCGTCGCTGGATCGCGACAACACGGGTGCGGTGACTGCGTCCTCGATCTCGGTGTCCGGGCAGAACCTGTCAACCGGCGGCTATACGGCGGCGCAGGTATTTGACGGATCGACCGGAGCTTCGACGGGTAACGACCGTGTTGGTGCGACGATCGACAATGGCGCGACCTCGGCAACCGCGCTGGTCACCGACGAATCCAGCGGCACCTTTGCGGCTGGTGACAAGGTGATTGTCGCAATCGACGATCAGGTCGTGTCCTATACCGTATCCGCAGCGGATGCGGCTGCGACGACCACTGGTGACCTTGTCGCCGTGGGCCTGAAAGCCAAGATCGAAGAGTTGGGGATCACCGGCCTGACGGTTGACTATGATTCCGGTACCGCTGGCACCCTGTCTGTCGCCAACGCCACAGGTTCGGACATCTCGTTCTCGGCCCAGTACGTGAACGCAGGGTCCGGTGGTCTGGGTGCATTGACCGGAATCGACGTGTCGACCGGCGCCGGGGCCACGGCTGCATTGGCCGCCGTCGAATCGCTGATCGACACATCGATTGATGCCTCGGCAGCGTTTGGTTCGGCGCAGGGCCGGATTGAGACGCAGAAAGACTTTATCTCGAACCTGTCGGACTCGTTCAAATCCGGTATCGGATCGCTGGTCGATGCGGATATGGAAGAGACTTCTGCCCGTTTGCAGGCGCTTCAGGTGCAGCAGCAGTTGGCGACTCAATCGCTGTCGATTGCGAACCAGGCACCTCAGTCCATCTTGTCGCTGTTCCGCTGATCACTGAACCAAACCGGGGCGCGGCTGCCGCGCCCCGGATCTGACAGCCACCCGATGGACGTTTGGAAGGAATTTTTGTGACACCACAAATCTATGCGCAGCAGGCTTACACTCAAACTGCAACTCCAACGCGGACGCCGCGCGATACCGAATACGAGGCGATTTCGAAGATTACCCAAAGGCTCAAGGCCGCGGCGGCGCGAAAAGCAACAGATTTCACGGGGTTTGCACAGGCGCTGCATGAGAATCGACGCTTGTGGAACGTTCTGGCAAACGGGGTCTCGGATTCGCAAAACGCCCTGCCCAACGAGTTGAGAGCACGGATTTTCTATCTGGCCGAATTTACCGAAAAGCACAGCAGTCTGGTGCTGAGCAAGAATGCAGTCGTCGATCCGCTGCTTGAAATCAACATGGCTGTATTGCGTGGCTTGCGCCAGATGAGGAGCACCTAATGAGCGGTCTGGTTCTGAAGCTGGCGCCCAAGGAACGGGTACTGATCAACGGCGTGGTTATAGAAAACGGCGATCGCCGCAGCCGGTTCTCGATCATGACCCCGCAGGCTAACGTGTTGCGTCTGCGGGATGCGATCCACCCCGACGAGGTCAATACACCGGTACGCCGGGTCTGCTACGCCGCTCAACTGGTGCTTTCCGGCGATACCAAACCCGATCAGGCGCGGCAGCAATTGCTGCGCCGTGTTGAGGAGTTGAGTCAGGTATTCACGGATTCAGATAGTCGCCACGTTCTGGCTGAGGCGACCGAGGCGCTTGTGGCTGAGCAATATTATAAATGTTTGAAATCCCTGCGATCCCTGCTGCCGCGCGAGGAACGCCTGATGGCGTATCGCCAGTGACATACCAACCGGTTATTCCTGCCGGAGGGCTGGTGGGCTGGCGTTTCCTGCAGCGCACCTATGAGGCGCAGCTGCACAGTCACACAGCCTCTGCGGTCAATGCACGAGACAAGACCTATTTTCTGGAGAATATCGGCAAGGTACAGACGGCCGGGGATCTGGTGTCAGACCGGCGGCTGTTGCAAGTGGCTTTGGGTGCGTTCGGTCTGGAAGATGATCTGAACAACACCTTTTTCATCCAGAAAGTCCTGTCAGATGGAACCCGCGCAGACGATGCACTCGCCAACCGGCTGGCCGACAGCCGTTACAGGGCGTTTTCGGATGCCTTTGGCCTGGGGCCTGGCGATGTTCGCAAAACCGGGCTGGTTACAAATATGGAGAAGATTGCCGAAGATAGCCTGATTTCCCGGTTCGAGATATCGGTTGGCCAGTCGGATGAGGCGATGCGCATCGCGCTATACGCGCAACATGCATTGCCCGAGATTGCGGGCCAAAGCGGCAGCGGCAACCGAAAATGGTACGATCTTATGGCGAAACCACCCCTGCGGAAGATGATGGAGATGGCTCTGGGATTGCCGTCCGCCTTTGGGCAGCTTGATCTCGACCAGCAGTTGACGCAGTTCAAAGACCGGCTGGCCCGCGTTACGGGGTCGGATGATCTGTCCCAGTTTGCGAATCCGGACGCCGTGAGCAAACTGACCGATACCTATCTTGCGCGAAACCAGATCGCTCAACTTCAGGCGACGATCTCACCAGCGCAGACCGCGTTGATCCTGCTGGGGGCATAAGCGCCGAGGATCGACCAAGGCGGCGGACCAGCGACGCGGATGCATCCAAGACTTGACGCTTGAGCCCGTCAACTCCAGCGGTTGAGCGTGGGGAGGGTCGGTGGAAATCGTCCAGTGGATAGCTTCGATCTGGCGAGTCAAATCGTCAAAGCAGAAAGGACCCGAGATGTTCGGTCAACTCATGCAATTTAAATCCCGTTGCAGGAATAGCTGATGTTAACAGGTCACGGAATCGTCCATCGGCGTTTGCAGGGCGTAGGCGGATACAGGTTGTGAGACATTGTGCAGATCGACCTCGCCCAGCGGGATCGCATGAGCGCAGGCGGGCCGGATGTCCTGCGACACCACGATGCGGTGACCGGTAGTCTTGCTGTATTCCCCCAAGCGCGCGGCGATGTTGGCGGCCTGACCAATCACAGTGAAATCCAGACGTTCCTGAGACCCAACATTGCCATATGTCACGCGGCCGTAAGCCACTCCGATAGAGCAATCGCTGCGATCGGCCTGATCCGAGTGTCGGGCTTCCGCCAATCGTTCTACGATTTCAACGGCTGTTCGCTGCGCGTTCTCGCGCGCGGCGGCGGCGTTTTCTTCTGCGGGGAAAACGGCCAGAACCGCGTCGCCGATGAATTTCAGAACCTCGCCGTCATTTTGGTGCACGATGCCCGACACTGTTTCGAAGAATGTGTTCAGAAGGTTGATATAGGCGCTACGCCCGAGGCTTTCTTCCAGACTGGTCGAGTTTCGCAGGTCGCAAAACATAATCGCCGCATCAATATCATCTCCGTCGCCGCGACGAATCTCACCGCCCAGAACACGGGCACCGGTTCGCTTGCCGACATAAGTCTCAAGCAGGACCTGAGCGTTTTCGCGCTGCATGAATACCTCGAAAAACCGCGCGATGACGGTCGAGCATTCGAAGACCAAACCCAGGTTTTCGGTTGTAAAGCCCTTCGGATGATCGCTGGTCAGGGTCAACACGTTGATACGCCCGTCGGAAAAGGGCAGCGGCATGGCAACGTAATCCGTGCCACCCTTTGCCCGCAGGTCCTCCATGATGGGAAAACTGTTGTGGGGATGTTCGTCATTCAGCCGCTGGCGCACCCCACCCAAGCCGTTCGAGACATGGCGTAGCGGGCTGTTTATGAAGGCCGGATGGTCATGAATTTCGTAAGTCGGGATATTGGTGGAAATCTCGGCGACATCCTTTTCCCAGATATGGTGCTTGCCCGCGATCAACGGGTGCAGAGACCAGACAAGTACACTCAGGCGTTGAACGGCGATGCCGTGTTCCAGCATTTTTTCGGCCAGGGCCTTGGTAAAGTCTTCGGCCGTCTTGATCTCGGACGCGCCGCGCATCAGCCAGTCGATAAGCGGACCGCTGATATTGCCGTCATCGGGTTCGCGCAGGGTGTTCTGACCGAAATCGATATGGGTGAAGGCATCCGAACTGAAACCGATATGCCCCTGAATGGCTGCGCTTTCCGGCAGCGCGTCTTCATAGGCCCAGATCGAGTTTGCCAGCCGCTCACCCGGTAGGCTGATGTCGTGATAGGTGGCCGTGCCTTTGAAGGGGCAAAAGGTCTGCAACTCGGTTTCCGGGCTGAGTTCAACGCAAAGGTCTGCACGCGGGATATAGACCGAGGGCGGCAGCCGTGTTTCATACATGACTTTGGCATTGTGGCTTTCCGCCAGCAGAACATCCCCACGGTAAATCGCAACGCGCCCGTGCAGCGGTTCGACGGAGATCCCGTAGCCTTTGGTTCTTGGTGTGGCGTGGACATTCATCATCAGCCTCCCTTGCCCGGGTCTTAATAGGATGGGTCCTTTCCGACCCTATTCCAAGAGGCGATGCGCGGAAATTAGCGTTTCAGACCATCTGAATGACGTCTTTTTCGATCGAAAGCATATAGCCGCGCTTGGCGATGTTCTTGACCAGCAATTCGCTGACCATCTGGTTGCCCAACGCATCCCGCAGCCGTTTGATCCGAGTGGCCCCTGCAGCCTCGTCACAATCGGCAGAGTCCTTGCCCGAGATCACGGCCTCGATCTGAGCGCCCGAAAGCACTTCGTCATCCAGTCGGGATTCGGCCAGTACGGACAGAGTCTCCATGGCGGCGGGGGTCAGGCGGAAGTCCATGTTGTTGAGGTAGACGGTATTTTCCTCGCGACTGATCAGCAGCGAGGTCACCTGAATCCCGGTGCGTTCGATCTGCGCCATGCGCCGGTTGAGCAGAACCAGCATCACCAGAAACACCAATGCCGTGATCAGCATCGCGCTGGCGAAGACCAGCAACACGAAAATCACCATTCGATAGCTGGACAGAGTGTCCGCAAAGGCCGTGCCAGACTGCGCAAGAATCTCCAACAGGCGGATTTCGGCCTGCGAGGTCAGATCGCTTTCGACAAACAGTCTTTCAACCCGCGCATTGAATGCGTTCGCATCCGGAAGCGTCCAGAACAGAAAGATGGCGGCGGTGATCAGAATCAGGATGATTGCAGCAATGCCTGCGCCAACCAGTCTTACGCCAGATCGGCGGGCATCAGAAACGGAGATAGTATTTTCCGGCATTGGCCTTCCTTTGATCCAACCCTTCCGGTCCAAAAACGGACATGACGTTCAGCAAGGTCCACCCGGATGATTTCAGGCGCTTGGCGACTTCTTTTTTCGCCTTGCCCTTGTCGCACGCGGACACCTCCATGATGCCATAGTGCAGGCGCAGCGGATTGTCTTGTTTGGCTTTGTAATCCGCATAGCACTCTGCCGCTGCAACGGTCGCGCCCAGCGATATCAGGGCCGCGAAGGCCAGAGAAGAGAGGATCTGTTTCATAAGCTGCATCCTGCGCATGGGTGGCGCTGATATTCAATATCCTCAAGGGGTTTTGCAGGGTGCTATTCGATAACAAAGGGTCGTTATTGCTTGTCTGTAGGTGCCAGGCACAGGGTTGGTGCATCGAATTTGCGGCCCCCCATCTGGTCGCCTGAACATCCGAAAGGACACGCATCATGCATCGGAAATTCATTGCCCTGATCATTGCCACCGCAGTCGCCATCACCGGGCTTTCAGCCTCGAACGCGCGGGCGGCGGACACGCGCGACATTCTGGGCGGCCTGGCCGCGATCGCGATCGTAGGCGCTGCGATTCACCATTATTCAGAGAAAGAGCGCAAAGAACGAAAGCAGGCTGTGACCCGTGCCCATCGTCATGAATACAAACCGCATAACTACGAAAAGCGCCCGTTCAAGAAAACCAAAAAGAAGCATCACAAGCTGCGCCCCTTGCCAAATCGCGTGGCGAAATATGATTTGCCTCAGCGTTGCTTGCAGACCTATCGCGGCTACTCTGACGCACGCCCGTTGCTGGGGCCAAGCTGCCTTAAGAAGCACTACAAGCACGCCGGTAGCCTGCCCGGTCAGTGCAAGGTTGGCTTCTGGAACGGGAAAAAGGTAAAACGAGCGTATGAGCCAAACTGCCTGCGCCAGCACGGTTACCGCGTCGTCTATTGATCGCGAATATCGAGCAGGAGCGGCGCCATCAGAAGCGCCGCGCCGGAGGGGGTGGCGCAGGCCGCCCCCTCTTTTGTCTTGCGGTTCCCGGCGAAACGCGCTTTGCCATCATCCATGACGAAACCGAATTTCGAACTTGAACAAGCGCTGCTGGCACGCGGTCATGTACGGATCGCAGGCGTTGACGAGGTCGGGCGCGGGCCGCTGGCCGGGCCTGTGGTTGCTGCGGCGGTGATCCTGAACCCGGACGACATTCCGCCGGGACTGAACGATTCCAAAAAGCTGACCGCCAAACGCCGCGACGTGTTGGAGACTGAATTGCGTTCACGCGCGGAAATTGCCGTTGCCGAGGCAACTGTAGCGGAAATCGATGAGCTTAATATCCTGCGTGCGTCCCATCTGGCGATGGAGCGTGCCGTGGCCGCGTTGGACCCTGCGCCTGATTTTCTACTTATCGACGGAAATCTGATCCCGCGCGAGCTGAGCGTTCCGGCGCAGGCGGTTGTCAAAGGTGACGCACAATCGGTGTCGATTGCAGCCGCTTCGATCATCGCGAAAAACTGGCGGGATCGGTTGATGGTGGATTTGGCGCAACAGCATCCCGGCTATGGGTGGGAAGCAAATGCCGGTTATCCGACAAAACAGCATCGCGAAGCGCTGCAAAATCTTGGTGTGACCCCACATCATAGAGTTTCCTTTAAGCCGGTGCACAATATCTTGTATCAAGAGTAAATCGTAAGCCACTGATTCAAAAAAGAATTTGACGGCGAATCATCTTTGACTCATCCTTGTCTCAACCAAATGAGCGCAAAAGCGCCGTGGAACTGAGGCAGTGATATGACCACAATCAAGACAAAGGGCGCAGCCGCGCTCCCTTTAAACACGATTCTATCCGGAGACTGCATCGAGGCGATGAACAGTCTGCCCGAGGCGTCGGTTGACCTGATCTTTGCGGACCCCCCTTATAATTTGCAATTGAAGGGTCAGTTGCATCGCCCCGACAATTCTCAGGTTGATGCGGTCGATGACCACTGGGATCAGTTCTCTAGCTTTGGCGCATATGACCAGTTCACACGGGACTGGTTGAAGGCGGCGCATCGGTTGCTGAAGCCTAACGGTGCGATTTGGGTGATTGGCTCATATCACAATATTTTCCGCGTGGGCTCGGCCCTGCAAGACGCGGGATACTGGATTCTGAACGACGTCGTCTGGCGCAAGTCGAACCCGATGCCGAATTTCCGCGGCAAGCGGTTTACCAACGCGCATGAGACGATGATCTGGGCCAGCAAGCAGGAAGGCGCGAAATACACGTTCAATTATGAGGCACTGAAGGCCCTGAACGAAGGCGTGCAGATGCGCAGCGACTGGGTGCTGCCGATCTGCACCGGGCATGAGCGTCTCAAGGATGAAAACGGCGACAAGGCGCATCCAACGCAAAAGCCGGAATCGCTGTTGCACCGCGTTCTGATTGGTTCGACCAATCCCGGCGACGTAGTGCTGGACCCGTTCTTTGGCACCGGCACGACCGGGGCCGTTGCGAAAATGCTGGGCCGCGAATTCATCGGGATCGAGCGCGAGGAAAGCTATCGCAAGGTTGCCGAAAAGCGTATCGCAAAGGTCCGTAAATTCGACCGCGAAGCGCTGGAAGTCAGCGCCAGCAAGCGCGCCGAGCCGCGTGTGCCCTTTGGCCAGCTGGTCGAACGCGGCATGTTGCGTCCGGGCGAAGAGCTTTATTCGATGAACCAACGCCATAAGGCCAAGGTCCGCGCTGATGGGACTCTGGTGGGCGATAACGTCAAGGGCTCGATCCATCAGGTCGGGGCGCATCTTGAAAACGCGCCATCCTGCAATGGCTGGACCTATTGGTGCTTCAAACGTGATGGCAAGACAGTCCCGATCGACGTGTTGCGCCAGCAGATCAGGGCCGAAATGCATAACTGAATACCGCCGGTGCCTGTGGCCTGACACAAGGCACTATGCCTTGCCCCGCCGTGTTCGGCGGGGCCTTTTGTTTTTGTCCCATTGGTGTTTGCATGGGGCAGCCCCTGACATATCCCGCGAAAGGCCATGGCCATGACCGACACTACCGTCAGCCCGTCCCGTATCGACAGGATTTTCCTGACCCAGCCGGACAATTTCGACCTGGATAATAAATACACCGAGGCCGCGCTGGAAAAGCACAAGCGCGAAGGGCTGGAATTGGCCGTACGCGCTCGCTGGATCGCGATGGCGCTGACCGGCATCCTGCTGATCTATCTGAATCCCCATTGGGAGGTGCTTTGGTATCACTTCATCTTGTTGCTGATTTGCGCAAACGGCTGGTTGATCCGTCGCGCCGGTCGCGTTGGGCAATCGCGGGTCGAATTGCTTTTGATCTTTGTCGATCTGCTGATCATGACACTGGGCATGATTGTTCCCAACCCGTTCAGCGACGACGTGCGGCCTCTGGCGATGCAGTACCGGTTCGACAATTTCCAGTATTTCTTCATTATTCTGGCCGCCGGGACATTGGCCTATTCCTGGCGCACGGTGATCGCAATCGGTTCGTGGACGGCAGGTATGTGGACAGTCGGTTGGATCGTGGCGTGGTGGGTTTCGACACCGATACCAGACATTAGCGAACGGGTGGCCGAGGCGCTGCAGGGCTATCCGGATGTGGCGGAACTGCTGGATCCCAACAGCTTTATGATGCCGCAGCGTGTTCAGCAAGTCATTGTTTTTATCATGGTCGCGGTGACTTTGGGTGTGTCTATGCAACGACTGAACCGCCTGTTGATGAGCAATGCCGGCCTTGAACGCGAGCGGGCTAATCTGTCGCGATACTTTTCGCCCAACGTGGTGGACGCACTCAGTCAGAATGACGAACCACTCAAGCAGGTGCGCAAAGAGAATATCGCGGTGCTGTTCATCGATATCGTCGGCTTCACCAGATTTGCCGCCGGCCGCGATCCGATCGAGGTGATCGAGTTGCTACGGGGTTTTCACGCGCGAATGGAAAGCGAGGTGTTCCGCCATCACGGCACGTTGGACAAGTATCTGGGTGATGGGTTGATGGCGACGTTTGGAACGCCGGTTCCATCTCCTTTGGATGCAAGCAATGCGCTGGCCTGCGCGCGGTCTATGGTTGGTGTAATTGATCGGTGGAATCTGGAGCGCCGTCGATTGGGTGAACCCGAGATCCATGTGGGGATCGGTGTGCACTACGGATCAGTGGTTCTGGGCGATATCGGGGCCAATCGGCTGGAATTTGCGGTGATTGGCGATGCGGTGAACGTGGCCGCCAAGCTTGAGGCGATGACACGCGACCTGAACGCACGCATTGTCATCAGTGACGCGCTTCGGGAACAAGCCATTCACGAGGAACCGTCGGCGCAGCAGGGAATGACGGGCTTCGCTTTGACCGAAGGTCAGGGGGTGCGAGGCGTGGCAACGCCGATGGATATCTGGGTGCTATGAACTAGGTGCCAAGACGGGGGCGCTGCGATCAGGCGCGCGGATCGGGATTCTGCGCTTTGTTGTAAGCGCGCCAGTCGGTGATTTCAGGGTAATACTGACGTCGCCATGCGCGCACCCTTGGGTTCATTACACGCCGCCAGAGTGGTGGGATCATCGCCGCGACCGTCATGACGGGATAGCCATAGGGCAGTTGCGGGGCGGCATTCGTAGAATGATGTTGCAACAGAGGAAAGCGGCGATTGGGTTTGTAATGATGATCTGAATGCCGCTGCAGATTGATCAGCAGCCAGTTCGACGCTTTCTGGGCCGAATTCCACGAATGACGCGGCCGGACGTGTTCGTATTTGCCGTTGCCCAGATATTTGCGGGTCAGACCATAATGTTCGACGTAGTTGACCAGCTCCAGCTGCCAGATCGCTGTTCCGGCCTGCACCAGAAACAGACCGAGACCGGCCCAACCTCCGACGATAAGAGCCAATATCACCATTGCGCCCTGCAACGCCCAATAGCGCCAGAATGGGTTTGAGCGATCGGTCCATGGTCGATCCTTGCGGGCGAGCTTGTCTTTTTCTGCCTTGAATGAAGAAATCAGGCTTTGGCGCAGAACACGCGGGTAGAAGCGGTGGAACCCTTCATTATAGCGCGCGGTCACAGGGTCGCGGGGGGTGCCGACATGGCGGTGGTGCACCAGCAGATGCTCGGACCGGAAATGCGAATAGAGCACCATCGCCAGCAGGATGTCACCCATCCAACGCTCAAGCCGCCCTTTCTGGTGCATCAATTCGTGGCTGTAATTGATCCCGATGGCGCCAGAGATCACGCCCATTCCAAAAAAGACCCCGATCTTTTCGAGTGAGGTCAGCGTGTCCGTCCCTGATACGTACCAGATCAAGCCATAAAGGGTCATGAATTGCAGCGGCGCCCATGCGTTTGTCAGCAGGATGTACCAGCGCAACATCGCATCAGGCGTTTCAGGGTCTGCGCTTTCCAGATTAAGCCCGACAAAGTGGTCAAGAACGGCATAGGCCCACCATGTCGATAGAGGCACCAGAAGTATCCACCATCCGCCAGCGATGGCCGAAATCCAGATCATCGGGATCAACAGAAATGATACCCAGAACGGCAAGGCGGCCTGCCAGCGAGAAATTGTGTATGAGGCGATCATTCCGAGGCTCCGAACCCGTTGGGGGACAATGCGCCAAACCCCATTTGGCAGTCACCGCGACTTACTGCGCCCGCCAAAGGTCATAGGCTTTGCGCATCACGGTGGGCAGATCATTCGGGCGAAATTCGTGTTTGTCCAGAACGATCAACCCACCCAAATCCATTCCGTCAGGTAACCTGGCGGTCCAGATGTGCAGGATCAGGTGGAAATGCGTAAAGGTGTGGCGCACCTCGTCGCTCAACGCGCTCCAATCCGCTTGGAAAGGCGGCAACATGTCCGGCGCCTCGCTCCAGTCGGAACCAGGCCAGCCCAGCATCCCGCCCAGCAACCCCTTGTCAGGGCGACGCTCTAACAACATGGCACCCGCTGCGCTTTGGGCAATATAGATATGCCCATGCCGGGTTGGCTTTGGCTTCTTGGGGGATTTCATTGGAAGGTCCGGTTGCGTGCCCCTGGACTGAGCGATGCAGGATGCGCGAACCGGGCAAATTCCGCAGGCCGGAGATTTGGGGGTGCAGATTGTCGCGCCCAGATCCATGACCGCTTGCGCATAGTCTCCGGGGCGGCGCGCAGGTGTCAGCGCGGCAGCTTTACTTTTGAGAATCGGTTTGGACCCCGGCAACGGGTCGTGGATGTCGAACAACCGCGCCATGACGCGCTCGACATTGCCATCCATAACGGTTTCGGGGCGATCAAACGCAATGGCCGCAATCGCCGCAGCGGTATAGGGGCCAATACCCGGCAGCTTCATCAGGGCGTCATACGTATCGGGAAACTGTCCGTTTAAATCATTGGCCACGACACGTGCGCATTTCAGAAGGTTGCGTGCACGTGCGTAGTACCCGAGACCAGCCCACTCACCCATGACCTGATCGTCGGGCGCGGCTGCCAGAGCAGCAACATCCGGCCATCGCGTCAGAAAGCGCAGGAAATAGTCGCGCACCGCAGCAACAGTTGTTTGCTGCAACATGATCTCGGACAGCCACACGCGATATGGGTCGGGGACAACCCCGGCCGCCCGGTCCACCGGGCCGACTCGCCACGGCATCTCGCGTGCATGGAGGTCGTACCAGTTGAGCAAGGCGGCGCTCACGTTAAATTCAGCAGAGTCACGCAAGTTTTATCCATCTTTCTGTCGGGTTTCGCTGGCGCCCGGGCATTCGCCCTCTACAATAGCGCCGCAGGAGTTGGAAACCAGATGCAACGCAGACGTTCCTCGACCCGCGGGTTCAAGCGCACCGCGAGTTTGCTGAATGATCAGATCAGGCGCGCGGGTGAAACGCGGGGCTTTGCCGTGTCGCGATTGCTGACCCATTGGGCCGAGATTGTGGGACAGGATATTGCTGCGATCGCTCAACCGGTGAAGGTAGGGTATGCCAAAGGTGGCTTTGGCGCGACCTTGACAGTGCTCACCACTGGCCCACAGGCACCGATGCTTGAGATGCAGAAAGAACGGTTGAAAGAGCGGGTCAACGCTGTTTATGGGTTCAACGCCATCAGCCGTATTCGCATTACCCAGACCGCTCCGACCGGATTTGCCGAGGGGCAGGTCAGTTTCGACCATGCGCCGAAACAGACCAAACCCGAAATCGCGCCTGAAATTGCGGCCGAGGCCGACAATGTGTCGCGCGATGTACATGATGAAGATTTGCGCGCGGCCCTTGAACGTTTGGGCCGCAACGTTTTATCCAGACAGAAACACTAAGAAAGGGCTTAGAATGAGCCGTATTGCTACAGTACTCTGTGCAGCTGTCGCCGTGGCCGCAGGTGGCTATTGGCTGACATTGCCAGGCACCACTCCCGCCAATCCGCTGATCAGCAGCGCCGAGGCGCAAGAGACGGATCTTGATACCTCGACCATCGTGGAAATGGTTCTGGGGGCCGAGGACGCGCCGGTCGAGATCATCGAATACGCGTCTTACACCTGCCCGCATTGCGCGAATTTTCACAAAGGGCCGTACAAGCAGCTCAAGAAGGAATTCATCGATACCGGTAAGGTGAAATTCATCTATCGCGAGGTGTATTTCGACCGCTACGGTCTTTGGGCCTCGATGGTCGCGCGCTGTGCAGGGCCTGAGAAGTTCTTTGGTATTTCCGACCTGATCTACGAAGGTCAGTCGGAATGGACCCGTGCCGGTGGTCCGGCAGAAATCGTCGATGAACTGCGCAAGATCGGACGACTGGCAGGCATCGACAATGATCAGCTAGAGGCTTGTTTACAGGATGGCACCCGCGCCCAGACACTTGTTGCCTGGTATCAGGAAAACGCCGAGCGGGATGGGATCCAATCGACCCCCTCGTTCATCGTGAACGGGAAATCTGTTTCGAACCAGTCTTATGATGAGTTCAAGACACTGATCGAAAGCGAGCTGGGCAACTAAGGCTTTCTTCCGGCCGGCTTCGGTGAAGCTGGTGGGAAACCCATGGCTCAAGGCGATGGTGCCGCGGTCAACAACATTTCTTTTACCCGTTCGGCATCGTTAATCTGAAGCCGGACGGGCAGCGTCACGACCTTGCTGCGGAACTTTGCTGGCAGTCGCACAGCGTCCTTTTCGGTTGTGACCATCTGGGCACCAAGCGCACGCGCTTCACCTTCAAGCCGAGACATCAGCGCCGGGGTCAAAGGCTGGTGATCGTCCAGCGCCTCGGCCCTAAGCAGCTTTGCACCTTGCTGGCGCAGGGTTTGAAAGAACTTCTCGGGATAGCCGATTCCGGCAAAGGCCAGAACCGGCGTGTCTGTCCAATCCATACCCGTTTGCAGTGGCGTGACCTGTCCGGTGGCGCGGGGCACGGTCAACGCATCGCCCCATTGGTTCTCAAACTCCTCCTGCGCCTCTGATCCGCCCAGAGACAGCAACAGGTCTGCACGTTTCAATCCGACATCAATGGGCTCGCGCAGTGGACCGGCGGGAATGCAAAGACCATTGCCGAAACCCCGTTTGGCATTCACCACGACGATTGAGAAATTCTTGGCAACCGACGGGTTCTGAAACCCGTCATCCAGAACGATCACCGAAGCCCCGGCCTCGGCTGCAGCGCGGGCACCGGCTGCGCGATCCTTGGAAACCCAGACATCCGCAAAAGCGGCCAGCAGCAAAGGTTCGTCACCGACCTGTGCAGCGCTGTGGCGTGCGGGGTCCACCTGCACTGGACCTTCCAGCGATCCGCCATGTCCGCGCGTGACCACATGCGGCTGATGCCAAGCGTTGCGCAGCTGTTCCACCACCCAGATCGCGGTGGGTGTTTTGCCGGTCCCGCCAGCGTTCAGGTTCCCGATGCAGATCACCGGGACGCCGGGCGCAAAACCGGGCTCAGACGCCACCCGCCGGGCGGTAGCGGCGGCATAAATCCGACCCAGCGGAGCCAGCAGACGCGCGCGCAGATCAGGTTGGTCGGGGCTGGTCTGCCAAAACTCAGGGGCGCGCATCTTCAGACCCCCGCTGATCCAAAGCGCTCTGAACCATATCGATCAGCAGATCCACCTGCGGCGCGCCCTCGGTAACGACCTGCCATCCGGCAAGGGCCATATCCGCCGTGCGGTCGGGGGCCAAAAGTGCAACGACGCCATCGCCCAGCTCCGTGGCGGATTTGACCTGCAATGCCGCGTCGGCCTGATCCAGCCGGTCATAGGCGTCCCGATGCCTGTTGACATGGGGGCCGTGAATTACCGTTGATCCCAGCGCGACCGAGATCAGCGGATCCTGTCCTCCAGCCCCGCGTTCCAGCGAACTGCCCATGAAGGTGACTGCCGATACCCTGTGCCACAGGCCAAGATCCTCCGGCTCTGAACTCAGGATGACCTGAGTTGTATCTTCGATCACTTGCCCGTCATCCCAGTTGGCACAGCGTAAGTCCATCGCGGACAACCGGCGCTGCAACGGGGCGGTTTCGGTGATATCGGCTACATGCAGGATCAGGGCCAAACGGGGCAACATGCGCATGGCTTGCCGGTGTGCGCTGAGGACCGAAATGAACTCTTTGTCCTGAACCCATGCCGCCAGCCAGACCGGGCGACCCGCCAGCGAATGCGTGGTCTCGATCAGTTCATCCTCGGGCCACGGGCTTGGATTGGGGCTGACGCGCAAGGGGGGTGACACTGTCACCTTGCTGGTCGGGATGCCCAGTCGGCGTATCTGCCGCGCGGTGTCTTCGGAGGTTGCCAGAATTTTGCCAAAACAATCCAGAGTGTATCGGCTGATATCCGGCAGCCACCGTCCGCTGCGCGCGACCTTCACATCGACATCGGCCTCGACCAGAATCAGGGGAATACCGCGATCCTGGGCTCGGGTGATGAGGTTCGGCATCAGCCCTCCGCCGATCCATATCCCCATATCGGGTCGCCAATGATCCAGAAACCCCCGCGCCGCGCCCGCATGTTCGGCGGGCAGATTTACCAGCGGCGCGACACAGGCATCCCAGGCAGACAGGTCCGCCCCGGCCGGGGCTGTCAACAACACAGACAGGTCGGGACGCAAGGCCAGCAGCCTACGGCAAAAGTCGTTGATCACGCGCAACCGGCCCGGATCTTCGACGTGAACCCATAGCAGTTCGCCTTGCGGGCGCTGCAGATCTGTCGCATCGCTTTTCGACTGAACACCCCAGGACAGAACCCGGTAGGCCGCCAGGCTGAGAGAGCGCGGCGTGCTCATCCCGGTAATCCCGGACCCTGCGGTTCCAGCCGCGCATGAAGTTCTGAATGCAGGTCAGGCCCGGCGGCGACAACACCGTTCAGCCGCGGATGAGCGTTGTTGAAACGCAAGTTCTGGCCGTTCCGGTCCGTGCAGCGGCCCCCAGCCTCGCGCAGAATCAGATCACCGGCGGCAATGTCCCATTCCCAACTTGGCCGCAGCGTCAGCATACCGTCGAACCGGCCCTGCGCCACCAGAGCCATGCGATAGGCCAGAGAAGGGCGATAAACCCTTTGGAAGTCCGGGACGGAACCGCCTTGCCAATGGCGCGGATCAAGGTTGGGCTTGGCGGCCAGCACTTCGGCCTCGGGCATGTCGCTGACGGCAGAGGCCCGAATGTCAGCTCCGTTCAGCGTCGCCCCCTGACCTTTGGAAGCGGCATAGATCAGATCGCGCATCGGCAGGTAGATGACGGCCGCTGTGACCTCGCCTGCCTCGGCCACGGCAAACGAATGTGCCCATGTCCGCGACCCTTCGGCAAAGCTGCGCGTGCCGTCGATTGGATCGATGATGAACACGCGGTCTTTTTTCAGACGGTCCGGCGAATCCTCGGTTTCTTCGCTTAACCAGCCATAGTCGGGCCGGGCTGCGCGCAGGTCGCGCTCTAACATCGCGTTGACGGCCAGATCGGCTTCGGTCACAGGGCCGGCCCCGTCAGGTTTGTCCCAACGTTGCGCCTGCGTCCCCGTATACCGGGTCGCGATCCGCCCCGCCTCATGCGCGGCGTCAATCAGCAGTGGCAGATCAGTTGCCGGCAAGTGTCATCCCTTCGATCAGGATCGACGGTACCACGCGCGACAGATAGCTGCGCGCATCATTGGCCGGAATAATCCGCATCAGCATGTCGCGCAGGTTCCCTGCGATGGTGCATTCGTTGACCGGATGACTGATTGCGCCATTTTCGACCCAGAACCCCGAAGCCCCTCGGGAATAGTCCCCGGTATTGGGGTTGATCGTCGATCCGATCATGGATGTGACCAGCAGCCCGGTTCCCATGTCGCGGATCAGGTCGTTGCGGCTTTGATCCCCCTGCGTCAGGCTGAGGTTCCAGTTGCTGGGCGACGGAGGCCCCGACACTCCGCGCGCGGCATTCCCCGTCGGGGTCATATCCAGCTTGCGAGCGCTGGACAGATCGAGGGTCCAGCCGGTCAGGATGCCATTTTCTACGATGGCGCGTCGCTGGGTGGGCAGGCCTTCGGCGTCAAATGGGCGCGATCCGGAAATGCGCGGGCGGTGAGGGTCTTCGATCAGCGAAAGATGATCCGGCAAGACCTGCTGACCGAGGCAGTCCTTCAGCCACGAAGCACCCCGCGCGATGGCCGCGCCATTGCTGGCCGCTAGCAGATGACCGATCAGCGAAGACGAGATGCGCTCGTCAAACAGAACCGGGAAACTGCCTGTTTCCGGCTTGCGCGCACCTGCGCGGGCAACGGCGCGCTCTCCGGCGGTTCGTCCGATCTCATCCGGGTCGCGCAGATCGCTTTGAAAGGTGCGACCATCACCGTCATAGTCACGCTCCATCCCGGTTCCGGTGCCCGAAATCGCTACGCATGAGGTCGAGCGGCTGCTGCGGGCATAGCCGCCGGAAAATCCGTTTGTCGCGGCCAGATGAACCCGGTGGGTGCCAAAGCCCGCCGCCGCGTCCGAAACCTGCGTGACGCCTGATACCGCCTTGGCTGCCGCCTCGGCCCTCAGCGCGTCCTGCATCAGCGTTTCGGCGTCGGGTTCGGGGGTGGGATCAAACAGCTCTAACGCATCTATATCCCATGCTGATACCAGTTGATCCGCATCGGCCAGGCCCGTAAACGGATCCTCGGGCGCTTCGCGGGCCATGGCCACGGCGCGTTCCGCCATCGCCGTCAGCGTTTCGGGGCGGCTGTCCGAGCTTGAAACGATCGCCTGACGCTTGCCCAGAAACACCCGCAGCCCCAGATCGGTGCCCTCGGATCGTTCGGCATGTTCCAACGCGCCTTCGCGCACCTCGACCGATACCGATGCGCCATCGATGACAATTGCATCAGCGGCTTCCGCCCCGGCTTTGCGGGCCGCGTCCAGCAGGTTCTGACTGATTTCTTCAGGTGTGTGTGCCATTTGGCCTCCGGTCTGACCCCAATGGACCTAGCCTTGGACCGTCCGGCCCGCAAGTCTTTCGCCGTAATCTTCACGATGGTAACGGTCTGAAACGGGTCGGGAAAAGAGAAAGCCGCATCCGTTTCCGAATGCGGCCCGTTTCGACCGGCCGCAGACACGGCCAACCGGTTCTGCAAGATCACTTGATGCGTTGGCCATTGGCCAGAATCTGACCGTCCTCGGTAAATTCGATCTTTGAATTCAGCGTGTCGGGTTCTTCACCCGGAACCGCCATCAGCCCCATCATCATCCGCGCGCCAAGCGCGTCTTCATCCGACACAAAACCCATCTCGATCAGCTTGTCGATCAGTGCATTTGCCCCCACCAATTGCAGGTTCGCCACGCCGGTCGGTGCAGGTACGCCGCCGAACTCGTCTGTATTGGAGTTGTCAAAGGTGAAATCGCCGTCCCCGGTCAGCTTTGCACCCACCAGCGAGACCAGCAATTCGCTGATCTTCAGCGAATGCAGCTCGCCCGGAGTCAGATCGCCGCTTTCAAGCGTTTCGGCCACGGCGGGGTCCATGAAGTCGACCAGAACCTTGGCCGTTCCTGTTGCATCCAGCGCGATGGTCGCTGGATCACGGGGCAGGGCGCTGGCGGGGTCAAACATGCTCCACAGCACGTCGGACATGGTGAAATCCGTCAGGTTCAGGCCGAAAGCAAAGGGTTGGATTTCTTCCGAGGCTTTGACCGGGAACTCGAATTTCAACCCTGCATTTTCCATTGCGATTTCAATGGGAAAGGGAAGATCGGCAGTTGTCACAGCCAGTTGGGTGCTGTTCTGCGTCAGATCGTACACGATGCGCTCGGCATCGATGCTGCCGGTAAAGCGGCCCCCTTCCGAGGAACTGCCCAGCGAGAACGATTCCCCTTCCGAGACACCTGCAACTTCGGTATTGCCCGCGCCATAGGTAAAGGTCCCGGATGCGGCAAAACCGGCCTGATAGATGTTCTGAATGTTCTCCAGATCGAACTCGGCGGGAACAACGGTGTCGCCTTCGAACTCCAGCTGCTCCATCTGGCCGTTGATCCGCGCATCTTCGCCGGTCTCGGGGTCCTGAAAGGCAAGGTCGTAAACCAGATCAGTCGCCGTAAAGCTTTGGGCGATATCTCGGTTTTCACCCACCTGCATCCGCGAGGTTCCGGTCACATCGTTGATCGTCAGGTTGACGGCCAGCGCGTCTTCGGGGATGTCTTCGCCTTCGACATCCAGTGATGTCAGCGCAACATCAAGGCTGTCGGCGCTATAGTCATAGGTCATATCGTCGGGGGTGCCCGAGACGATCATGTCCAGCGCGACGGTGGTATACAGAAGCTCGGCCGCAAAACCGTCGCCGCCGTCTTCGCCTTCACCCGAAATCGTGATCGGAAAGCTTTCGGGAAAGCCGATCTGCACCGTGCCATCGCCGTTCTCGGTCAGTGTCATTTCAGGGATGACCATGCTGAACTGGCCTTCGGTGTCCGGAATGGCCAGGCTCATGGTCATGTTCGAGATGGTTGTCACATCGCCCGAGGTGCTCTCATTCCCCGTCACGTCATAGCCCATGCCGCCCAGATAGGCTTGCCAGTCGGCCCAGACGTCATTGGCGGTCAAATCGGCAAATGCACCCTGGGTCGCAACGACATAGGCCAGGGCAGCACCGCAACTGCGGCGGAAGTAAACAGACATAAGAGAACCCTTCTCGATCAATTTTGCGGCATGGTCGTGCCTGTGGCGGGTATCGTCAAGGGGCAAGGGCTGGACCATTTCCCCGTTTGCGGGCTACGACTGGACACAAAATCAAACCAACAGGGTCAGAGGGTGACGATGCAAGGCAAAACTGTACTTATTACCGGTGCCAGCCGGGGGATCGGGGCAGAGGCTGGGCGCGTTTTTGCCGCAGCCGGTGCAAATGTGGCCCTTGTGGCGCGCAGTAGCGATCAGATTGAGGCGCTGGCCGAGGCGCTGGGCGAGAATGCAATCGCGCTGTCCTGCGATGTCAGTGATTTTGCGCAGGTGGAACAAGCGGTTGCAGATTGCGTCGACCGGTTCGGCGGTCTGGACGTTCTGATCGGCAATGCGGGCGTGATCGACCCGATTTTCCACCTGTCCAATGCCGATGTTGCGGCCTGGGGGCAGGCGATCGACATCAATCTCAAAGGCGTATTCTACGGAATGCGTGCCGCCTTGCCGTTGATGCGTGCTGCGGGCGGGGGAACCGTGCTGACCATTTCGTCCGGCGCAGCCTCGAACCCGATTGAGGCGTGGAGCCATTATTGCGCCTCTAAGGCGGGGGCAAAAATGCTGACCGAGTGTCTGCATCTGGAAGAGGCGCATAATGGTATCCGCGCGATGGGACTGTCGCCGGGTACGGTTGCCACGGACATGCAGCGGGTCATCAAGGCCAGCGGTATCAACCCCGTAAGCCAGTTGGATTGGGAGGTCCACATCCCCGCAGATTGGCCGGCGCGGGCGTTGCTCTGGATGTGTTCAGCGGATGCGGATGACTTTCTGGGCACCGAAATTTCGCTGCGGCAAGATGATATTCGCAAGCGGATCGGTCTGACGTGATCGACCTGCAGCAAGAGGACGGGCTTTGGACCGTCACTCTGAATAAACCGGACAAGGCCAACGCGCTGACTCGCGCGATGCTTGAAAAGTTGGTCGAGATTGCCGAGGCCGCCACGTCTGCGCAGGCGCTGATCCTGACCGGCGCGGGCACCGTGTTCAGCGCGGGTGCCGATTTGGACGAGGCGCGCGCGGGGCTTGCTACATCGGGCCTCTGGGAAAAACTCTCGGGCGCGATTGCGGCATTGCCCTGTCTGACGGTTGCGGCCCTGAACGGGACGCTGGCCGGTGGGGCCAATGGCATGGTTCTGGCCTGTGATCTGCGGATCGCCGTACCATCCGCCAAAATCTTCTATCCGGTGATGAAGCTGGGCTTCCTGCCTCAGCCATCCGACCCGAAACGTATGGCGGCCCTGATTGGTCCTGCGCGGACAAAACTGATTTTGATGGCGGGGCAAAAGATCACGGCAAGCGAAGCCTATGATTTCGGCCTTGTCGACCGGATCGTCGAGCCAGACGACCTGATGTCCACGGCCCGTGATCTGGTCGCCGACAGTCTGGCCGCCGATCCGAACATCGCCAAAAGCATTGTGGAGTTGTGCCGATGAGGATGTCAGCGCTTTGCCTGCGCGTTGCCGATACTGACGGTCTGGCCGCGTTCTACCGCGATACGCTTGGCATGACCGTTCAGGTCGACGGGGCCAACTGGCGCGTTGGCTATCCCGGGCGAGACGCTGATCTGCTGCTGATGACTGGCGGCGGCGGATACAGCCATGATCGCGGCCATAGGTACTGGAAGATCGGGATCACTCTGCCAGACGTCGATCTGGCGGCAGCCCATCTGCGCCGCTTGGGCATCGAGGTCAGCGCGCCAAGGCAGTTTCTGGACATCGGCTATATGTGCCATCTGACTGATCCCGAGGGGTTTTCAATCGAATTGCTGCAACATGATTTCGAGGGCAACCGCCCCGAAGGTGCGGCGGACCCAGATGACCCGTTCGCACAAGCGCGGATCGGCCAGATCACCTTGCGTACCGGGGACATAGCTGCCGAGGATACGTTCTGCCACGGGTTGGGTATGCGCCTGCTGTCGATGCAAGACGTTGCGCCTTATGGGTTCGATCTGCATTTCTATGCGTTCACCCGGGATACCCCGCCAGAAACCGACCTCTGGTCGGCAAACAACCGGGAATGGCTGTGGAAACGTCCCTACACCACGCTGGAATTTCAGCATATCGCGGGGGCGCAGTTCGCCCGGGTGCCAGACTATCTGGGGATTGAGGTCGAAGGGCTTTCCGAGCCTCTGCAAGATCCCTTCGGCGACCCGGTTCTGCCCGGTTGATCAGCGTCCGCGCCGTTTTCCGGGGACTTTTGAGCGGAATCCCGGCGGGCGTTTTCGGACCCAGTTCAGGAATTTTGCAAGCCGCGGATGGCTGCGCAATGCCTCGACCGTATGGAAATCCCGCGCCAGTTCGGCCTCAGTCAGGGTGGCGTGCACCTCTTTGTGGCAAATCTGGTGCAACAGAACAGTTGGCCCGCCCTTGCCTCCTTTGAGTTTTGGGATCAGATGGTGCAGACTGCCGCCGCCTTCGGGGATAGGGCGGTCGCAAAGCGGGCAGATCGGATCACTGTCACTCATGATCGCAAAGTCGCGTTGTTGGACGGACAAGGCAAGAGGACGAATATGGCGCAAGCAGTTGTGATCGGGGCCGGCCCGGCCGGGCTGATGGCGGCCGAGCAACTCTCGGCAGCCGGTCACGACGTTCTGGTGGCCGACGCGAAACCCTCGGTTGCGCGCAAGTTTCTGATGGCGGGAAAGTCCGGGTTGAACCTGACCAAGGACGAACCCTTCGAAGTCCTGATGCAGGCATATGGCGAGGCTTCCGACTGGTTGCGTCCCATGATTGCCGAGATGGACGCACAGGCGGTGCAGGCTTGGGCGAAAGGTCTGGGTCAGGATCTGTTCACCGGCACGACAGGGCGCGTATTCCCTTCAGCTATGAAAGCTTCACCGTTGCTGCGCGCGTGGCTGGCGCGGCTTGATCAGGCCGGGGTTCAGGTCAGAACGCTCTGGCGCTGGCTGGGTTGGGACGGGGATGCATTGCTATTTGATGCACCGGAAGGGCGACTATCTATTCCGGCAGATGCAACGGTTTTGGCCCTGGGCGGAGCAAGCTGGGCGCGATTAGGGTCCGATGGGAAATGGGCCGATATCTTAGGTTCAAAAGACATACCCCTGACACCGTTCTCCCCCTCCAATTCCGCCCTTTCGGTGGACTGGAGCCCCCACATGCAACCCCATTTTGGCGCGGCCCTGAAATCGGTGCGTTGGACCGCGGGCGATTTGGGCAGCCGAGGTGAGGCGATCCTGTCAGCCAAGGGTCTGGAAGGGGGCGGGTTGTATTCTCTGACCCCTGCTTTGCGGGCCAAAGAGCCGCTGTTCGTCGATTTGGTGCCTGATCTGGACGCAGATTCTCTGCATCGTCGGTTTTTGCAAAAGATCCACAAAACCACTTTTTCTCAATGGCTTAGAAAGTCGCTGCACCTGTCTTCGCAGAAGATTGCCATATATCATGAGATGGCAAAGCGATCAGACCTTTCGCAGACCGATCCGGTCAAAACACTCAAACACCTTCCGATCCTGCATTCCGGCTTGCGCCCGATGGACGAGGCGATTTCGACCGCCGGGGGTATTTCAAACGAAGCGCTGGATGATGGGCTGATGCTGCGCAAGATGCCGGGTGTCTTTTGCTCAGGAGAAATGCTGGATTGGGAAGCGCCCACTGGGGGATATTTGCTGACGGCCTGTCTGGCGACGGGGCGATGGGCAGGCCGTTCGGCCCTAGATTGGATAGACCGCACCTAGCGCGAGCGCGCCAGCATGGCTAGCCGAATCATCGCGCGTTCAACCACAGCCATTGCCGGTGCGGTCTGACCTGCGGATCGCAGCGACAGATCGGTATCCGTCAAAACCGTCAGCGCCGTTTGCAGCTTGGGCGCGCCCCATCCTTGCGCCTGTCGCAGGATACGGTCACGTCGTTTGCCATAGACCGGCGGGCGCAGCTTGCCGATGCCCTGCGTCGCCCCGCCGGGATCGGCGGCGCAGGCGTAGAGGGTGCGAAAGTGGCGGGTCGCACCGATACACAGCGTCACCCCATTGGTGCCCTGTGCCTGCAATCGCCGGATCAGCGGCCCGATCTCACCGGCGCGGCCCTCGGCGACGACGTTCAGCACATCGTCCAGCGCGGCTTCGGTCGATCGCGGTGCGCAAGCCTCGATATCATCAATCGACAGTTCAGAACTGTCGCCGCGCTTGTAAAGAGACAATTTTTCAACGGTTTGCGCGAAATCACCGGGGCTGAGCGTCACAGCCAGTTCAGACAGTGCAGCCATAGAATCGCGTGGGATGTTCTGCAGGCCAGCTTGGGCCAGAACCCTCTCAACCTCGGCACGCGACGGCGGGTCGTCATAAATTCCGACCGCGTAGGCCGCTGGGTGGGTCTCGAACGCTTTGCGAATCTTGGAACTTGGCTTCAGCTGCCCTGCCGTGACGATAATCTGTGCATCGCCGGGGGCCCAATCTTCCAGCGCGGCCAGCAAAGCGGGTGCAGCCGCATCTGTTGTGTCCTCGACCAATACGGCGCGCGGGCCGGGGAAGAAACCCACTGCCTTAACCGCATCAAGCAACAGCGCCGGATCGCCGCGCAGATCGGCACCCGGCATCCGGGTGAGCCGCATTTCCTCTTCCGCACCGAGACCGAGCAGTGCGGAAAGAACCTGTTGGCGCTTAAGCGCAACCCGCATCGCATCGGCCCCGTAGATCAACAAACCGAGTTTGTCCGCGTCTGGCTTGGCAAAGTATCCTTCGGCCTCGCGCGGGTTCAGCTTCATGCGGTGACACCGGGAATTGTATAAAGCCGGGTGACGATGTGATCCGACAGGATCGACATCAACCGCTCGGTCGCGGCACGTTCATCCGCCAAGGTGGATACGGTCGATCCGGCAGCAGAGTACGAGACGATATCCGAAACCAACCCCGAGGCCAGAACCTGCCCGGTTTCTTCGGATGCCAGCGAATAGGTCGCGCGGCCGTTGATGGAAAGGCGATCGGTCTCGTTTGATGTTGTGATCGAGACCGCAGCCGTTGTCGTCGTCACGCCAACCGTCAGCTTGTATTCGCTGCCTGACGTGGCGCTGCGGCCCAGTTTACGCTCAAGGTTTTGGACCAGCAGAAAGCTTTCGACCGTGTCAGGGGCCGAGACGGCGACCTTGCCGTTCAGCGCTGCACCGGCACCGCCGGGTGCATAGACCGGCTGAAAGCCGCAGGCCGCCAAGGCAAACGGCATCAAAAGCAGGGTTCTGCGATCAAACGACGACATTCACAATCCGACCTGGAACAACGATCACTTTCTTCGGGGCGGCACCATCCAGCGCCTTTTGCACAGCTTCAATGCTAAGCGCGATTTTTTCAACCTCAGCCTTGTCCAAATCCTTGGCCACGCTGATTTCCGCACGGCGCTTGCCGTTGATCTGAATGGGCAGGGTGACGGTGTCATCGACCAGCATCGCCTCATCTGCGACGGGCCATGGCGCAGTCGCCACCAGCCCTTCGCCACCCAGCAACTGCCAGAGTTCTTCGGACAGGTGCGGTGTCATTGGCGACATCAGCTGTGCCAGCGTCTTGGCGGCTTGACGCTTGGCGTCAGTGCCGGCCTTGGATTTCGCCAAAGTGTTCGTGAAAGCATAGAGCTTAGCGATCGAGGCGTTGAAGCCAAAGGATTCGACGCCGCCCGATACATCGTGGATCGCCTTGTGCATCTCACGCAGCAGGCTTTCGTCCTCGGTGTTAGCCGGAACATCCGCTTCTGCGATTTCTGATGCGATGCGATGCACGCGGCTGAGGTGTTTGAACGCGGCCTCGGCCCCGGATGCGGTCCATTCCACATCGCGCTCAGGCGGCGAATCGGACAGGACGAACCAGCGGGCGGTGTCTGCGCCGAAAGCCGAGATGATGCTGACCGGATCCACCACGTTCTTCTTGGATTTGGACATCTTGGCCGAGGGGATGATCTCAACCTCGGTGCCGTCTGCCAGTTTACCGTCGGTTACATCCTCGGGCAGGTGATAGACCGGGCGGCCATTGGCGTCGCGGGTCTGATAAATCTCATGCGTCACCATGCCTTGGGTGAACAGCGCATTGAACGGCTCGATGGCTTTTTTCGGCAGATGCCCGGTGATGTTCATCGCCCGTGCGAAGAACCGGGAATAAAGCAGGTGCAGAATCGCGTGCTCGATTCCGCCGATATACTGGTCGACATTCATCCAGTATTCGGCCTCGGCCAGATCGGTAGGCGTTTCGGCGCGCGGGGCGGTGAAACGGGCGAAATACCACGACGAATCAACGAACGTGTCCATCGTGTCCGTTTCGCGCTGGGCTGGGGCACCGCATTTCGGGCAGGCGCAGTCGCGCCAGGTCGGGTGACGGTCCAGCGGGTTGCCGGGTTTGTCGAAAGTTACATCATCGGGCAGGCGAACCGGCAGGTTCTCTTTCTTCTCAGGCACCACGCCGCAGGTATCGCAATGCACCACCGGAATCGGGCAGCCCCAATAGCGTTGGCGGCTGAGACCCCAATCGCGCAGGCGATACTTGGTGACGCCTTCGCCCCAACCGGCGTTTTCGGCGAAATCGACGGTCGCGTTGATCGCCTCGTCGCCCGTCGCTTCGGTCAGGCCGGCGAAGTGATTCACCCAGCGGACTTTTTCGGTTTTTGGCGGAATGAACGCGATCTTGTCGACCGGGGTGTCATCGTCGAGCGCAAAGAACGTGTTCACCACTGGCAGGCCATATTTGCGGCAGAAATCGAGGTCACGCTGATCATGAGCAGGGCAGGCGAAGATCGCACCGGTGCCGTAATCCATCAGGATGAAATTGGCGATCCAGACCGGCAGTTCCCAATTGGCGTCCAGCGGGTGCTTGACCCGGATGCCGGTGTCATAGCCAAGCTTCTCGGCCGTTTCGATGGCCTCTTCGGTGGTGCCACCCTTGCGGCATTCGGCAACGAATTCAGCGACTTCGGCGTTTTCAACCTCAAGCTGTTTGGCAATCGGATGATCGGGCGAGATACCAACAAACGATGCTCCCAGCAGCGTGTCGGGGCGAGTCGTATAGACTGTGATCGGGTCTGCGCCGTCCGTCCGGTCAAAGGAAAACTGAAGCCCGCGCGACTTGCCGATCCAGTTTTCCTGCATCAGACGGACCTTGGCAGGCCAATTGTCCAGCGTATCCAGCGCGTCCAGCAGTTCCTCGGAATAGTCCGAAATCTTGAAGAACCATTGCGTCAGCTCACGCCGTTCGACCAAGGCACCCGAACGCCAGCCGCGCCCGTTTTCAACCTGTTCGTTGGCCAGAACGGTCATGTCGACCGGATCCCAGTTCACCACGGCGTTCTTGCGATAAACCAGCCCTGCGTCGAGCATATCCAGGAACAAAGCCTGCTGCTGGCCGTAATATTCCGGGTCACAAGTGGCGAATTCACGCGACCAGTCGATCGAGAGACCCAAGGGCTTCATCTGGCCGCGCATGTCGGCGATGTTGCCATAGGTCCAGTCTTTGGGATGGCCGCCAATGGCCATCGCAGCGTTTTCTGCAGGCATCCCAAACGCATCCCAGCCCATCGGGTGCAGCACATTATGGCCGGTTGCCAGCTTATGCCGCGCGATCACGTCACCCATCGTATAGTTGCGCACGTGGCCCATATGGATGCGGCCAGACGGGTAAGGGAACATCTCGAGCACATAGTATTTCGGCTTGTCCGCCTTGTGGTTGGCGGTAAAAATCCCGGCCTTGTCCCAGGCCTCTTGCCATTTTGCTTCGATTTCGGTGGCCGAGTAGCGCGACATCGTGCGGTCCTTCGTGAATGAAAACGCCGGGTAGGAACCCGGCGTGGTAATATTGCGAATTGCGGCGGGTTGCTAGAACTTGTTGTCCGCGATGCGTAGCTGACGCGCCCTGGACAGAATCGCATCCTCGACCGCTCGGGTGGTTGCGGCGCTGACGGGTGCTCCGCCGCTGGTTTGCAGGGCAACCGACAACGACCGTGCGGCAAGTGCCGGATCGCTGATATGCACAGTGGCGCGATACTGACGTCCGCCACCGGGCGGGGTACCGTATCCCGTTATAATCACGCCGGTAAAAGGATCGACCTCTTGCACGGGCAAAAAGTTCAGCACATCCAGCGATGCGGTCCAGAGATAGCGGTTCACATTTGTAATCCGCTCGCCTTCGTCGCGATCAAAGATATCCCAGATAGTCGACCGATTGGGGTCGTTCAGTTCGCGTTCATCCGAAGTGCCGCCCACAAGGTTGGGGTTGACCGTCGATGTGCTGCGATTCTGTCCGCACGCGGAAAGGGCCGCGGTCAGCACGATCAAAGACAAAATCCTTGGCAGGCGCATTGTAAGTGGGTCCTGTATCACTGGTAAGGCATATGCTGGGGCATACTCCTAGCCAAGGACCCTGCAGGCAACAAGCCTATTCTTTTGAATTCTCCGTGCATGGCCCGCGTTTGGCGTCAAAATCGACTGTGGCATCCTTGCACCAATTTGGGCCGAATGACGGAAACCCGCTCATGCCGAGCTTGCGCATCGGGGGCAAAACGAGCGAAACGGTGTCCGTGCTGAGACATGTGCTTTGCATGTGTCGAGTAGAAAAATCTTTGAAACCGAGGGAAACAAGATGAAAAAAGTTCTCTTCGCAACAACGGCGCTGGTAGCGACCGCGGGCGTTGCAGCAGCTGAAGTCAAACTGGGCGGTTACGGCCGTTTTGGTATTGGCTACCTGGAAGACCGTTCAACCGATGACAACGTAGACGACACCATCCTGGTTTCGCGCTTCCGTCTGAACATCGACGGCATCACCGAAACTGACGGTGGCGTACGCTTTGAAGGCCGTGTTCGTCTGCAGGCAGACGAAGACGCATCGACCGGTGAAGCCGGTGAAGCTGGCCTGAACGGCGCGCGCTTCTCGGTAATCTTCGGCGGTCTGCGTGTTGACGCGGGCAACGTCGCAGGTTCGTTCGACAACCTGGCAAACTACTACGGTAACGAGCCTGGCCTGGAAAACTTCATCGGCCAGTACTCGGGCGTTGACTATGACTTCCTGGGCTATTCGTCGACCGGCGCAGGCGCAAACGCTGTGTTCTTCCAGTACGCAGTTGGCGACTTCGCATTTGGTGCATCGTATGACACCGACGCAACCGACGGTGCAGACCGCTGGGACATCAGCGCAACCTACACCTTCAACAACGTGACCGCCGCTCTGGCCTATGGTCAGACCGACGAAGGTGACAGCGGAACCGACGATCAGAGCCTGCTGGTTCTGACCCTGGGCGCTGAATTCGGCGACTTCTCGGGTACCCTGTTTGTTGCAGACGATGACGTTGCAGACGACTCGCGCAACGGTACCGCATACGGTCTGTCGCTGGCCTATAACGTTGGCGCAGCAACCACCATCACCGCAGCTTACGGTGACGGTTCGGCTGATGACGACCTGCAGCAG
Organism: Ruegeria sp. E1; assembly: GCF_056534225.1. Lineage (NCBI taxonomy): Bacteria > Pseudomonadati > Pseudomonadota > Alphaproteobacteria > Rhodobacterales > Roseobacteraceae > Ruegeria > Ruegeria sp. E1. Next base: position 112,422 of record NZ_JBQFPE010000011.1, on the reverse strand, counting down.
TACGGCGTTGGCGCCATCTACGACCTGGGTGGCGGTGCATCGCTGCGCGGTGGTATCGGCAACCAGAAGCGCGGCGACGGCGACAGCCAGCTGCGTGCTGACTTCGGTGCTCGCTTCAACTTCTAAGTTGATGTGAACCGCAAGGTTTGAGGGCGGGTCTTCGGACCCGCCCTTTTCTTTTGCGCCCACATGGTGTTTTCCTGCGTCAAACGCTTGGAATGAGAGGCCCCATGTCGCTGCAAGACATCACAACACGTATTGCCAAAGCCGAAACAGCAGCCGGGCGGGCGGCGGGCTCAGTCACGCTCATAGCCGTGTCGAAAGTTCAGCCAAATGACAGGGTTGAGGCGGTGCTGGAACAAGGCCATAGGTGCTTTGGCGAGAATCGCGTGCAAGAGGCTGCTGGCAAATGGCCAGAGTTCAGGGAACGGTATCAGGGCATTGATTTGCATCTGATTGGCCCGCTTCAGACCAACAAGGCACGGCAGGCGATGGAGCTATGTGAGTCCATCCATTCAGTGGACCGGCCCAAGCTGGCGAAAACTCTTGCTCGGCTGGCGCAAGAGCTTGGTGCATGTCCTGATTTGTTCATTCAGGTCAATACCGGGGAAGAGGATCAGAAAGCAGGCGTTTTGCCTGCGGATGCGGACGGTTTCATCGCGGAATGCCGGAGGTTGGATTTGCCGATGCAGGGCCTGATGTGTATCCCACCTGTGGACGAAGAACCGTCGCTGCATTTTGCCTTGTTGGCGAAGATCGCCGAACGCAACGGGCTGAATGGGCTGTCTATGGGGATGAGCGGTGATTTTGAATCTGCCATAGCGTTGGGTGCAACCCATGTGCGCGTGGGATCTGCCATTTTTGGCGAACGTGTCAGGCCACAGGAATAATCAGCCTTGTGCCGGGCGCTATCTGCCCAGCGATCCAGTGCAGATGATCTCGACGGAAGGCCACGCAGCCTTCGGTTGGATAATGCGGACGACGCCATTGATGCAGGAAAATGGCCGACCCGCGACCGGGCACTGCGTTTGGCCAGTTCCAGTCGGTAATCAACACCAGATCATAAAGCGGGTCAGCGCGGCGCAGCTTTTCATGGCTGTGTTCATATGGCGACTGGACCAGTTGGTTGTATGACGAGGCGGACGGGTCGTCTGACCACAAATCCAAAGGTCCGATCGGGCGCGCCCAGCTGGCGGGGCGAGATACCCGGTCCGGGCGGTATAACATCCCAACGATTCGATGCGCACCTGTCGGGGTTGCGCCATCGCCTTCGCGTTTTGAGTTGCTTAGCCCGCCCTTGCCGATTGCGCAGGGAAACATGCGGCCCATAAAGCGGATGCCTTTGGGTGTCAGAACCAGATCCCAGGGTGTCACAACAGATGGCCCGATTTCGCGGCCTTGGTTGCGAGATATCCACGGTTATGCGCCGTTTCTCCCACTTTAAGCGGAACGCGCTCGGTCACGGCAATGCCGGTCTTTTCCATCATCGCGATCTTGGCCGGATTGTTCGTCAACAGACGTACTGAACCAAAGCCGAGGGACTTTAGAATGTCCGAGCCCAGACGGAAGTCGCGCTCATCATCTTCGAACCCCAGCCGGTGGTTGGCCTCGACCGTGTCAAAGCCCTGATCCTGCAGGAAATAGGCACGCATCTTGTTGGCCAGCCCGATGCCGCGCCCCTCTTGATTGAGATAGAGCAGGACTCCGGTGCCTTCGGCCCCCATCTGTGCCAGCGCGCCGCGCAATTGCGGGCCGCAATCGCATTTGAGACTGCCCATCAGATCGCCGGTGAAGCAGGCCGAATGAAGCCGCGCCAGCACCGGCTTGCTGCGATCCGGACGGCCGATTTCGATGGCATAATGCTCTTCGCCACCATCATCTGGCCGGAAGACATGCAGGCGACCGGCCTCGGACACCTCCATGGGCAACCGCGCTGCAACTACCGCGCGCAGGGGGCTGCGATCTGCCAGATGCGGGGCTGCGCGTGTGTGGTCGATATGCGTCAGGCCGTTTGTTGCCGCAAATACGACCCCGTCATCGATGGGGACGATGACTGCTGCGGGCAGCAGGTGGGCGGATTTCGTCAGCGCAATCGCGATCCGGTGCAAATTGGCATTGCCTTGCCGCTCTGACATCAACGGGCCCTTCATCGGTGCATTCAGATCGTCCGAAGGATCTGCGACGGCTTGAACCCAGCCGTGATCGGCATCCGCCGGAATGATGACCCGGGCCAGATCCCCGTCATATGCACGTGCCTTCAACGTCTCGGCGCGCCGCACGGTGATTGCAACGACCGGTGTCCCGCCCAGCGCACGCAGATCGGCAAGCCGCTGCGGTGTCAGGGTCTCGGACGCAAGCGCCAAAACACTTGAGCCGCTGTCATCGCTCAGGACCACCGGCACACCCATGCGCAGATCCGCCCGCGCGCGCGCCAGCAATTCGGTGATGTCGGGGATAAGACTCATGCATGTTATCCTGTAACGTTTCGTCAGTCTCCTATCCCGATCCGGTCGAAATGTGAAACATTTCCTCAGCGTCAGACACGAGGGCGTGAGACGGTTGCAGCAAATCTTGCCGATTGCATTCTTCGGACGCAAGTGATGGAAAAGGCTTACGGAGGACCGGACATGGCACAGCTCAAGAAAATCCTGCTGGTGGATGACGACGAAGACCTGCGCGAGGCGCTGAGCGAGCAACTTGTGATGACCGAGGATTTTGATGTGTTCGAAGCGTCAGACGGTGCTTCCGCGATGGAGCGTGCGCGTGAGGCGATTTATGATCTGGTCATTCTGGATGTCGGCCTGCCCGACACCGACGGTCGCGAGCTGTGTCGTCTGATGCGCAAACAAGGCGTCAAAAGCCCGGTGTTGATGCTGACCGGCCACGACAGCGACGCCGATACCATTCTGGGTCTGGACGCCGGGGCCAATGATTATGTGACGAAGCCTTTCAAGTTCCCGGTGCTTCTGGCCCGGATCCGGGCTCAACTGCGTCAGCATGAACAATCCGAGGATGCGGTCTTTGTGCTTGGCCCCTACACCTTCAAGCCCGCCATGAAGATGCTGATGACAGAGGATGACCGCAAAATCCGCCTGACCGAGAAAGAGACGAATATCCTCAAGTTCCTCTATCGCTCGACCGATGGTGTGGTGGCGCGGGATGTCCTGCTGCACGAGGTCTGGGGCTATAACGCAGGTGTAACCACCCATACGCTTGAGACGCATATCTACCGTTTGCGCCAGAAAATTGAGCCCGATCCCTCGAATGCGCGCCTTTTGGTCACAGAATCGGGCGGATATCGACTGGTATCTTGACGCACGCTGGATTGAAGCGGCTCAAAGTGATACTCTGTGTCTAAGTTAGAGTTCTCGCAACCCGCGCATGTCCGGGTTATGACATGCACCTCCCTGTTGGACTGCCGGGCCTTTGGCCCGGCTTTTTTTGTCTGGCACAACGATTTCATGAAACGAAATCGGATCGGAAACTTTTCAAGTTTCCGCCATTACCGGCTCAAGCCACGCGGCCTTTTTCCGATGGCGCGTTAACCGCCGCCGCGTTAACCTCGCGCCAACCGCGACAAAGGAATCCCCCATGCCGTTCACTCTTGCCACCTGGAACATCAACTCGGTCCGTTTGCGCGAACCTATCGTGCTGAAATTGCTGCAGGAAGAGGCTCCGGATGTTCTGTGTCTGCAGGAATGTAAATCGCCGGTCGAGAAAATTCCGACAGAGGGGTTCGCTGAGCTCGGATATACCCACATGGTTGCGCGCGGGCAAAAGGGGTATAACGGCGTGGCGATCCTGTCCCGGCTGCCGATGGAGGAGGTGGGCGACAAGGATTTCGCCGGTCTGGGACATGCCCGGCACATTGCTGGCCGTCTGGAAAACGGTGTGACAATCCACAATTTCTATGTTCCTGCCGGAGGTGACGTTCCGGATCGCGAGAAAAACGAGAAATTTGGGCAAAAGCTGGATTATCTGACCGACATGCGCGATTGGTTCCATGCGGAAAAGCCCGAAAAATCCATTCTCGTTGGCGACCTGAACATCGCCCCGCGCGAGGATGATGTGTGGTCGCACAAGCAGTTGCTCAAGGTCGTATCGCACACGCCGATTGAGGTCGAGCATCTGACCGAAACCCAGGATGCAGGCGGATGGGTCGATATCACGCGGCAGGATATCCCCGAAGGCAATCTGTATAGCTGGTGGTCCTATCGCGCGCGCGATTGGGACGCGGCAGACAAGGGGCGGCGGCTGGATCATGTCTGGGCCACACCGGATATCTCGAACGCAGGCCATTCCAGCCGTATCCTGCGTGATGCACGCGGGTGGGAAAAACCCAGTGATCACGCGCCGGTCTTTGCGAGTTTCGACCTGTAGCCGTCGAATAAACCCGCAACTCGGCCCTTGGTTTCCGCGCGCAGCGGTTGCATATAGGGCGCAAACAAGAACCGGAGAGTGAATGCCATGGATCTTCTGAACGGCGCAGACAGCACCACAGCCACCGACCTGATCAAGGACGGAACCGAAGCCACATTCATGGCCGATGTGGTCGAAGCCTCTCAGGAAACACCGGTGATCGTTGATTTCTGGGCGCCGTGGTGCGGCCCGTGCAAAACACTGGGGCCGATGTTGGAAGAGGCCGTGACCGCCGCCAAAGGCGCGGTGAAAATGGTCAAGATCAATGTCGACGAGGCGCAAATGATCGCCTCGCAAATGCGGATTCAGTCGATCCCGACGGTCTATGCCTTTTACAAGGGGCAACCGGTGGATGGTTTCCAAAGCGCGGTACCCGCGTCCGAGATCAAGGCATTCGTGGATCGCGTGATCGAGGCCGCAGGTGGTGAAAGCCCCGGCGGTCAGTTGGAAGATGCGGTGCAGGCCGCCGAAGAGATGCTGAGCGAAGGTGCCGCAGTGGATGCCGCGCAGACCTTTGCTGCCATTTTGGGCGAAGATGCCAATCACGCAGGTGCATATGGCGGTTTGGTTCGGGCGCATATCGCCCTTGGTGATCTGGATCAGGCCGAGGCGATCCTGAACGGCGCCCCAGCCGAGATTTCAGCCTCGCCCGAGCTGGAAGCCGCACATGCGCAGTTGGAACTGGCCAAACAGGCCGCTGATGCGGGGCCCGTGGGCGATCTGACCGCAGCGGTTGAGGCCGCCCCAGACAATCACCAAGCGCGGTTCGATCTGGCGCAGGCCCTGCACGCCAATGGGGATGTCGAAGAAGCCGTCGCGCAATTGCTGGAATTGTTCCGCCGTGATCGCGAATGGAACGAAGGCGCGGCCAAGGCGCAGCTGTTCACGATCTTTGATGCGCTCAAACCCAATGACCCGATTGTGCTGAACGGTCGGCGCAAGCTTAGCTCGATGATATTTGCCTAAACGCCGATCAGGGCTAGACTCGGGTTATGATGCATCCCGCTGATTTGCCGGACACGGTGTCCGTTTTTCCTTTGCCCGGTGCGCTGCTGCTGCCGCGGGCGCGCCTGCCGTTGCATATATTCGAGCCGCGTTACCTGCAGATGCTGGACGACGCCCTGAAAACCAAGGAACGGCTGATCGCGATGGTGCAGCCGAACACTTGCAAAGGTGATGAAACCAAGCTGCATCAAATCGGATGCGCGGGTCGTATCACGCAGTTTTCAGAAACCGAAGACGGGCGCTATTTGATCACATTAACGGGCATTTCGCGCTTTCGTGTCACTGAAGAGCTGGACAGTTTTACGCCATATCGCCGTTGCGCCGTGTCTTGGCGCGGCTTTGACCGCGATCTGGGCAAAGCAGAAACCGATGATCGGTTTGACCGGATGGGGTTCCTGTCTTTGCTTGAACGCTTCTTTTTGTCCCGACAGGTCTCGACAGACTGGGAAACGATGAAAGATGCAGACGATGAATTGCTGGTTAATTCCCTGTCGATGCTTCTGGATTTCGACGCCGAAGACAAGCAGGCCTTGCTGGAAGCACCGTGTTTGCGTACCCGGCGTGAGACATTGGTTACGTTGATCGAATTTGCCATGCGCGGCGGTTCGAATGAGGAAAAACTGCAATGAGCGAACAGACCCCGGAACACGCCTTTGATCGTCACATGTTAGAGGCGCTGATCTGTCCCAAGTCGCACACGACGTTGCACTACGACGCTGAACGGCAGGAACTGGTGTCCAAGGCAGCCGGGCTTGCCTTTCCGATCCGCAACGGCATTCCTGTGATGCTGGTTGATGAGGCGCGGGTGCTGGACTAAGTCGTTTTGCGTTTCATTTGGGGCAAAGCGATCTAAATCGGCCGACCTTGCAGCAACTTGGGCAGGTCTCCGGTCAATCCTGCCGCTTCACGCACAAAGCCGCGGCGCAGGCCGGGCAGCGATCCAACAATCCCCATGCCGATATCTCGGCCGATCCTGAGCAGGGGATTGTCGTTTGAAAACAGCTTGTTGAACACATCCGTCGCCAAGGCTAGCGACGCGGTGTCGAATCGCCGCCACTCCTGATAGCGTTCCAAAACCAGTGCCGAGGCGATATCCTCACCCCGCCGTCCGGCCAGTGTCAGAACCTCGGCCAAGGCTCCCACATCACGCAGACCCGCGTTCAGACCCTGACCTGCAATCGGGTGCATCCCATGCGCTGCGTCACCGACCAGAGCCAACCGATCCGCGACAAAGGAATTGGCAATCGTCAGGTTCAGCGGATAGGTGAAGCGGTCGCCCTGTAGACGGATGTCACCCAGAAAATCCCCGAAACGGGGGCGCAGAACCTCAAGATAGTCAGCCTCGGACAGGGCATTGATGCGTTGGGCGGTCTCGCTCCGTTCGCTCCATACGATTGAGCTGCGATTGCCGGTCAGCGGCAGGATTGCCAGTGGTCCGGGCGGCATAAAGAACTGATGCGCGATCCCGTGATGGGGCAGATCATGTTCGATGGCACAGACCAATGCGGTTTGCCCATAGTCCCATCCGGTGCGCTTGATGCCCGCACGCGCCGCGGTTCCACTGCTGCGCCCGTCGCATCCGACCAGCAAGCTGCCCACGACGGTTGAACCGTCATTCAGCGTCAGGTCCACACCCGCAACGTGAATGTTTTGCGCAGTTACTGCTTTGCCATTGATGATCGTGATCGCAGGTTCATCTTGCATGGCATCCAGCAGGGCACGGCGCAGGTGGCGATCTTCGACCATATAGCCCATCGGGCCTTCCTCGATCTCGGCATGATCGAAATGCATGAAAAAGGGCGACGGCCCGGTGCCTGCGTGTCCGTCCGTAACCTTGATTTCCAGCATTGGCTGAGCATGTTCCGCAACCCGGGGCCAGACGCCAACAGCGTCCAGCAATCGCTGCGACGCAAGCGCCAGCGCATAGGCGCGCCCGTCAAACGCGGCATTCTTGCGCGTTTTTTCAGCCAGCGCGTCGATCACGGTGACAGAGTGCCCGGTCTGCGCCAAGGCCAGCGCCAGGGCCGGGCCGTTCAGCCCACCGCCTACGATCAGGATATCGGAGCCTTGTGTCATGCCCTGCAATATGCGCGCCCTTTCGGGATTGTCCATGTGCGGTCCTGTCGCTACCGTCCCACAACGGTAAATGTCAGGAGGTAGGGGATGCAGGACTGGTTGACCATGACGGCATGTGATCTGGGTCGCGGGATTGGCATGGGTCAGATCGATCCGGTGGACCTGACCGAAACCTACCTGACTGCAATCGACGCACACCCGCATCGCGACGCAATTTATTCGCAAGTGACCCATGATCGGGCGCGGGCCGAGGCCAGAGCGGCACAAGATCGCGTCAAGCTGGGTCTGCGCCGGTCCTTGCTGGACGGCGTGCCGATCAGTTGGAAAGACCTATTCGATACCGCCGGGATCGCGACCGAGGCAGGCTCGGCCCTGCTGAAAGGTCGCGTGCCCGAAGCCGATGCGCAGGTTGTACGAAATGCCACAGCCATGGGCACGGTCTGTCTGGGCAAAACGCATATGAGCGAACTGGCATTCTCGGGCCTTGGTCTGAACCCGATCACCGCCACGCCGCCTTGTGTACATGATAAGGCCGCAGTGCCTGGCGGGTCATCCTCGGGCGCTGGCGCCTCGGTCGCCTGGGGCCTTGCGGCCTGTGGTATCGGGTCGGATACCGGCGGATCAGTTCGCATTCCTGCCGCGTGGAATGATCTGGTTGGGCTCAAGACAACGTCCGGCCGGTTGAGCCTTGAAGGCGTGGTACCACTGTGTCTTCGGTTCGATACGGTTGGTCCGCTTGCGCGTTCGGTTGAGGATGCCGCGCAAATGCTGGCGCTGCTTGAAGGCAGTTCGGTACCCGATCTGCGGGGTGCGTCATTGAAAGGTCGCCGTTTTGCGGATTTGCAGAACGTCGCCAAAGATGATCTGCGTGATGAGCCGGGGAAAGCCTATTCCGATGCTTTGGCAAAGCTGAAGGACGCCGGGGCCGAGATCGTGCCATTGGAAGTGCCGGAATTGACCGACGCGATGAGTCTGACGGGTGTTTTATACACGACCGAAGCCTATGGGTTGTGGCGCGATGTGATCGAGGCGAACCCCGAGGCGATGTATCCCGAGATTTTAGAGCGATTCCGCATGGGCAAATCGTTTTCCGGCCCGGATTATGTGGCGGCGTGGTCGAAACTCAAGGCGTGTCGCAACGCATGGGATGCGGCGACCTCAGGTTTTGATGCGGTCCTCGCCCCGACCGCGCCAATTTTGCCACCCAATCTGGAGCGGCTGATGAATGATCATGACTACTACGTCACCGAGAATCTGCTGGCCTTGCGCAACACCCGGATCGGCAATCTGATGGGGCTGGCGGCGCTGACTCTGCCGACTGGCACGCCAAGTTGCGGCTTGATGATGTTAGGCTATCCGGGCTCGGAAGAGGCGCTGCTGAGGCTTGGCTCTGCCGCCGAATCCGCGTTGGCCTGAATGCCACAATCCCCTGATTCGGAACCTCTTTGTCTGGACGAAGCGGGCCCTCACCTGTAATCTGACAAAAAACGGGGCGAAAACGATCCCGGCATTGAGGCAGTTGTTATGAATTTCCCCGAGCGGTTTTCGGACCTACCGGCATATGCATTCCCGCGTCTGCGCGCCCTGTTGGATCATCATCAGCCGGGCGGTGATGTTATTCACATGACGATTGGCGCCCCCACCCATGATTTTCCGGCATGGGTCACGGATGTGATCATGGAAAACGCGGCGGGGTTTCAGGGGTATCCGCCCAACGAGGGCTCGGACGCGCTGCGGGGGGCGATTACCGATTGGATCGGGCGGCGCTACGGCGTGACGATGGATCCTGAAACAAATGTCATGGCGCTGAACGGCACGCGCGAGGGGCTGTATAACGCTGCCATGGCGCTGTGTCCCGAGCAGAAGAATGGCCAGCAGCCAATCGTTCTGTGCCCAAATCCGTTTTATCAGGTCTATATGGTCGCCTCGATTTCGGTCGGTGCACAGCCCTATTTTGTGCCTGCAACCGCAGCGACCGGCCATCTGCCCGACTATGCGGGCCTGCCTGAGGACGTGCTGAACCGCACCGCCGTGGCCTATATCTGCTCGCCCGCAAACCCGCAGGGCGCGGTTGCGTCGCGGGACTATTGGGCCGAGCTGATCCGTCTGGCTGAAAAATACGATTTTCGGATTTTTGCGGACGAGTGTTATTCGGAAATCTACCGCGACACAGCCCCGGTTGGCGTTTTGACTGTTGCGCAGGAACTGGGCGCTGATCCAGAACGGATCACTCTGTTCAACTCGCTGTCGAAACGGTCAAACCTGGCCGGATTGCGGTCTGGCCTGATTGCTGGAGGCCCCGAGACAATCAAGCACGTCAAAAAGCTGCGCACTTATGCAGGGGCGCCGTTGCCGCTGCCGCTACAGGCCGCTGCCGCCAAGGTCTGGGCGGATGAGGAGCACGTGCGCGAAAACCGCGCGCTTTATCAGGAAAAATACGCCATCGCCGACGAGGTGTTCGCCGGGGTGCAGGGTTACATGTCGCCCGAGGCCGGGTTTTTCCTGTGGCTGCCGGTGGAAAACGGCGAGGAAACAGCATTGAAAGTCTGGCAGGACACCGGGGTTCGGGTCTTGCCGGGCGCATATCTTTCACAAGGTGATCCGGGGCAAAACCCGGGCGAATCCTTTATCCGGGTTGCGTTAGTGGCCCCAAAAACAGAGTTGCGGCGCGGGCTGATTACGCTGCGCGACTGCATCTATTCGTGAGGTACGAGGGCAAAATGGCATCTTTGAACGCGCGTAACCGCGATCCGTTACTGGATAGCACGACCCAGGCCGCAATTGAGCGGCGCAGTAAAGAACTGATCGGGATCGCCTTGATCCTGCTTGGTCTGGCCGCTGCGGCGATGATCTGGTCCTACACGCCGGATGATCCAAACTGGATGGTGTCGACCGATGCGCCGGTGCAGAACTGGATGGGCCGCGTTGGGGCTTCGATCGCCGCACCTCTGTTCATGATCGTCGGATGGGGCAGTTGGGGCGTGGCGCTGGTGCTGATGGGCTGGGGCGTGCGGTTCACCGGACATTTCTCGGAAGAACGCGCCATCGCCAGACTGATCTTTGCGCCGATCTGGATTGCCATCGTCTCTGTCTATGCTGCAACGCTGGTCCCGGATGAGGCTTGGCGCGCGACGCATAGCTATGGGCTGGGTGGCCTGTTCGGCGATACAGTCATGGGCGCGTTGTTGACGCTTTTGCCGATCTCGTCTCATTTCATGGTCAAGTTGATGTCTTTGGCCATGGCTGTTGGCATGTTGGCGCTGGGCGTGTTCGTGCTTGGGTTCACGAAGGCCGATGTCAAACGCGGTTTCCGTGCCTTCCTGCTGGGGCTGGTGATGTCCTACGACATGTTGATGAATGTGCTTGGCCGGGGTGCTTCGGCAACGGCACAGGCCGCAAAAGATCGTCACGCACAATGGGCTGAACGCAAAGCAGAGCGCGTCGAGCCGGCGCAGGCCGAGTTTGACGATGATCTGGCTTATGCTGATCCGATCTTTGAAGAACCAATGATTGATGCGCCAGAGCCCGCACAAAAAACCGGCCTGCTTGCGCGGATGCCGTCACTGATCCGCCGTCCCGATCCGATGCCAGAGCCCGAGCTGGTCTCACCGGAACCGGTGCAGGGTTTTGATGAAATGCCGGGTGAGGATCGCATTCGTTCAAAGATTTCCGCCGCTGTACGCAACCGCAAGGTTGCTACTGGCGAGATGGCACCCGAGCATGATCCGAACCTGCCACTGACCAAGGGTCGTGGCCGTGGCCCGGACCCTCTTATTCTGAATTCGGGCGGCGTTGGTGAATTGCCACCCGAACCTGCGCTGACCGCCGCAGACGACCTGCCGCCCGAGCCGCCGATGACCGCAGCCGCAGTTACGCATTGGCAGGACGCACAGGATCACGGTTTGATGGTTGAGCCGGATTATGACGATGCGGACGTTTTCGAAGATGAACCCGCACCGGCAATGCAACCACGTCAGGCGGTGAAAATTCCCGTCGCCGAGCCGCGCAAACCAGTTGTCGCGCAACCCGTTCGACGTACGCCTCCACCCTCGCGCCGGGCGCAGGCCGAAGCGCAGCCGGCGCTTTCCTTTGAGGAAAAGCATTCTGACTTTGAACTGCCACCGCTTGGGCTTCTATCTAATCCGGCCAGCATTCAGCGCCATCATCTGAGCGATGAGGCGCTGGAAGAAAACGCGCGGATGCTGGAAAACGTGCTGGACGACTATGGCGTCAAGGGAGAGATCGTCAGTGTCCGCCCGGGCCCTGTTGTCACCATGTACGAACTGGAACCGGCCCCGGGTCTGAAAGCCAGCCGCGTGATCGGTCTGGCTGACGACATCGCGCGGTCGATGTCGGCGCTTTCGGCTCGTGTTTCGACATTGCCGGGGCGCTCGGTGATCGGGATCGAATTGCCGAATGAGAATCGCGAGATGGTCGTTCTGCGCGAAATCCTGGCCAGCCGTGATTTTGGCGATGGAAATCACGCGCTGCCACTGGCGTTGGGCAAGGATATCGGCGGTGAGTCCGTTGTGGCGAACCTCGCGAAAATGCCCCACCTGCTGATCGCCGGTACGACTGGTTCCGGTAAGTCGGTGGCGATCAACACGATGATCCTGTCACTGCTGTACAAGCTGTCGCCAGACGAATGCCGCCTGATCATGATCGACCCCAAGATGCTGGAACTATCCGTCTATGACGGCATCCCGCATCTCCTGTCCCCCGTTGTGACCGACCCCAAAAAAGCGGTTGTCGCTCTGAAATGGGTCGTGGGCGAGATGGAGGATCGCTATCGCAAGATGTCCAAGATGGGCGTGCGCAACATCGCGGGCTACAATGGCCGCGTGAAAGATGCACTGGCCAAGGGCGAGATGTTCAGCCGCACCGTGCAAACCGGGTTTGACGATGAAACCGGTGAGCCGATGTTCGAGACGGAAGAATTCGCACCCGAGTCGATGCCCTATATCGTTGTCATCGTCGACGAGATGGCCGACCTGATGATGGTCGCGGGCAAGGAGATCGAAGCCTGTATCCAGCGTCTGGCACAGATGGCGCGGGCATCGGGCATTCACCTGATCATGGCCACACAGCGGCCTTCGGTCGATGTGATCACCGGTACGATCAAGGCGAACTTCCCGACCCGGATCTCGTTCCAGGTGACGTCCAAAGTCGACAGCCGCACCATTCTGGGCGAGATGGGCGCCGAGCAATTGCTGGGGCAGGGCGACATGCTGTACATGGCGGGTGGCGCCAAGATCACCCGGTGCCATGGCCCGTTTGTCTCGGATGAAGAGGTCGAAGAAATCGTCAACCACCTGAAACAGTTCGGCCCACCGGACTATATGAGCGGCGTGGTTGATGGCCCGGCCGAGGAAAAGGCTGATAATATCGACGCTGTTCTGGGTCTGAACACGGGCGGCAACACGAACGGAGAAGACGCCCTTTACGATCAGGCGGTGGCGATTGTGATCAAGGATCGCAAATGCTCGACCTCATACATCCAGCGAAAACTTGCCATCGGCTATAACAAAGCCGCGCGTCTGGTCGAGCAGATGGAGGACGAAGGCGTTGTTTCCGGGGCAAATCATGTCGGCAAACGCGAAATCCTCGTCCCCGAGCAGTAGGATATTTAATAACAAGGGCAGAAGGCTTATCTGGGACGTATGAAACAGATTGCTTTTGCCCTTGCTTTGACACTGGCCGCGCCTGCGGCCTGGGCGGCCGATAAGTTGCCGCTGTCGCAGATATCCAACTATCTGAACCAGATGAAAACGGTTCAGACCACATTCACGCAGATCAATGACGATGGATCGATGGACACCGGAAAGCTCTGGCTTGAGCGCCCCGGAAAGATGCGGTTCGAGTATGATGCGCCCAATGATGCGGTGGTTCTGGCCCGGTCCGGTTCGGTTCTGATCTATGATGCAAAATCCAACCAACCGCCCGAGCAATACCCACTAAGGCGTACGCCCTTGTCACTGGTACTGGCCCGCAACGTTAATCTGGGACAGGCCAATATGGTTGTTGGGCACGACTTCGACGGCACCTCGACGGTCGTTACCGCTCAGGATCCTAAAAACCCGGATAGCGGTCGGATTGAACTGATGTTCACCAGCAACCCCATCGAACTGCGCAAATGGGTCATCCACGATAATGCCGGATCTCAGACAACGGTCTTGCTTGGCCCGCTCGCAGAAGGCGGCCGCTTGGACCAAAGCCTGTTCTCGGACGGTAAGAAACGCGGATCAGACGATCGCTGATCCGCGTGGTTTCAGTAACGGCAACCCGCGAGTTGAGCCTGATAAAGCTGCGCGCGTGCGTCCACGTCACCGGCGACGTTCAGCAGCCATGACTTGCGGTTGTGGCTGCCACGAGCGTAACCGGTGTGGCCTTCGTGGTAAGCCAGATACTGGTTGCGCGTATCGGTTGGGTGGATGCCGTTACGTTCGTAGGTCTTGTTCATATACCAGCCGATAAAGTCAGACGCGTCACGGATGCGGTCCCGTTTCGCGCGGCGCTTTCCGGTTTCGCGCTGATACTCTTTCCAGGTGCCGTCCAATGCCTGGCTGTACCCATAGGCGCTGCTTTGGCGGCCCATCGGAATGACGCCCAGCACGTATTTATGCGGCGTGCGCGCGTCGTGCTTGTACCGGCTTTCCTGGTAGATCGTCGCCATCTGAACGTGAACAGGGACGCCCCATTTCCGCTCAGTCTTTTGGAAGGCTTTGATATAATCCGGCTTTTCGCGCGCAATACTGCACGCGTCATTCAATCTGCTGGGCGGTTGCTTTGACCCCCCGCCACAGGATGCCAAAAGCAGCACCCCGAAGAGTACGAAAAGAATTCTGCTCATGTGCCTCGTGCCTTTTTTTCTTTATTCTAGCGCAGATTGAGCCTTTAGGAAATCACAATCGTTACAGAATAATAGCTAGAATTGCAGGCAAAGCGGCCACAGACAGCAGCGTTGACACCATAACCATGCCTGCGACCGCATCCGCATCTGCCTTGAACCGTTCGGCCAGCAGGTACGAAGTGACGGCAACCGGCGTACAGGCTTGCAAAACCAACACGCCGAAAGCCACCGGTTCAAGGGCAAAGACCAACGCCAGCACCCATCCTAGGCCGAAACACACGATCAGTTTGAGAACCGACAACCAGACCGCCTGACGCAGCTTGCGTGTTGTCAGCCGCGCAATCGCGACGCCCACCGTGATCAGCATCAGGGGCACCGCCATTTGGCCCAGCAACTCGAGCGTGTTGGTTACAAATACCGGTGTCTGCCATCCCCGCCACAGAAACAGCGCCCCCAATAATGTCGCCCAGACCATCGGCTCGCGCAGAACCTTGCCAAAGGCGCCGCGACCGGCGACAAGATAGATGCCATAAGTAAAGGAAAACAGGGCGGTAACGGCCAGAAAAATGACGGCGTAACCCAGCCCGGCTTGACCAAAGGCGAAGATGCAAAGCGGTAGGCCCAGATTGCCGGTATTGCCAAAAATCAGCGGTGACAGGTATGTGCGACGTTCCAGCCCGCTGATGCGAACAAAGACCCAGAACACGGCGGCCAGCGCGACGTGAACCGCAATTGACGCAAGCGTGAATCGGGTCAGATCCCCACCGGGGATTTCGGTCTGCATCAGCGCCACAAAAATCAGGCTGGGTACCGCCAGCGTGACGCCAAGCCGTGTTACAAACTCAAGCCTGTATTCAAAACCCAGTTTGACCCAAACATACCCGATCCCGGCCAAAAGAAAGACCGGGGCCGCGATTTCAAACACTGTCGTTAAGAGGTTCACAGACTGTTTCCCGGATTTTCAGTTCAACGATTGGCATTTCGGCCCGGAAAGATGTAGTAATACGTTTGGGGGCCGAAACAATGCTAAAGACACAAGCCAAGTACCGCCTGGGTCAGGTGGTTCGACATCGCAGACATCCCTTTCGAGGGGTGATTTTTGACGTGGATCCGGAATTTTCGAACTCCGAGGAATGGTATCAGGCCATCCCCGAGGATAGCCGTCCGGTCAAGGATCAGCCGTTTTATCACTTGCTGGCCGAGAATGACCAATCCTTCTATGTTGCTTATGTTTCAGAACAAAATCTGGTTGAGGACCAGTCGGGTGAGCCCGTGGACCACCCAGACATCCCCAACATGTTCGGCCCGTTTCAGGATGGATCCTACCCGCTGCATTTTCAGCTGAACTAAACTGACGAAACCTTTGACCGGACCGTCAGTATCCCAACGCACAACCATCTTTACGGGGATCGCTTGCCCCCTCCAGAACACCATCGTGACGGATTCGAATGGCCTGCGCGCCGCCCAGTGGGGTGGGCGGTGTTTCAACAGTGTGCCCCATTTCCGATAATTGTTGCCTGACGTCGTCCGAGTAACCTCGTTCGACTTTCAGCACTCCGCCATCCGCAAAGGCTCGGGGGGCGTCAATGCTGTGTTGCAGGTCGACGCCAAAATCTGTGAGATTCGACAAAAATCGCGCGTGTCCTGTTGGTTGGTAGGCCCCGCCCATTACGCCAAACGGCATCACAACGCGCCCGTTTTGGCGCAGCATACCGGGAATGATTGTGTGCATGGGCCGCTTGCCACCCGCCAATTCGTTCGGGTGCCCCTGTTCCAACGTAAATCCGGCGCCTCGGTTTTGCAGAAGTATTCCGAACTTCTCGGATGCTATGCCCGAGCCGAAACCGTGAAAGATCGAATAGATCATGGAAACGGCCATCCGATCCCGATCAACAACCGTGATGTAGACGGTGTCCTTGTGGATGGCCTCGGTCAATGGCGCTGCCGCTGGCATGGCCCGGTTCGGATCGATCAGCGCGGCAAGGCGCTCGGCGATTTCGGGGCTTAAGAATTGTTCTGTCCGGGCCATGTGATCCGGGTCAGCAATAAAGCGATTACGCGCATCATAGGCCAGCTTGGACGCCTCGGCCTCAATATGCACACGCTCGGCGCCCCAAGGATCCATCGCAGCGATGTCGAAATGTTTTAGGATATTCAGTAACAGCAACGCCGTTGCACCCTGACCGTTAGGCGGATGCTCCAACAGCTCAAGGCCGCCATAGTTCACGCCAATCGGCTGAGTTTCATCATACTTGACAGCCGCAAAGTCTTCGAGGGTATGCACGCCGCCGAATGCGGTCAAAGAATCCACCATATCCTGTGCAATCTCGCCCGAATAAAATGCGTCGCGACCGTCCCTGGCGATGCGGCGCAAGACTTCGGCTTGCTTGGGCGCGCGAAATATCTGGCCTATTTCGGGAACATTGCCATTCAGCAGGTAGTGTTTGCGCGCAGCACCCTGCAAAGTAGCCTGACCATTGGCCCAATCAAACGCAACGCGGGCGGCCACCGGAACGCCAGTTTCGGCATAGTGGATTGCAGGCTGCAGAATTGCGTCCAACCCTAGCCGTCCTTCGGTCTGTGCAAGATGGTAAAACGCGTCAATCGCCCCGGGGACCGTCACCGCATCCGCGCTTGTCAGTGGAATGGCGTTCAGCCCTTTGCTCCGAAGGCTTCCGGCATCCGCACTCGCCGGGGCACGACCCGAGCCATTCAGGGCATGAACCTCATCCCCTCCGGCGCGGTTGAAAAGAACAAAGCAATCGCCGCCGATTCCGGTCATCTGCGGTTCGCAAATGCCCAGCAGAACCGCCCCTGCAATCGCCGCATCCATGGCGTTGCCGCCGCGCGCAAGAATATCCAGCGCCGTCTTTGCCGCCAGCGGGTGCGACGTGGCGCACATCCCATCGGTCGCCAGCACTTCGGACCGGCCCTGTTGCTGAAAATCGCGCATAGAGTATTCCCTGTTTCAGACAGGCAGACACTAAGGCGGCGTCTCCATTTGTCCAATAACATCGGTCTGAAGGAAGGGAGGTCCTCGACGCCGTTCACTGGGTGGGGGCTGTGACATAGGGCGCCGAGGAGAAGCTATCTGAGCTACACCCTATGTTTGACGGGGATTTGCGGCGCGACAATGATGCGATCGGGGCATTATTGTGGCCATTTAGTGCTCGTTACCGCGGGTCGGCGAAATTGAACCAAAGCCGCAGGCAGTTGTGCCCATCCTGCTTTTCATACCGAACTTTGCTGGCCAATTGCAGAATCAGGAACCAGCCGAATCCACCTTCGGGCAGATCCTGGCGCGGCGTTTCGATTGAGGGCGGGGACCCGTCCGGCGGTTCCAAACCCGGCATCGGTTTGCCCGTATCCAAGATTTGCACTTCCAGCGCCTCCTTGCAAATGCGGCAATGGATCTGCACTTTTTCGCGCTTCACGCCGGCATAGGCATGTTCGACTACGTTGTTGATCGCCTCGGCCAGCGCGATCTTGATATCACCGGCGCGGCTTGCCGGCACGCCGCTGTCGATCAATTGCTGGCTGAGCACGGCAATACCGTGACTTGCCGCCACCTCGCTGGCCGGAAAGCTCAGGTCAACGCAGTCCTGCTGGCAGTACCGGGGCATGCTCATCCACTCCCGGCAGGCGTCAGTTCGAACCTGTTGAAATCGCGTCGTCCAGAGACCCGAATAATCGGAAAACACTATCCATGCGCGTCAGACGAAAGACCTTTTCGACGACGGGATGCAACCCCGCCAGATCCAGCCGGCGGCCATCGCCCAGCTGCTTCATCGATGCGACGATGGCCCCAAGCCCGCTCGAATCAATAAACTCCACCAACGACAGATCCAGAATAACCCGTGCGGCGTCATTTTCGGTGGCTGTACGCATATCTACTTTGAATTGAATCGCCATCGCGGCATCAATCCGGTCACACTGAACCGTGATGATCTGGGCTTCGTCGGTCATATTGCTGCTGAGCGCCATAGTCAGCCGTCCTCCGATCCGGGAAAAGCATCGTAGAAATACGCTAGACGACAATTCTTACCATTCGGTATCCAAGAGAGGAAAACGCACGGGAGGCGCAATATGAAACAGGTTGTGATCGCAGGGGCTGCCCGCACGCCGATGGGCGGGTTTCAGGGTATGTTCGATGGCGTTACTGCCGCAGAACTGGGCGGAACCGCGATTCGCGCGGCGTTGCAAGGTGCGGGGGCCGATACGGTGGATGAGGTGCTGATGGGCTGTGTCCTGCCCGCCGGTCAGGGGCAGGCCCCGGCGAGACAAGCCGGGTTTGCCGCCGGACTGTCCGAGGATGTGCCCGCGACGACGCTGAACAAGATGTGCGGCTCGGGGATGAAGACTGCGATGATGGCGTTCGACCAGATCGCATTAGGCCACGCGGATACCATGGTCGCAGGCGGGATGGAGAGCATGACCAACGCGCCCTATCTTTTGCCAAAGATGCGCGGCGGCGCACGCATCGGCCACGGTCAGGTTGTTGATCACATGTTCCTCGACGGGCTCGAAGACGCCTATGACAGGGGCCGCCTGATGGGCACCTTCGCCGAGGATTGCGCCGAAACCTACCAATTCACGCGCGAGGCTCAGGATGAATACGCCCTGACATCCCTGTCGAACGCGCTGGCCGCACAGGACAGCGGCGCGTTCGCCGATGAGATCACCCCGGTCACGGTCCGAACCCGCAAGGGAGAGGTCATTCAGGAGGCCGACGAACAGCCCAAATCCGCCCGGCCCGAGAAAATTCCGACCCTGAAACCCGCCTTCCGAAAGGACGGTACGGTGACGGCAGCCAATGCCTCGTCGATTTCTGATGGTGCCGCCGCGCTGGTCCTCGCCTCAGCCGACGCCGCCCAGGCGCAGGGCCTGACCATCCGTGCCCGCATCCTGGGCCACGCCAGCCACGCGCAGGCCCCGGGCCTGTTCACCACCGCGCCTGTCCCGGCGGCACAGAAACTGCTGGCGCGAATCGGCTGGAGCAAAGACGACGTGGATCTGTGGGAGGTCAACGAGGCCTTTGCCGTTGTCCCGATGGCCTTCATGCAGGAAATGGGCCTGCCCCGCGAAAAAGTGAATGTAAACGGCGGCGCCTGCGCGTTGGGCCACCCGATCGGCGCATCAGGGGCGCGGATCATAGTCACCCTGCTGAACGCGCTGGAGAAACGAAACCTTAAACGGGGCGTTGCCGCAATCTGCATCGGCGGCGGCGAGGGCACGGCCATCGCCTTAGAACGTGTTTGACCCTTCATCTTTTTCCAAATACTCCGGGGGTGAATTGAGCCTGCGGCTCAAGAGGGGGCAGCGTCCCCTTGGACCCAGCACAAAGCACGATCCATGACGGCCGATTACGAAACACTCGCCAAAACCATCGCCGCGCTGACCGAAGGTGAAACCGATGCAGTTGCCTTGATGGCAACGATCACCTGCGAGGTGCACCATTCAGACGACCGGTTCAACTGGACCGGGTTCTATCGTGTGACCGAACCAGGGCTGTTGAAAATCGGCCCGTATCAAGGTGGTCACGGCTGCCTTGTGATCCCGTTCGAACGCGGCGTCTGTGGCGCCGCCGCCCGAACCGGAGAAGTTCAGCTTGTCCCGGATGTGGACGCTTTCCCGGGCCACATCGCCTGCGCATCCTCTACCCGGTCGGAACTTGTGCTACCAGTCAGAAATGCCACAGGTCAGGTCATTGCGGTCTTTGACATCGACAGCGATCAGCCGGATGCATTTACGGAAGAAGACGCGGCGCAACTGGGTGCTATTCTGGCGCAAGTGTTTTCCAACCTATAGAGTCGCGGCAACCAGCCCTCCGATTTTGTGGACGCTCCGATCATTGCTATCATTGGCCAACGTTGATGATCGAGGGGCGTAGATATGGCAAAGAAACTCCCACATGAGACTGACAGTAAATTTCTTGTCTACGCAGGCACAGGTACGGACCTGATCTTCAACCACGGGGTCGAGCTTCCGGGGTTTGCCTCGTTTCCGCTGTTGGAAAACCCTGAAACCCGGGCAATTCTGGCGCAGCAAATGCGTGATCTTGTTGAACTGTCTGCGGATATGGGGTTGGGATGCATTCTGGACGCACCAACCTGGATGGCAAATGCAGATCGGGCGGCCCCGTTGGGCTACGATGCCGAGCGTCTGCGTGTGGTCAACAAGGACGGTGTTGCCCTGATGGAAGAGGTACGGCAAGGCTCGGACCGGGACGATGTGTTGGTATCTGCCTGCATAGGTCCAAGATACGATCCCTATGCCGACGTTCCTCCCATTTCTGTCGGGCAGGCGCGCGCATATCACTCTGCGCAGCTTTCGGCCCTGAAAGAAACCAGTGTCGATCTGGTGACGGGCTATACATTCAACCGCACAGGTGAAGCGGCGGGCTGTATTCTGGCGTCGCAGGACATTGGGTTGCCGATCATCATGTCGCTGGTGGTCGAAACCGATGGTTGTCTGGCTGACGGGACACCCCTAATCGATGCAATAGATCAGATCGAAGTGCAAACAGACGGCGCAGCGCTGTTCTACATGGTCAATTGCGCCCACCCGACCCACTTTGCCGATGCGATCAAGGCGCATCCAAGGCTCAAAGGTGTTGTTGCAAACGCGTCAAGCTGCTCGCACGCCGAGCTGGATGAGGCCGAGGAACTTGACGATGGCGATCCGGTCCAACTTGGTCAAGAGATTGCCGCCGCGATGCGGGACAACCCATCCATTCAGGTCTTTGGCGGCTGTTGCGGCACGGATATGCGTCACCTGAAGCAAATGGCGCTTGAGGTGCTTTCAAAATAGCCGGGCGCTTTGATCAATTGACGAGTGTCACGCTTGAGGCAAAAGCCATCGGGTGACATCCTCGGACAGAAGAAAATAGCAGACACCTGCCTGAGCGCCCAAAATACACAGCAACCAGAACGTAAAACGCCGTTTGCGTGTTTTGTGACCGAATATCCACCGCCCGACCAGCGCTGCGGGACTTCCGCCCAGGACTGCGAACCATAGCAAAGTACGCTCGCGCACCCGTTTGCGTCTGCGGCGTGCACGCAGCTTGTCCCAGCCAAAGGCCAGCAATGTCAGGGCGTTGATTGCCCACAGATAAGCCACCGCGATCCACATGGGCGCGGCATATCCAAAAGCGGGCTTAGGACCAAGTGAAAAAACGCTTGGAATTTTCACCGATTCGCCCCATCGTGAAAATCAGAGGTAAAATTTCACGAAACGTCGGAGCTTCCGTTGAACTCTCAGGCCCCCAACAGCGCGACGCTTGGTGCCGATATCCGGGCCCTTCGCAAGGCGCGCGGATTGACGCTGGTTGAGATTGCGGCACGGCTGAATCGCTCGGTCGGGTGGTTCAGTCAGGTCGAACGGGACATGTCCGACCCATCGATCTCGGACCTGCGCCAGATTGCAGAGTGTCTGGGTGTGCCGATGTCGATGCTGTTTGCCCATTCCGCCGCACCAGTTGAAGAACAGGGCTATATCGTCCGGTCCGGCACACGCCGCCCGATGGGCTCGGACAAGGAAGGGCTGATCGAAGAACTGCTTTCGCCCGACCTGACGGATGATTTCGAGATGGTACATTCCACATTCGAGCCGCAGTCCAGAATGCAGACCCCGGCCAACCGGCCAACTCAGGAAGTGGGCTTTATGGTTTCGGGCCGCCTTGATCTGACGATCGGCACGCAGAAGTTCACTGTCGCAGAGGGCGACAGTTTCCGCATCAAGCATGAACCTTATCACTGGGCCAACCCTTATGATGAGCCCGCCGTGGCCATCTGGGTCATCGCCCCGCCGGTCTACTGATGAGTTTCGAGACTTGGACCATATTCGCGCTGTTCTGGGTGGTGTTTGTCACCACGCCCGGGCCGAACGCGGTCAATTGTATTTCAAACGGGATGAGCCTGCCGTTTGCCAAGGCGATGCTGGGCGTGCTGGCGATCCTGACACAGGCCAGCGGGTTTCTGATCCTGTCGGCGCTGGGCGTGACGGCGCTGATCGCGGCCTCACCCACCGGGTTTTTCATCGCCAAGCTGGTCGGGGCAGGGTTTCTGATCTGGGTTGGTGTTCGCGGCTGGATGAATGCTTCGAAACCCGCGCCCGCCTCGGAACGACCTGCTCGGCATGTCTATCTGCACGCGCTGGTGGTGGCGACGATCAACCCCAAAAGCGTTGCGGGATACCTCGCCGCGTTTTCGCAATTCGTGCAGCCCGACGTGCCGATCTGGCAGCAGATGTCGGTCATCATGCCGACTGCACTGATCATCACAACGCTCAGCTATACGGGCTTCACTCTGCTAGGCGCGCTGATGGGTAAAGCGGCGCTGGGGGCTGTGTTCAACAAATGGGTCCGCCGCATCATGGCGGCCTGTTTCATCATTTATGGCGTGTTACTGGGCACCAGTACTGCGCCTGCAGCAAAGGGGTAATGACATGCACAAAGGATCCTGCCTGTGCGGCAAGGTCGCGTTCACTATTGCCGGAGACCTCACCCCGCCCAATGCCTGCCATTGCGGTCAATGTCGCAAGCAGTCGGGGCATCTGTGGGCATCCAGCGTGACGCATCAGGACAACCTCAGCTTTACTGCCGACGAGACGCTGCGCTGGTATTGCGCCTCGGACATTGCCAAGCGCGGCTTTTGCAGCGCCTGCGGCTCATTCCTGTTCTGGCAGCACAATGATGAGGATACGATCGCCGTTTCGGTTGGGTCACTGGACGAACCCACCGGGCTTGGGCTCGCCCAGCACATCTTTGTCGCCGACAAGGGCGACTATTACGACATTCAGGACGATCTGCCCCAACGGGCACACTAACAGGGAACCAAGCGCATGAGTGACTTTCCAACCAAGGCCCGTGTGGTCATCATCGGCGGCGGCGTTGTCGGCTGCTCGTCGCTTTATCATCTGGCCAAAAAGGGCTGGACCGACTGCGTTCTGCTGGAAAAGAACGAGCTGACAGCCGGGTCCACCTGGCACGCGGCGGGCAACGTGCCGACATTTTCGACCTCATGGGCGATCATGAACATGCAGCGCTATTCGACCGAGCTGTATTCGCGCCTTGCGGATGAGGTCGATTACCCGATGAACTATCACGTCTCGGGCTCGATCCGTCTGGCGCACAGCAAGGAACGGATGCAGGAGTTTCAGCGCGCTATGGCGATGGGCCGCTATCAGGGCATCCCGATGGAGATGTGGACGCCCGAACAGGCCAAGGAACGCTATCCGTTCCTCGAAACCCATGATCTTGAGGGTGTGTTGTACGACCCGACTGATGGAGATATCGACCCGGCTCAGTTGACGCAGGCCTTGGCAAAAGGCGCGCGAGATCTGGGGCAGAAGATCATCCGCTTCTGCCCGGCGACGGGTGTGACCCAGCAGGACGATGGCACGTGGATCGTTCACACGGATAAGGGCAACATTGCCTGTGATTATGTGGTCAACGCTGCCGGCTACTACGCGCAGCGTGTGGGTGAAATGTTCAAACCCTACGGTGGGCGCACCGTGCCGGCCATGGTCATGAGCCACCAGTACTTGCTGACCGACGAAATCCCCGAGGTCGAAGCATGGTCGAAGGAAAACGGCGGCAAGCTGCCTCTGCTGCGCGACGTGGATGTTTCCTATTATCTTCGGCAGGAGAAGAACGGGTTCAACCTTGGTCCCTATGAACCCAACTGCAAGGGCCATTGGATGACCGAAGACGATCTAATGCCCGAGGACTTCAGCTTCCAGCTGTGGAATGACGATCTGGACCGGATAGAGGACATCGTCACCGACGCGATGGAGCGGGTGCCGCTGATGGCGACCTCGGGCGTGGGGCGCGTGATCAACGGCCCGATCCCTTATGCGCCGGATGGTCTGCCTCTGATCGGCCCGATGCCCGGTGTGAAAAACGCGTTCGAGGCGCACAGTTTTACCTTTGGCATCGCGCAGGGCGGCGGGGCTGGCAAGGTGCTGGCCGAATGGATCGTCGATGGCGCGACCGAATGGGACATGTGGGCCGTCGATCCGCGTCGTTACACCGATTACACCGATCAGGACTACTGCAACCAGAAGGGCATGGAGGTTTATGGCAACGAATACGCCATGCATTTCCCGCACCACGAATGGCCCGCCGCCCGCGACAAGAAAGTCTCACCCGTTCACGCCAAAATCAAGGAAATGGGCGGTGTCATGGGGGCCTATAACGGCTGGGAACGCGCCAATTGGTTCGCGCAGCCGGGCGACGATACCTCGCTTGAGGCCACGCATACATGGGGTCGCTCCGGCCCGTGGGAGCAGCGGATCAAAGAAGAATGCGAGGCGGTGCGCGATCACTGCGGCGTGCTGGACCTGCCGGGGTTTTCGCGCTTTGAGGTCAAGGGCGAGGGCGCGGCCGAGGCTCTGCGCGGGCTGATCACTGGCGGCCTGCCTAAGGTGGGGCGGATCAATCTGGTTTATATCTCGGATGACCGGGGTCGCATCCTGACCGAAATGTCCTGCATCCGTCTGGGCGAGGACGAATTCGTCATGATCACCGCCGCCACCGCGCAATGGCATGACCGCGACATCCTTTTGGCCGCGATGCCCGCAAGCGTCAGCGTCGAGGATGTCACCACCACCCGCGATACGCTGATCGTCACCGGCCCGAAATCGCGCGACATCCTGTCGGGCCTGTCGGATGCGGACCTGTCCAGCGGCTGGCTAACCCATCAGTCCGCCACTGTCGCAGGTCAACCCGTTTTCTTGATCCGCGTCTCTTTCGCGGGTGAGCTGGGCTGGGAGGTGCATGCCCTGAACGACCATATGCCCGCCATCTATGACGCGATCCTCGAAGCAGGCGCCAAGCCATTCGGCATGTACGCCTTGAATTCGCTGCGCATCGAAAAGGGCTATCGCGCGTGGAAGGGCGATCTGTCGACCGATTACTCGCTGCTTGAAGGTGGGCTGGAACGGTTCGTTAAACTGGACAAGCCACAGGATTTCCCGGGCAAACCCGCGATCCAGAACGAAAAGCAGCAGGGTATCAAAAAAGCCTTTGCCACACTGGTTGTCGAGGCGGGTGACGCCGACGCGCCCTATATGTCCTGCATCTGGCATGGCGATCAGATTGTGGGCGAGACCACCTCGGGCGCCTGGGGCTATCGGGTGGGCAAGTCCATTGCCTTGGGCATGGTCCGCCCCGAACTGGCCGTAGTGGGAACCGCGCTTGAGGTCGAGATTTACGGGCAGAAATACCCGGCGGTGGTTCAAGAAGATCAACCCCTTTGGGATCCTGAAAACACACGGCTGCGGGCGTGACCATGTCTGTCCCAAGCGTCATGCAAGGTGTCTATCTGACCCACCACGGTGGGCCAGAGGCGCTGCAGTGGCGCGAGGATATCCCAGTGCCGCGGCCCGGACCCGGTCAGGTTCTGGTTCGGGTTGCAGCCGCCGGGGTGAACAACACCGATATCAACACGCGGATCGGCTGGTATTCGCCGGACGTGACCGGGGCCACCGATGCGGTCGATCAGAAGGTCGAGGCCGGAGGTTGGGGCGGTGCCCTGCAGTTCCCGCGCATTCAGGGTGGCGATCTGTGCGGGATCGTCGAAATTGCGGGGCCTGAAACCGGCTTTGCCCAAGGCCAGCGCGTGACCTGTCCGATCAACCTGCCGCGCCCGCGCCCGGGCAATCCACAGGGGTTTATCGCGCTGGGGTCCGAGATCGACGGCGCTTTTGCGCAATATTGTCTGGTTCAGGCGGATGATCTCTATGACATAACGCGGTCTCCGCTGTCGGATATCGAAATCGCCGCCATCCCTTGTGCCTTTGGCACCGCCGAGAACCTGTTGACCCGTGCTGGGGTTACGGCCGGACATAAGGTGTTGATCACGGGTGCCTCTGGCGGGGTGGGACTTGCCGCCGTGCAACTGGCCGCTCTGCGTGGTGCAACCGTCTGGGGCGTGACCAGTGCGGCCAAGGCCGACGTGGTCAAAGCGCAAGGTGCTGCGGACACCTTTGACCGCAACGCTCCGCTACCCAAGGATAGCGTGGATGTCGTGATCGACATTGTTGGCGGCCCTGCCTGGCCAAACCTGATCGGGGCGCTGAAACCAGGTGGGCACTATGCGGTTTCAGGGGCGATTGCCGGTCCCATAGTGCAGGCTGACCTGCGCGAGATTTATCTGCGTGACATCACAATTCACGGCTGCACATATCAGACGTTTGAGGTATTTGAACGTCTGGTAGAGTTGATAAATGCAGGCCGCATCAAACCTCTGGTTTCGAAGACGTTTCCGCTGCGCGAGATTGCTAAGGCGCAGGAGATGTTCCAATCAAAGGCTCTGCCGGGAAAGATTGTTCTGGTTCCGTAAGGAGATTGGCGCATGGCGGACATTACATTGCTGGACGGCTCGATCGGGCAGGAGCTGGTTATACGCAGTGGTGATAAACCCACTCCGCTATGGTCCACACGGGTGATGATGGATCAGCCTGATCTGGTGGGCGATGTTCATGCTGACTATTTCCACCGGGGTGCGACGATTGCCACAACGAATACCTACGCCATTCACCGTTCGCGGCTGGAACGTGTCGGACTTGAGGATCAGCTGCCCACGCTGATCGACGCTGCCCTGTCGCAGGCCGAGCGGGCGCGGGGCAAGGGACAAGGCCGGATTGCCGGTGCTCTGGGTCCATTGCTCGCGACCTACCGCCCGGATCTGAAACCTGACCCTGATGACGCCGCAGCCAAGTATCGAGAACTGGTGCAGTTGATGGCGGACCGCGTTGATCTGTTTCTGATCGAAACCGTTTCGTCTGTGCTAGAGGCCGAGGGCACGCTGCGCGGTACGGAAAATTGTGGCAAACCCGTCTGGCTGGCGTTGTCTGTCATGGACGATGATGGCACACGCCTGCGGTCGGGCGAGGCGCTAGGCGACATCGCACCGCTGGTCGCGCGTTACGCTCCGCAGGCGTTGCTGATAAACTGCTCGCGCCCCGAAGCGATTCCTGCCGCGCTTGATATCTTGTCACGGTTTGGTCTGCCCTACGGCGCCTATGCCAACGGGTTCACAGGGATCACCGACGGGTTTTTACAGGACGCGCCCACCGTGGATGCGCTGGAACGGCGACAAGATCTTGGCCCCGATGCCTATGCCAAACACGCGTTGGCCTGGGTAGCACAAGGGGCGACCATTGTGGGCGGTTGCTGCGAGGTTGGGCCGGATCATATCCAAGCGATGGCTGAACAGCTGCAGGCCGCTGGGCACAGGATTGTCTAAGGGGACAGTATGCGGGCCGGATCGGCAAACACGGGGACCAAAACCTCTGCCAAACAGCTCCAGTTCGACATACTGGTTGCGCCGGGCTTTGTCCTGCTGGAATTTGCTGCATTGGTCGAGGTTTTGCGTCTGGCAAACCGCGTCTGCCCGCAGCCTCCGTTCAGTTTCACGTATCGCTCGCTTAGGGGTGGGGCTGTTGATAGCAGCAGCAACGCGATGGTTCCGACCGATCCGATCCCGCCCCGGCCAAGCGCGGATTACTTGTTCGTGATCGGCAATTCAGACCCGGATCAGCCCGATCTGTCCCTTGGCCGCATTGTATCGGACTATACCTATAACGGCGCACAGGTATTTCTGCTTGCTGAAGCCGCCAGCCGTTATATCGATGAACAGGGCACGGCTGACATGGCGACGCATTGGGAAAACGCCTCGTTCCTTCGCGAACGCGGTGCCCGGTTCGAGGCCAAGCTGTCGCTGGCAACGGAACAGGGCGCGGTGGTGACCTGCGCCGGGATGGAGGCAACGACCGATGTTGCGCTGGCAGTAATAGGTCGGCACATCTCGGGCCCTGCCAAAATGACGGTGGCGGATATCATGCTGCACGAAAACATCCGGGATTTTTCGTCGCTGCAGCCCTTTTCGGGGTCCAAAAACACGGCCACGGGTGATGCCAAACTGGATCAATGCATCAAGCTGATGCAGGCCAATATCGAAGACCCTTTGCCAATCAATCAGATCGTAGAGGTACTGAACTTGTCCAACCGCTCGCTCGAGCGCAAGTTCAAGGCATTCTTCGGGACAACGCCGAACGGCTTTTACCGAGAAATGCGGTTGGCAAAGGCCAACAACCTGTTGCTCAACACCACAATGAGTGTGCACGAGATCGGTCTGGCCTGCGGTTTCCCGAACGGATTTTCGACGGTCTACAAAAGCTTTTTCGGCATAACGCCTCATGTCTTGCGCCGGCAAAAGCGGCAATCTTCAGAACGGTGATTTTTGCAAAGGCTCTGACGCTTTTGATACATTCTGCGTCGCTTGGTCATGCAAATATGAGCAAAATCTAATCGTTCGGAGTCATGAAAATGGCGGATCTTCCAAACAAGGCCCGTGTGGTCATCATCGGCGGCGGCGTGATCGGGTGTTCAGTTGCCTACCACCTGACCAAAAAAGGCTGGAAAGACGTGGTGTTGCTTGAACGCAAGCAATTGACCAGCGGTACAACATGGCACGCGGCGGGTCTGATCGCGCAGCTGCGCGCGTCGTCGAACATGACTAAATTGGCTAAATACACCCAGGAGCTTTACAATTCGCTCGAAGAGGAAACGGGCGTCGCCACCGGCTTCAAGCGCTGCGGGTCGATCACCGTGGCTTTGACCGATGAACGCAAGGAGGAGATCTATCGTCAGGCCGCAATGGCCCGCGCCTTCGGTGTCGAGGTCGAGGAAATCTCGAACGAGAGGGTGCAGGAATTATACCCGCATCTCAATCTCGAAGGCGTCAAGGGGGCCGTCTACCTGCCGCTGGACGGGCAGGGCGATCCAGCCAATATCGCGTTGGCACTGGCCAAGGGCGCGCGGCAACGGGGCGGACTTATCAAGGAACGCGTCAAGGTCACTGACATTGTCAAAGAGGGCCGCACGGTTACGGGTGTTGACTGGGTCGCAGATGACGGCAGCGCCTCGGGTCACATCGAATGCGACATGGTGGTGAACTGCGCCGGTATGTGGGGGCATCAGGTTGGCCGCATGGCGGGCACCAATATCCCACTGCACGCCTGCGAGCATTTCTATATCGTGACCGAACATATCGAAGGCCTGACCCAATTGCCGGTTCTGCGTGTCCCGGATGAATGTGCGTATTACAAGGAAGACGCAGGAAAGATCCTGCTGGGTGCGTTCGAACCCAATGCCAAACCATGGGCGATGAACGGCATCCCCGACAGTTTCGAATTTGATCAACTGCCCGAGGACTTTGACCACTTTGAACCGATCCTCGAGGCCGCGTGTGAACGTATGCCGATGCTGGCCGAGGCAGGCATCCACACATTCTTCAATGGACCCGAATCCTTCACCCCTGACGACGCCTATCATCTTGGCCTTGCGCCCGAGATGGACAACGTCTGGGTCGCGGCGGGCTTCAACTCGATCGGTATTCAGTCTGCCGGCGGCGCTGGCATGGCGTTGGCTGAATGGATGGACAGCGGCGAAAAACCGTTTGATCTGGGCGATGTGGATATCAGCCGGATGCAGCCGTTTCAGGGTAACAAAAAGTACCTGTTCGAGCGTTCGAAAGAAACGCTGGGCCTGCTTTACGCCGACCACTACCCCTATCGTCAAAAGGCCACCGCGCGCGGCGTGCGTCGCACGCCATTTCATCACCACCTGAAGGAACATGGCGCCGTTTTTGGCGAGTTGGCGGGATGGGAACGCGCCAACTGGTTTGCAAACGAAGGTCAGGAGCGGGAGTACCAATATAGCTGGAAGCGTCAGAACTGGTTCGAAAACGCGGCCGCTGAACACCGCGCGGTGCGCGAGAATGTGGGCATGTACGATATGTCCTCGTTTGGCAAAATCCGGGTCGAAGGTCCAGATGCCCAAGCATTCATGAACTATATCGGGGGCGGCGATTACGCCGTGCCCACTGGCAAGATCGTCTATACGCAATTCCTGAACCGCGCAGGCGGGATCGAAGCGGATGTGACCGTCACCCGTCTGTCCGAAACGGCCTATCTGGTCGTAACCCCGGCCGCGACGCGACTGGCGGACCAGACATGGATGCAGCGTCATTCAGGCCAGTTCAATGTCGTCATCACTGATGTCACAGCTGGCGAAGGTGTTCTGGCCATCATGGGGCCAAATGCGCGCACGCTGCTGGAGAAAGTCTCACCCAATGATTTCACAAACGCTGCCAATCCGTTCGGCACGGTACAAGAGATCGAGATCGGCATGGGTCTGGCCCGCGCCCATCGTGTGACCTATGTGGGTGAGCTCGGTTGGGAACTCTATGTCTCGTCCGACATGGCAGGGCATGTGTTTGAAACGCTGCACGAGGCTGGGCAGGATATGGGCCTGAAACTCTGCGGGATGCACATGATGGACAGTTGCCGGATTGAAAAAGGCTTCCGCCATTTCGGCCATGACATCACCTGCGAGGATCACGTCGTCGACGCCGGGCTTGGCTTTGCGGTGAAAACCGACAAGGGCTGCGACTTTATCGGTCGCGCGGCGGTGATTGCCCGGAAGGAAAGCGGACCAAAAAGCCGCCTTATTCAGTTCCGGTTGACCGACCCCGAGCCGCTGCTGTTCCACAATGAACCCATTGTGCGGAACGGCGAATATGTGGGGTATCTCAGTTCGGGCAACTACGGCCACACGCTGGGCGGAGCAATCGGCTTGGGTTACGTCCCCTGCGAAGGAGAAAAACCGGCGGATGTGTTGGCTTCGACCTATGAGATCGACGTCTGCGGCGTCAAAGTCAAAGCCGAAGCGTCGATCAAGCCGATGTACGACCCGAAATCCGAGCGGGTCAAAGTCTGATAGTATAGCGGTTGGGGGCGCTGCCCCCGCCGCCCGTTCCGGGCGACTCCCCCGGGATATTTTTGGACAGATGAAGCAGGGGATCCGTTCTTCACCTGTCTGAAAATATCCCGGAGCGCGAGGCAGAGCCTCGCAAAATGCCGCCACGGGGTAGAGATGCATCAATATTCGTGATTGGTACCCCAACAGAATATGCGGTTCCCATTCCCGGCTTTCGTCCTTTAGACAGAAGCGTCGCCAACCGGAGATGTTTCATGGCTACAATTCCGCCCTCTGACCAGAATGCAGATACACCCAATGGGCTAGCATTGGCCGTCACCGCATATGTGCTTTGGGGGTTCTTGCCGCTTTATATGAAAGCTCTGGCGCATATCGGTCCGGTCGAGATTGTGGCGCATCGGATCATTTGGTCAGTACCGGTGGCCGGGTTGCTGTTGGTAGCCTTGGGGCGCACCGCAGATTTGAAAGCGGCGCTGCGAAATCCGCGAATGCTGGGCATGGCCTGTTTGACGGCTGCTCTGATTTCGGTGAACTGGGCGATCTACGTGTGGGCGATTGCCAGTGGTCATGCGTTGGACGCGGCGCTTGGTTATTACATCAACCCTCTGTTCAGTATCGCACTCGGCGCGATCTTGTTGCGAGAACCCTTGACCCGGACGCAGCTGGTGGCGGTCGGGTTGGCAGCCCTTGGGGTTCTGGTGCTGGTTCTTGAGGCGGGCAAGCTGCCCTGGGCCGCGCTTGGTCTGATGTTCAGCTGGGGTTTTTATGCGTTCTTCAAAAGGTCGCTGCCAATTGGCCCCAATCAGGGATTTCTGCTTGAGGTTCTGATCCTGCTGATCCCCGCTCTGACTTACGTCACCTGGCTTGGGGTCCAAGGGCGGGGAAGCTTTGGGTCCGGTGCTACGGATACGTTGCTGCTGGCGGCGGCAGGTCTGGTGACGGCGATCCCGCTGCTGGTCTATGCGAATGGGGCCAAGCTGGTACGCCTGTCGACCATGGGCATTCTGCAATACATTGCACCCACGATGATTTTCATTACTGCGATTACGCTGTTTGGCGAACAGATCGACCGAGGACGCATGATTGCCTTTCCACTGATCTGGTCAGCGCTGGTGGTCTATAGCGTGCCGATGATCCGTCAACTGCGGGCTCAGTCCTGACGAAGTCGTTCCGCAGCGGCTTCGGCCCATAGTCGATAGGCCTTAGGGCTGGGGTGATACCCGTCGAGGGCGGCAAGTGCAGGGTCATCCGGCAGATCTAAGCGCAGATGGCGGGCCTGAGAAAAGGAACGTACGACCTGTTGCAGCCCTTCGTCCAGCCTTGCCGCCTGTTTTCCAAGCACCCAGGCAAGCGGTTGCGGCAGTGCGGGAAAGCGATCCATCTGCGGCACACCGGTCACGACGATCCGGCGGACAGCCAAGGGCCCGGTCAGATGCTCCAGCAAACAGGTTTGCTGCGTGACGAACTGCTGTTGTGTCACGGCACGCGTGACGTCGTTGACACCCAAAGCGGTCACCGCGGCGTCAAAGGAGCCCTCAAGCTGTTTCAACCTGTCGAGCGTATCTTGTGTCGTGTGTCCCGTCGTGGCCTCAAGCCGCCATTCAACGCTGTAATGGCGCGCCAACTGGTCTACCAGATGACCCGAAAGCGCCTGTTGCTGAGTTCCGGCTCCGACGCCCGCTGCCGAGCTGTCGCCGGTGATAAGCAGGCGCAGCCTAGGACCGCTGCCGTTGCGTCCTTCGCGCGGGCCGGTCGGTTCTGGCAGCAGTTGCGCATTCCGCCGCACTGCCAGCCCTTGCACAGCCAGAACCGGCAACAAGGGCAGTCGCAAGATCTGATCCACGGCGATCGGGGTCGGCATGGTTAACCCAGAGCATCCTTGAAATCGAGGAATCTGGGGTCGGTCATCACGCGTGCCATCATCGCCTCGCGGAGCGCACCGATGGTTTTGTAGGGGCGCATGACCACTTCGAATTCCTGTATCAGCCCGTCACCGTTCAGCGTGATCAGGTCGACCCCGACCGCATCCAGTTCTCCGACCTTGCACTGAAATTCGAGTGCCCAGTCATGACCTTCGCCCATGATCCGGCGATACCGAAACTCTGAGAAAACCTGCCCGACATGTCCAAGCACCGCTGCCACGGGCGCACGTCCCGTCCAGGTGCTGTAGTAGGTCGGCGGGGAGAAGCGGACATCCTCGGCCAGCAAGGCCTGGATCAGGCTTTCGTCACCCTTGGCGACAACCTCTTTCATGTGTTCGATCGTTGGGTGCATGTCCAGTTCCTTTGATTGCCGTCAGAGTTGCCGAACCCTGGCATTCAGGCAAGGACGACGTTGCGGGAGGTTGATCGCTGAGATAGTCAGGCCCGCATGAGCGCAACCTATGATCCCCCGAATACGCCGCTGGAAGTTCTGCACGAAGATGCGCAGCTGATTGTGGTGAACAAGCCCTCGGGCCTGTTATCCGTCCCGGGTCGCGGAGAGCACTTGGCCGATTGCTTGCTGACCCGCGTTCAGGCGGTCTTTCCGCAGGCGCTGCTGGTGCACAGGCTGGATCGGGATACATCAGGCGTTATGGTTTTTGCCCAAACGCCCCATGCGCAGCGTCATCTGGGCCTGCAGTTTGAAAACCGGCAGACCCGCAAGACCTATGTCGCGCGGGTCTGGGGGCATATTGAGGCGAAGACGGGCACTGTGGACCTGCCTTTGATTGTCGACTGGCCCAACCGTCCTCTTCAAAAGGTGTGTCACGACACTGGAAAACCGGCAGTGACTGATTGGCGTGTTGTGCGATACGAGGACAAGACCACGCGTGTTCGTCTGTTTCCCAAGACCGGGCGCTCGCACCAGTTGCGCGTTCACATGCAGGCTCTGGGTCATCCGATTCTGGGCGATCCGTTCTATGCCCAGGGGCCGTCGCGGGATTTTGCTCGATTGATGCTGCATTCCGAAGAACTGCGCCTGAAAAACCCCGACGGCGGTGTGGCAATGAAGTT
Organism: Ruegeria sp. E1; assembly: GCF_056534225.1. NCBI lineage: Bacteria > Pseudomonadati > Pseudomonadota > Alphaproteobacteria > Rhodobacterales > Roseobacteraceae > Ruegeria > Ruegeria sp. E1. Next base: position 78,290 of record NZ_JBQFPE010000011.1, on the reverse strand, counting down.
TCGGGCCGCCGCGGCGTTCTAACCTCAAGCCTGGCTTGTCCACAGCATTTTGAGGTTCCCCAGTGAAAATCGACGTCTGGGGCTTTGCGGGCGCACGGTTTGGCGGTGCCGAGCCCCGGCCAGTTCGCGTTCAATTTCGAACGCACGCAAGCTATGGTCTTGCGCCCAGCGGTCCAGTTTCAGGGTCATCATGACGTGGTTGTCGTGGTATGGCATAGCACTCTCCTGCGCTGAATTCCTGTTCAGAATTGCGCAATGCTCCTGCCACCACGGTGTCAGGGGTATGTGCTAATGTGTCAGTAGAACATCAGGAGACTGACATGCGCCGTTCCGCCCGCCTGTTTGAAATCATTCAGATTCTTCGCGCTTCCTCTGGGCCGGTGACGGCAGAGGAGCTGTCGGCGAAGCTCGAAGTGTCAGTACGCACGGTGTATCGCGACATTGCTGCCTTGCAGGCGCAGAGGACGCCCATAGAAGGTGAGGCGGGCGTGGGGTATCTGATGCGGCGCGGCTATGATTTGCCGCCGCTGAATTTCGATGCTGAAGAGGTTGAGGCGTTGTGGGTTGGCCTATCGATGCTGGCGCGCACAGGCGACAGTACGTTGCAACAGGCCGCCAACCGTGTGTGCCGCAAGATCGAGGCTTTGCGCGCGCCTGCCGACTGGTTGCAGGTCGCGCCATGGGGCGCACCGGCGGATGACCCGGCAAAGGGGTGCATTTCGATTGCCACCTATCGCGAAGCCATCCGAGCCGAGCAGAAGCTGCGGATCACCTATCAGGATTCAGACGACAAGCGCACGGACCGGATCATCCGGCCGGTTGCTTTGATCTATCACATCGAATGCACCATGCTGGCCGGCTGGTGCGAGATGCGCAGCGGGTTCCGTCATTTCCGAACCGACCGGATCTGGTCCTGCGAGTTGGTCGATGAACATTTTTGCGGTCAGGGCCAGCCTCTGCGTGCGATCTGGCAGGAACAGAACACCTGGGACAGATCATCCGCCTGAAGGGCGGGTATTTGCCCATTTCACCGATTTGTTGCTTGAGGCCCCCTGCGGACGGGGTGTTATACTGCGCCAAACGAAGCAAACCCGGCGAACGGGTATTCGGAGCAGAAGGTGATTTCATGACTATTTCCAAGTTTGTCCTGCCCTTGGGGCTGTGTTCTGTGCTGGCATTGGCGGCCTGTACCGACCCCGGAACCTTGAGCCTACCCAGCGACCCCAATCAAAACGCCAAGCAGGGTGCCATTCTGGGCGGTCTTGTCGGCGCGGGTGTCGGGGCCATTGCCAATGACTCGGACCCGTTGCTGGGTGCGTTGGCCGGTGGGGCTATCGGTGCTGCAGGCGGTGGTTTGATCGGCAACCAACTTGACAGGCAAGCGGCTGAGCTGCGCCAGCAACTGGCCAATGACGGGATCACAATCGTGAATGCCGGAGATCGGTTGATCGTAACTGTTCCAAACGACATTACCTTCGACACCGACAGCGCCACCGTGCGCCCCGCGCTGCGGGCTGATCTGTCGCGGGTTGGTCAGAACCTGGTCAACTATCCCAATTCGAACGTCCAGATCATCGGTCATACCGACAGTGATGGGGCTGCGGACTATAATCAGGCTCTATCGGTGCGGCGCGCCAATGCGGTCGCGGACATTCTACAGGCCAATGGCGTCAGCTTTGGCCGGATTACCACCATCGGTCAGGGCGAGAACAACCCGATTGCCTCGAACCTGACGCCGGAAGGCAAAGCCCAGAACCGGCGGGTTGAGATCGTGATCGTCCCCAGCGGTAATAGCTGACACTTAGCTTCCAAAGCAGGGCATCCCGCAAGATGCCCTGTTTGTGCGCAGTGACTGTGCGTCAACAGGTCTTTGGTCCGGCCACGTACCGGTATATCTATCGGGGAAACAACAATCGGAGTTTCCCCTGATGTCCGACCCTATCCTGCTTGGCCTGTCCGGATCGCTGCGTAAGGACGCAACCAACCGAAAGCTGATGCGCGAAGCTGCACGCCTGTTCGAGCCTGGCAGCTTTGTCGAGGCCGACCTTAACCTGCCGCTCTATGACGGTGATCTGGAGGTCAACGAAGGCATTCCAGCTTCGGTTCAAACTCTGGCCGATCAGATCGCACAGGCACATGCAGTTGTGATTTCCTCACCCGAATACAACAAAGGGCCATCAGGTGTTCTCAAAAACGCGCTTGATTGGGTCAGTCGGACTGAGGGCAACCCGTGGAAAGACAAACCTGTTGCCGTGATGTCTGCTGCGGCGGGTCGCGCCGGGGGAGAACGCGCACAGATGATCCTGCGCGCTTTCATGGTGCCGTTTCAAACGCGCATTCTGCAAGGGCCGGAAATCCATCTGGCGCACAGTTCGAATGAGTTTGATGAGAACGGACGTCTGAGCAATGAGCGTTATGAGAAAAGCCTGCACACGCTGATGCAGAAATTACGGTCCGAGGCTGGATTCTGACTGCTTGCTTGTTCCAGCAGGCAGGATCGCTCTAGGTTGGCGGCATGACGAGCAAATGCCAAACCGATGTGCTTGATCCCGCCCGCGCCGCTGCTTTTCAGGCGGCGTTGGGTCACGAGGAGACGATAGAAGCGGGCAGCCCCCTGCCGCCCTTTTTCCATCAGCTTTACTTCTGGTCACCACAGCCGCCAGACGCGCTTGGTCGCGACGGCCACCCTCGGGTCGGTCAGGGCGTTATCCCAGACATGGGTCTGCCGCGCCGGATGTGGGCAGGCGGCCGGTTACGCTTCCACGCGCCATTGATCGCTGGTATTCAGGCCCAGCGTCGGTCTGTTCTTGAGAACTCGGCAGAAAAATCCGGCCGCACGGGTCCGTTGGGGTTTGTGACGCTTCGGCATGAGATTTGGCAGCAAGACGCACTGCGCGTATCCGAACATCAGGATCTGGTGTATCGCGAAGATCCGGCACCAGAGAAACAGGCACCCGCCCCACCGGTTGCACGAACGGATGAAACGGATCTTAGGGAGGTTTCGTTCGATTCAACCCTGCTGTTCCGGTACTCGGCACTCACATTCAATGGTCACCGGATTCACTATGATCTGGATTATGCCCGAGATGTCGAAGGCTATGCCGGGCTGGTGGTTCACGGCCCGCTTCTGGCGCAGCACCTGATGTTGTTTGCAACCCATCTGATGGGGCCGCTGGCAGAGTTTTCGTTTCGCGCCTCCTCTCCACTTATGCATTTCGAAACCGCGGCTCTGTGCCGGAATGGCAAGGACATGTGGGTGCGGGGACCGGATGGGCGGCAATGTATGCAGGCATTGGCGACCCCGGCGTCAGAGTGACGCTTCGGGTCGAAAATCGTCGGGAATGGTATCGCGATCCTCCAGCACCAGATCGGCCATGACTTCGGCCACTTTTGGGGCCATGCCGAACCCGATCTTGAACCCTCCGTTCGCGATGAACTGACCTTTGTGCAGGGGATGCGCGCCCAGCATCGGGGCCCGGCTTTTGCTGCGGGGGCGCACACCTGCCCAACGCTCGATGACCTCGGCACCGTGCAGCACGGGAAGGGCACGCATGGCGCGGTCGATCACATCGTCCAATTGGGCATCCGTGCTGGTGGGGTCGTCATACTCGCGTTCCGAAGTCGAACCAATGGCCAGAGTCCCGTCGGCATGTGGAACGATGTGGATCGCATCGGCGAATAGCTGCGGCACCTCACCTGCATCAAAGCGCAGCAGCGCCGCCTGACCCTTGACGCCGTTGCCGACAGTTTTGCCCAAACCCGCGCTGAGTTCCTTCAGCCCCGCCACACCTGTGGCGTGAACAACCCGGCCTCGGTCATCCGCTTCGGTCAGAACCGATACACCCATCACGTCCAAGGCGGCCACCAACGCAGCGCAGGCCCTGCGGGGATGCATTCGCGCTGTCAGGGTATCATGGATTACATGGCCCGTCAGGCTGGGCGGACACCACGCACCAACATCTTCAACCGGCCTGACCTGCCAATCTGCGTGCCCCTTCCATAGGGTTTTTGCAGTGGCCTCTCGCGCCCGCGCGAGTTCCAGCGCACGCGCGTCCGGTATCGGCTGGATACGGCCCAAACGGCCATAGCCGGGGGAAACGCCGCCTGTGGCCTCGACCTGTTTCCAGAAGGGTTCGGCCAGGATCAGGCTTTCGAACTGGAACGCCTTTTTGGCATTCCAGTTTTCCGGCACATGCGGGGCCAAAGCACCGACCAGCCCGCCGCTGGAGCCTGATCCGGGACCAAAGGGGTCAACAATCTGAACCTGTGCACCACGACGCGCGCACATCCAGGCGATGGACAGGCCGAAAATTCCTGCGCCGCGCACTGTCACATCGACCATTGCCAATCCCCTTTTCCTTGTTCAGTGTCGCGCCGCCTAGCTACAGGAATACCCGATGGCAGACCAGTGCGCCAAATTGACGTGGAGAGAGGATAAGATTCCCGTCTCGGATCGCTTCGACGACCCGTATTACTCGTTGCAAAACGGGTTGGAAGAAACGCGGCATGTCTTTCTGGCAGGCAATGACCTGCCCGCGCGGTTTGCGCCCGGATTTCACATCGCTGAACTGGGTTTCGGAACGGGTCTGAACATGTTGACGGTTTGGTCCGAATGGGAAAAATCGGGTCAGACGACACCCTTGCGCTTTACCAGCTTCGAAGCCTTCCCCATGGACCTCGCCGACATGGCCCGCGCCCTGCAGCACTTCTCAGAGCTGTCCGGCTGGAGCACCCGGTTTTTGGCAGAATGGCGGGGCGGGACGTGCAAGTTGGATACGTTGCACTTGCAAGTCATTTCCGGGGACGCACGCGACACTCTACCTGATTGGGACGGGTCGGCGGATGCGTGGTTTCTTGATGGGTTTTCTCCGGCAAAGAATCCGGAACTTTGGGGGGCAGACCTGATGCAGCAGGTTGCGGATCATACCGCACCCCGCGGCACCGCAGCCACTTACACCGCCGCTGGTTTTGTCCGGCGCGGGCTGGAGGACGCCGGGTTCACCGTTACGCGCGCGCCGGGCTTTGGTCGCAAGCGTCACATGACACGGGCCGCGAAGACATGACGCAAAAGAACAATGTCCGCGCCGGGATTGCACTGATGATTGCGGCCACGATTGTGTTTGCCTTGCAAGACGGTATCTCGCGTCATCTGGCGGGGACCTACAACACCTATATGGTTGTGATGATCCGCTACTGGTTCTTTGCCGGTTTCGTTGTCACACTGGCGCTGCGCGCGCCGGGTGGCATCAAAGCAACGGCGCGCACCAGTCAGCTGGGCTTGCAGATTGGGCGCGGCGTTCTTTTGGCAGCCGAAATCTGCGTGGCGGTCTATGCGTTCACGATTCTGGGCCTGATCGAAAGCCAGGCCGTGTTCATCTGTTATCCGCTGTTGATCGTAGCGCTCAGCGGGCCGGTACTGGGTGAAAAGGTCGGCTGGCGCAGATGGGCCGCGATCGGCGTGGGGTGCATTGGGGTTCTGATCATACTGCAACCCGGTGTCGAGGTCTTTAACCCTTGGGCCGTAATCCCGCTGATTTCCGCCCTGATGTTCGCCGTCTATGGCCTGCTGACGCGATATGCTGCGCGCCGGGACAGTACCGCCACCAGCTTTTTCTGGACCGGCATTGCCGGGTCCGTCGCCATGACAATGGTTGGCATCTGGTTCTGGGAGCCGATGCAAACCCAGGACTGGTTCTGGATGGGCCTGCTCTGCGTGTCCGGAGCGTTGGGCCACTGGCTGCTGATCAAATGCTATGAGATGGCCGAGGCAAGCGCTGTTCAGCCCTTTGCCTATTTCCATCTGGTCTGGAGCGCGATCCTCGGCATCTCGGTCTTTGGTGAGGTTCTGCGCCCAGCCGTGGTTGTGGGCGCAGCCCTTGTGGTGGCTGCGGGTCTGTTCACCCTATGGCGCGAACGACGCCAGAGTTGAGCCGGTTAGTTCCTGCGAGAACGGAACCGGCAGGGCAGGTTTGCCCAGCCGTGCCCGATAAACCGGCAGGCTTTCGGCCACGCGCATGACGTAGTTCCGGGTCTCGGTGAACGGAATGGTCTCGATCCAGTCGATCACGTCCACCTCACCGCGGCGCGGGTCGCCAAAGCGGTCCATCCACGAAATCGGCCGTCGTGGGCCAGCGTTGTACCCGGCGGCCATCATCACGACGTTCCCGTTGAAGTCCGCCGCCAGACCGGACAGGTAATTGGCACCCAGCTTGGCGTTATACTGCCAGTCCGAGGTCAGACGCCCGGTTTGGTGCCCGCTGAGAATGCCAAGCTCTTTCGCCACCAGCTTTGCCGTTGCGGGCATAACCTGCATCAGACCGCGCGCCCCTGCGCCGCTGACAACAACCGGATCAAATTCACTTTCGCGTCTGGCAATCGCCAGTGTCATTTCCTTGGCCATCGGCAGGCCCATATCGGCCACCGGATGAACAGGGTAATAGGCGGCAGGCAACACGGTTCCTGTGGTTGCAGCGCGTTTGGCGATCATTACTGCCAGATGCGGCTGTTTCAGTTCGATTACCAAATCCCCAAGTTGCGACGCCTGAACCGGATCGAGGCTTTCAACCAGATGCGTCAGAAACCGCTCGGACAGATTCGCCTCACCCGCGCGCAAAAGCAAAAGCCCTGCTTCCAGCACGCTGGACTCGGCAAATCCGGCCTGTTTCCAATGGGGCGCCCGGCGGGGATTTGACAGTTCACTGTCAAACGGACGCCCGATCTGTTCGGCAGCCAAAAGCCCATAGAACGAGGTCTGATAATCTGCGCCCATCGCATAGGCTTCATAGGCTTTGTCAGCATTCCCCTGCGCGGCATAGGCCCGCCCCAGCCAATAGCCACCCCGCCCCTTGGAAATCGGTGACTTGACTGCAGGCAGGAAGTTCTGGAAGTGGCGAACCGCCGTATCCGGGTCGTTCAGCTTGCGCAGCGCCAGAAAGCCAGCCAGCCACTCCAGATCAGCATAGCCATAGCCCATTTCCGGCGTCATATGATGGTTGGCCGCAATATCATAGGCCCGCGCGTGGTTCCCCTGACGCATCACCAACCGCGCCAGCCGCCGACGTCCTTCCGCCCATTTGTCAGGTTCTCCCAAAGCATCCGGCCCGGTAGATCGCGCCAGCATCAGGTCGATGGCACTATCGTCCAGTTCCTTCTTGTCGCGCCACACGAAGCGGTCGAATGCCAGACCGGGTGACTTGGCCAGCGCCTCTGGCACGGCCGAGACCTTACCGTCGACACCCGGTTGGCGTTTTTGCAGCGCAATCCGCGCCTCTGCCAGTTTACGCTGATCCGCGTTGACCAATGGTAACATCTGGCCCGCGCTGACCAGATGACCATCCCACAACATCCGATCCAATCGCGCTTCGTGATGCGGTTTCAGAAGCGAATTGAAATTTTCGATGAAATCCTTTTGCAGGCCCGACCCCATAGGCATCGTGCGCCACGCTGTAACAATGTCGGCCTGCGCCTCACCCTGACGACCTTTGGCCATCAGCGCCACAGCATAGTTCAGCGCCCCTTCGGCTGTTTGCGGCGGCGTCTCGGCATAAAACTTCAGTACTCGGTCCGGATCGGCCCCGGTAAAGGCGGGCTCGCTGCGGCGACGTAGCCACGCCAACCCCGGCCAATCCGGTCGGCGGTCCAGAAACACCAGAACATCGCCCGAAGATCCGAACCCTTCGCGCAGCCAATGCCAGACGATGATGTCGCGCGAAACCGAGCCCCGGGCACCTGATACTTGCAGTGCCGCGTTCCAGTCACCTTTGCGCATCTCGTGAAGCCCGGCGCGCAAATCCGCTGCCGCATCCGCGCGCGCAGACGGCGCGTGCAGCGCTACAACCAGAATCACCGTCATCAACAGGGCTAGAAAGCGTGTCATCCCTTGCATTTCCTGACCAACCAAGGATAGAGCCATGCAGGATAAGCCCTGCGTCGCCGGGATCAACTCACAAACCCAGGATTGTGCGTGATCGGGACGCAAAAACCGCAACTGCACTTCAAGGAGCGCACCCATGTTCTCAGGCTCTATGCCAGCACTCGTCACCCCGTTCCACAACGGCGAGTTGGACCTGGATACGCTCAAACACCTGGTGGAATGGCAAATTCAGGAAGGCTCAACCGGTCTGGTCCCCGTTGGTACGACCGGCGAAAGCCCAACGCTGAGTCATGAAGAACATGAAACGGTCGTCGAAGAAGTGGTCAAAACGGCTGCGGGCCGGGTTCCGGTTATTGCCGGGGCCGGGTCCAACAACACTGTCGAGGCAATTCGCTTTGTGCGATTCGCCCAGAAAGTAGGTGCCGACGCGGCACTGGTCGTGACACCTTACTACAATAAGCCGACCCAAAAGGGCCTGCTGGCCCATTTCCGCGCGCTGCACGACTGCGCCGAAATTCCTATTGTGATCTACAACATCCCCGGGCGTTCAGTGATTGATATGACACCTGACACAATGGGTGAACTGGCCAAACTGCCCCGCATTGTCGGCGTTAAGGACGCCACAGGTGATCTGGCACGCGTCAGCCAGCAGCGCGCCAGCTGCGGCACTGAGTTCTGCCAACTGTCGGGCGAGGACGCGACGGCTCTGGGCTTCAACGCCCATGGCGGGGTCGGCTGCATCTCGGTCACGGCAAATGTCGCGCCCAAACTCTGCGCCGAATTCCAGCAGGCCACGCTGGCGGGGGACTATGCCACCGCCCTGCAATACCAGGACCGCCTGATGCCTCTGCACGAGGCGATCTTTATCGAGCCCGGCCTTGTGGGCGCAAAATATGCGCTCAGCAAACTGGGCCGCTGCAGCGAACAGGTCCGCTCGCCGCTGACCCTGCTGGACGACGGCACCAAAGCTGCAATTGACGCCGCGATGGCCCATGCTGGCTTGATCTGAGCCAATCAAAAGACGAACAAAAGGCGGCCTCGAATTCCGAGAGCCGCCTTTATTTCATGCGGGATCCAATCTTCATCTGTCCGGAAATATCCCGGGGGAGTCGCGGCCTGCCGCGGCGGGGGCAGAGCCCCCTCTAGCGTTTCCCGTAATACAATCCAACGACATGCTCGGCCTGCGCAAAGAACAGCCACCGCGACGTGGCGACCCCTGCCAGATGTGACAGCACGGCCAACAAGGCGAAGAAGTGGTTGAAGGGCAGCAATAGCAGAACAACCGGCATAAAGAACGCCAGAATAAACGAGATCACCCGCAGCTTTTCCGCGTGCTTGCGGCCCACGACATGTACAAACTCGCGCAGCAGATAGTTGGTTCCGGTATGGGGCGGCTCGAATGCGCGAACGGCTCCGCCGCCTCCCAGGCCTGTGGCTGTGCCCATATCGGTGCCAGAGGACTCGAACGCCTTATCGCCCTGCTTCCAGTAAAGAATCTGCACCAGCGCAGCGATCAGCAGCAGGACAAGGGCAACACGCTCTTGCCCGGCCAAAAGCGCGCCTCCGGCAAGACTGAAACTCAGGAACAATGCCGGGGTCAGCTTCATATTCCAGCGTGGAATGGTCTTGAGCTGCGTATAGATCATGGATGTGGTAAAAACAGTCGCCAGCGAAAACAGCGCACCGATCCAGCCAAGACCGCTCCAGCGCTGACCCAGAAAGATCACTCCGATCGCATAGAGGCCCATGACGATCAGAGCGATCACCGCGCACCACCCCTCGCGGCTGAGCCAGCTGGATTTCCATTGGGTGAAAGCCTTTAACGCCCGTTCGGGATGACCAAGGTGGAACGTCGAGGCCATCAAACCGCCAACGGATAACCCGTAAGCGATGGCAAAGAACACAAAGGCCACCCAGCCCGACACATCAGGCAGACCGAGGCCCAGAAAGAACAGCAGACCAAAACCCAGCCCCGAAAGGGTTGTGAAGATGATGACAGAAGGTGCGGGATGCATCAGAGCTTCTCCAAAGTCTTGTCCAGCCAGCCAAGGAAGCCCTTGGGCTCTTCGGCGACGGGGGCCAGCAGCGGGGCCAGTATGTCGATCTGGTCTTCAATCTGATCTTTGGGTCGTGGCGGCAGGTATTTGTTGACGGGTTTGGTGCCCATTTCGGGCATCAGGTCCATGCCGCCCCGCGCGGCGACCAGTTGGCTGACATCGCTGTTGGGATCGCCGAGATCGCCGAAATGGCGAGCACCGGCAGGACAGGTGCGCACGCAGGATGGAACCCGGTCCACCTCGGGCAGATTTTCGTTGTATATCCGGTCCACGCAGAGCGTGCACTTCTTCATCACGCCCTCGGCCATATCCATCTCGCGCGCGCCATAGGGGCAGGACCATGCGCATAAGCCACACCCGATGCAGTCGCTTTCATTGACCAGTACGATCCCGTCCTCGATCCGTTTGTAGCTGGCCCCGGTGGGGCAGACAGTCACACAGGGCGCGTCTTCGCAATGCAGACAGGATTTGGGGAAGTGGATCAGTTGGGCGGGGCCTTCGGTGGGCTGCACCTCATAGGAGTGGACGCGGTTCAGGAACGTGCCCGATGGGTTGGCCCCATAGGCGTCTTGGTCGGACAAGGGCGCACCGTAGTTTTCGGTGTTCCAGCCTTTGCAGGAGATCACGCAAGCGTGGCAGCCGACGCAGGTGTCCAGGTCGATGACCAGACCCATCTTGCGGTCTGTAGACGTGGGAAGCTGGGTCATGTCAGCATTCCTTCGAGCATATGGTGAGGGCAGGAGCGAGGGGCCAGCCCCTCGCGCTCCCCGGGATATTTTTGGACAGATGAAGCGCGGACCGGATCATTTGCCGACCTTCCACGCTAAGTCTTTCGGGCCGGTCCCGACAGGGGATTTGATCGGGGCAAATTCGGGCTGGCTTTCGGCGTCTGCGGGCGGGGTGGCCTTTTCAAGTTTGACCTTGAGGTCAAACCAGGCCGCTTGCCCGGTGATGGGATCGGAATTGGCCCAACGCATCCCGTCGCCTTTTGGTGGTAGCAATTCGTGGATCAGGTGGTTCAGCAGGAAGCCCTTGGTGGCCTCGGGCGCGTCTTCCTGCAGGGCCCATGCGCCTTTGCGTTTGCCGATGGCGTTCCATGTCCAGACGGTGTTTTTATTAAGCGCCGCCATTTCCATGACCGGGACAGTGATTTCGCCGTGTGGAGAGGTGACTTTGGCCCAGTCGCCGTCTTGCAGGTTATGTTCGCGCATCAGTTTGGTGGGCACGTAGAGCGGGTTGCGTCCGTGTAACTGCCGCAGCCATGCGTTCTGCGTGCCCCAGCTGTGATACATCGCCATGGGGCGCTGAGTCAGGGCGTTGACGGTAAAGCCCTCGTTGCCTTGCTGGTCGGTTTCGTACCAGATGGGCAGCGGGTCCATCGTGTGCTGCAGACGCGCGCGCAAGTGGTCCGGGGGCTGGCGGTCTCCGTGCCCTTCGGCAGCCAGTTGGAATTTGCGCATAGGCTCGGAATAGAGCTGGAACAGGTAGGGTTGCGGGCTGTCATAGAGACCCATGCCAACCGCCCAGTCCTGATAGGCTGTGTTCCACGGTTTATAATAATCCGCACCTTCGGGGATATGCGCCACGTAGAACCCGCCGTTTTCAATGTAGCGGTTCAACTGATCGGGGTTGACTGCGCCGCGCCCTTCCTTGTCGCCATCCTCGCCCCGGAAGCCGGCCAAAGGACCGATGCCGGGTTTGCGTTCGTGATTGACGATATAGTCGGCGTAGTCCTTCCACTTGGGCGTGCCGTCTTCGTTGGTGAAACCGGGCAGGCTCATGCGGTTTGCCAGTTGGATCAAAACGGACTGAAAACCTCGCACGTCGCGGTCGGGTTCGACCACGGGCCAGCGAATTGCATCGGCGGCGGCGTCAGCCTCGCAGATCGGACGATCCAGCAGCGAGATGCAGTCGTGGCGCTCCAGATAGGTGGTATCCGGCAGGATCAGGTCGGCATAGGCGACCATCTCGGACGAGTAGGCGTCGGAATAGATGATCCTTGGGATCACGTATTTGCCGTCGTCGTTGCGGGCCGACAGCATCTCCATAACACCCTTGGTGTTCATGGACGAGTTCCACGACATGTTCGCCATATACATGAACAGAGTGTCGATCTTGTACGGATCACCGGCGGCGGCGTTCGAGATCACCATATGCATCAGCCCGTGCGCCGACATGGGGTTTTCCCAGGTGAACGCCTTGTCGATGCGCTGGGCGTTGCCGTTTTCGTCCAGCAGAAGGTCTTCGGGGCCTCGCGGGAAGCCCAGATGCGGGCCTTCCAAAGGACGGCCCGGACGGCGGTCGCCGTGCGGCGTGGGGTGAGCCTCGATGGGCTTGGGGTAGGGCGGTTTGAAGCGGAAACCGCCGGGAACCTCGACCGTGCCCAGCAGGATTTGCAGCACATGCAGGGCGCGGCAGGTCTGGAAGCCGTTGGCATGGGCCGAGATTCCGCGCATGGCGTGGAAGCTGACCGGGCGGCCTGTCATTTTGCTATGTTTTTCGCCCCGGAAGTCGGTCCATTCGTGCTCCAGCTCGATCGCTTCGTCAAAGGCAACACGGGCGATTTCGGCGGCGATGGCGCGGATTTTGCGGGCCGGGATGCCGCAGCGGTCGGCCACCTTTTCGGGGGCATGATCGTCTGACAGATATTTTTCGGCCATCAGATGAAAGACGGGTCGGTGGGTGACGCCGTCTTTGTCGTAGGTCGCCGACAGGTCGGGGCGCACGCCCGGTTTGTCGAAGGCAGTCGGCTCGCCGGTCACTCGGTCGATCACCAGCGGCTTGCCGTCTGCATCGCGCAGGAACAAGCCTTTCTCAGGCCCTTCGGCGGCATTCACCAGAACCGGCGCGTTGGTGTAGCGGCTGAGGTAATCGAGATCGATCTTGCCCGCCTTCATCAGCACATGAATCAGCGACAGGATGAATAGCCCATCAGTGCCCGGGGTAATCCCGACCCAATCGTCAGCCACCGCGTTATAGCCTGAGCGGATCGGGTTGACCCCAATCACCCGTGCGCCGCGGGCCTTGATCTTGCCGATGCCCATCTTGATCGGATTGCTGTCGTGGTCTTCGGCCACGCCGAACAGCATGAACAGCTTTGTGTGCTCCCAATCGGGCTGGCCGAATTCCCAGAAGGCTCCACCCATCGTATAAATGCCGCCCGCTGCCATGTTGACCGAGCAGAACCCGCCATGGGCCGCATAGTTCGGGGTGCCGAAATTCTGCGCCCAGAAGCTGGTGAAGCTTTGGCTTTGGTCGCGCCCGGTGAAAAAGGCCAGTTTCTGCGGCGCGGTCTCGTGCAACTCGTTCAACCAGCCAACGGCGGTGCTGATGGCCTCGTCCCATTCGATCTCGCGAAATTCGCCCGAGCCGCGCGGCCCGACCCGACGCAGCGGCTTGCGCAGGCGCGAGGGCGCGTTGACCTGCATGATCCCTGCCGAGCCCTTGGCGCACAACACCCCCTTGTTCACCGGATGGTCGCGGTTGCCTTCGATATAGGCGACCTTGCCGTCCTTCATGTGCACATTGATCCCGCAGCGGCAGGCGCACATGTAACACGTGGTTTTGCGAACCTCGTCAGAGACCTTGGGAGAGGTGTTGATGATTGGCTGGTTCATTTCTGGTCCCTGTGGCATCTGCCCCTGTCATTCTCTGAATCGGAGAATGATTGGAACATTATTTCGCTTTCGCCGGAATTACGAGACGTCTGTCCGAGGCTGAGTTGTTTCTGCTTGCACCGCCGTCACCGCGATCATGTGAAGCACGTCTTCGGCGGAACAGCCGCGCGACAGATCGTTCGCAGGTTTGGCAAGCCCCTGGAGGATCGGACCGATGGCGTCGGCCCCGCCAATGCGCTGCGCAATCTTGTAACCCAGGTTTCCCGCGTCAAGATTGGGGAAGATGAACACATTCGCTTCACCCCCCAACGGCGAGTCCTTGGCTTTCTTTGCTGCGACTTCGGGAACAAAGGCCGCGTCGAATTGCAGGTCGCCATCGATCAGTAGATCCGGATCGGCTGTCTTGGCGATGGCAAGCGCATCGATGACTTTGGTCACTTTGGGATGATCGGCGCTGCCCTTGGTGGAAAAGGACAGCATCGCAACGCGTGGCGTCTCGCCGGTCAGCGCCCTGAAGGACGTGGCAGAGGCGCGGGCGATATCGGCAAGTTCCTGTTCGTTCGGATCCACAACCAGCCCGCAATCGGCGAAAATGTGGGCTCCGCGAACCTGATGATGATCACGGCAATAGAGCATCAGAAAAAAGCTCGAAACCATCGCTGCATCGGGTGCTTTGCCGATGATCTGCAACGCTGCGCGAACCGTATCGCCAGTGGTTTCGACCGCTCCGCCGACGGTCCCGTCAGCAAGGCCCATATGCACCAGCATCGCCGCGTAGTTCAGGCGTCTGGTGATCTGCTCGGCCGCCTTTTCCGGCGTCATGCCCTTGTGCTTGCGTCGCTCATACAGCTCAGTGGCAAAGGCTTTTGTGTGCACAGACGTTTCAGGGTCGTGTATTTCGATGCCGTCAACGTCTTTGTCTGCCTGATCGGCGAGCAGTGTAGATACCTTGTCCGTCTCACCGACCAGAATGATGCGCGCGACACCGTCCATACGGGCCTTTACTGCCCCTTCCACTACGCGTGGATCATCGCCCTCGGCAAGGGCGATGATCTTGTCGGAACTGCTTGCAGTTCCAAGGATTGTGCGCAGTGGCGTCACGCGGTCACGCTCCGGTCTGCGGCGTCATGTCATTGGCGTTGATCCCGGCGACGGCTACCGGTTTTTTCATCGCGTCGCGGCGGAAGGGCTCTCCCAGTTCCTGATTGATCATGGCTTCGATCAGGGTGGTGGTGCCGTTTTTCTGATCTTCGATGGCCTGTGCAAGGGCAGCCGTCAGCTCGTCCATCGTGCGCGCGACCACGCCTTTCAGGCCGCAAGCCTGCGCGATACCGGCATAAGAGACCTGAGTATCAAGCTCAGTGCCGACAAAGTTGTCGTCATACCAAAGGGTCGAGTTCCGCTTTTCGGCCCCCCACTGATAGTTGCGGAAGACAACCTGCGTGATTGCGGGCCATTCCTCGCGGCCAATTGCGGTCAGTTCGGTGACGGCGATGCCGAACGCCCCGTCGCCCGAGAATCCAACAACCGGCGTATCCGGGCAGCCGATCTTGGCGCCGATCACCGAAGGCAGACCATAGCCGCAGGGGCCGAACAGGCCGGGGGCCAGATATTTACGGCCTTCCTCAAAGGACGGATAGGCGTTGCCGATGGCGCAGTTGTTGCCAATATCGGACGAGATGATTGCTTCTTTCGGCAAGGCGGCCTGAATGGCGCGCCATGCCTTGCGAGGGCTCAGCCAGTCGGGCTTGGCCGCGCGGGCGCGTTCGTTCCAGGTGGTGCCGGGATCGTCATTCTCGTGATCCATCGAGGACAGTTCCTGCGCCCAGGCCGATTTGGTTGTGGCGATCATGTCCTTGCGCGCCTGACGGCCTTCATCTCCGGCAGTGCCCGAGAGTTTTTCCAGCAAGGTGTCGGCGACCTTCTTGGCGTCACCGACGATGCCGACGGTGACAGGCTTGGTCAGGCCGATCCGCTCGGGCTTGACGTCAACCTGAATGATCTTCGCCTCGGTCGGCCAGTAGTCGATGCCATATCCGGGCAGGGTCGAGAACGGGTTCAGACGCGTACCCAGTGCCAGCACCACATCCGCCTTTGCAATCAGCTGCATTCCGGCTTTCGAGCCGTTATAGCCCAAGGGCCCTGCGTGCAGCGGGTGCGAGCCGGGGAAGGCGTCGTTATGCTGATAGCCGCAGCAGACCGGCGCATCCAGACGCTCTGCCAGTGCAACGGTTGAGGGGATCGCACCCGACAGAACCACGCCCGCGCCGTTCAGGATCACCGGGAAGCGGGCGTTCGACAGCAATTCTGCGGCCTCATCCAGCGCGGCCTCGCCACCCGAGGGCAGTTCGAAATCGACGATGCGGGGCAGTTCGATATCCACCACCTGCGTGAAGTAATCGCGCGGCACATTGATCTGCGCCGGCGCACTATAGCGTTTGGCGTTCTGGATCACGCGGCTGAGCACCTCGGCCATGCGCGAGGGGTCGCGGACCTCTTCCTGATAGCAGACGCAATCGGCGAACATGTTCATCTGCTCGATTTCCTGGAACCCGCCCTGACCCACGGTCTTGTTGGCGGCCTGCGGTGTGACCAGCAGCAGTGGCGTGTGGTTCCAATAGGCGGTCTTAACAGCGGTCACAAAGTTCGAGATACCGGGGCCGTTCTGCGCGATCATCATCGACATCTTGCCGGTGGCACGGGTATAGCCATCCGCCATCATCCCGCCCGAGCCTTCATGCGCGCAGTCCCAAAAAGTGATCCCGGCCTTGGGGAAAATGTCCGAGATCGGCATGAAGGCCGAGCCGATGATACCGAACGCATGTTCGATCCCGTGCATTTGCAGAACCTTAACAAAGGCCTCTTCTGTGGTCATTTTCATTTGGGTTTCTCCGGGCTGAATAGGCGCGACGGGGCAGTGCACCCCGACAGTTCCATGGAGTTTTCGCCCATGGCTGACAGTTGCGTTAGGGCCAGAATGCGGGGCGGGATAGGTCCAGAGGGATCAGCCCTGCCGAATGGCCTCGGCAATACGCTGGATTCCGGTAGGGATGCGATCCGGCGCGATCGAGGAATAGCCAAGGCGGTAATAGTTTTGCGGGCGGTGGGGCCCTGCAAAGAACATCTCGCCCGGTTCGATGTGAACCGAGGCGTGCTGTAGCTGGCGCGTCAGCCCTGTTGTGTCGATGTGCTCCGGAGCCTCCATCCAGATCGACGAACCGCCGAACACGCCACGCCCCGCGATGGTCAGCCCCTGTTTTGCAATTGCGTCCTCAATCGCCTCGCGGCGCAGCCGCAGTGCCTTGGACATGCGCCGGATCTGGGCGTCGTAGTGGCCCAGCGACAGGAAATAGGCGGCGGTGCGCTGAATATGCCCCGGCGGATGCCGCAGGACCAGCGACCTCAGTGCGCGGGCCTCGTGAATGAACTGTTCCGACCCAACCATGTAGCCAAGGCGTAATCCGGGAAACAGTGATTTCGAGAAGCTGCCCACATAGATCACGCGCCCATCGCGATCCATCGACTTGAGCGCCGGAGAGGGCGAGCCGAGAAAGGCCATTTCGAACTCATAGTCATCCTCGACAATGATCGCGTCCATCTCGCGTGCGCGAGCCAGCAGCGCGTCGCGCCGGTCGATGGGCATCGTAGCCGTGGTGGGGCATTGATGGCTGGGCGTGGTAAAGATCACGTCAGTATCATCGGGAATTGCGTCTGGCGGCAGGCCGTCCTGATCCACGTTGATGGGCACGACGTCACACTCGCTGTGGTTCAGCAGGTTGCGCAGCGCATAGTAGCAGGGGTCTTCAATCGCGGCTTTGCTGTTGCGGTTCAGCAGAACCCGCGCCGCCAGCCACAGCGCATTTTGCGCACCAAGGGTAATCAGAATCTCTTGCGGTCGGGCCGAAATACCCCGGCGAGGCAAAGTGTGCCGGGCGATGAACTCGGTCAAAAGCGGGTCGTCGCGATCCACGTAATCGCCGGTTAGCGAGTCAAAATCCTTATGCCCCAGCGCGCGCACCGCGCACAGACGCCAGTTGGCATGATCGAACAGGGTTCTGTCGGCCTGCCCGTAGATGAAAGGATAGCGATAATCCTGCCAGTCGCTGGGTTTTTGCAGAAAGTCTCCGCCTGAAAACCGCCGGGCCAGTGCTGCATCCCAATCCACGGTTTCGGTTCCCCGCTGCAGCGGCGTGTATTGCGGTGGGACCGGCGCATTCTGCGACACATAATATCCCGAACGGTCCCGCGCGGTCAGATAGTCATTGGCCAGCAACTCGGTATAGGCCAGCGTCACGGTGATCCGGCTGACCCCAAGATGCGACGCAAGATTGCGGGACGAAGGCAGCTTTTCCCCGACATGAAATCGACCGGACAGGATGCCCTCGGCGATCATCTGCTGAATCTGGGCCTGCAGGGTGCCTTGCCCGTTGGGCTCAAGAAAAAACGTGTCGACCGAGATGCTCATAATCAGGTTATAGGCTGGACTTAACGCTTGGGCAATCTGGACATAATGCTGGATCGAAACTTTGCTGCTTGCCGTATTGACGTGGGCAGCGGAATAAACTAAATAACCAGAAAATTAGTTTAATGGAGAAATCCAATGTGGGAAACAGCTGCAGCAGGATTTTCGGCGATGGGGTCTGAGGCCCGGTTGAAAGTTCTCAAGACGCTGGTGCGCGCGGGTGAAGGAGGTCTGACCGTTGGCGAAATCCAGGATCGCACAGGAATCGCGCCCTCGACACTGGCGCATCACCTGCGGTTTCTGTCCGCTGGTGGCGTCGTCGAGCAGGAGAAAGCCGGTCGGACAACGATTAACCGCGCCAACTATGACGAACTGAGAACTCTGGCACAGTTCATCCTCAGCGAATGCTGTGCGGATGATGAGAAGAAGGCGGCAAACGATGGCTGAACTGACACAAAACCCCAAGGTGACGTCACGGGCCATCATTGATCTGATCAAGACCCCGTGGGCTTTGATCGTCGCAATTCTGGCTGCGGTCGCTGTGCTCGACCCCGGAAACTGGATCGCCGTCGTCACTTTTGCGGGCAAGGCGCTGGCGCATACAGGGCAATACATCCTGTTTGCCGTTCTATTGCTATCGTATCTCAAGGCCACCGGGGCCGAGGTTATGGTCGCACGCGCGTTTGAAGGGCGAGAGAGCCGGATGATCTTTCTGGCCGCACTGTTCGGCGGTCTGGCGCCCTTCTGTTCCTGCGAGGTTATTCCGTTTATCGCCGGTCTTCTGGCGTTGGGTGCGCCTTTGTCAGCGGTGATGGCGTTCTGGCTCAGCTCACCTCTAATCGATCCACCGACGCTGTTGATAACGGCGGGTGCACTGGGTTGGCCCTTTGCCATCGGCAAGGCAGTGGCCGCCGTGGCGCTGGGCCTGTTCGGTGGCTTCATGGCGCGCGCCTTGATGCGCGGCGGGGCCTTTGCCCAACCCTTGCGCGAATACAAACCTGCCGGATGCTGCGGATGCGGCCCCAAGATAGACGACAAGCCGGTCTGGCGGTTCTGGCAGGAACCGGAACGCCGCCAGCGCTTCCGCTCGGAATTCGTGCATAACGGCCTGTTCCTGCTCAAATGGCTGGCGCTGGCCTATGTGCTGGAGGCCCTGCTGGTGAACTACGTCCCGGCAGACCTGATCGCTGGCGTTGTCGGCGGAGAGGGCGTTCTGCCTATCGTGATCGCGGCGCTGGTCGGGATGCCTGCCTATCTGAACTCTTACGTTGCGCCGCCCTTGCTGGCTGGATTGATGGAACAGGGGATGAGCGCGGGCGCCGCGATGTCCTTCATGGTTGCTGGTGCGGTCAGTTCAATCCCCGCAATGGCCGCCGTCTGGTCACTGGTCAAACCGCGTGTCTTTGCAACCTATCTGGGGCTGGGGATCAGCGGCGCGATTGTGGCCGGTATCCTGTTCCAACTGCTTTGAAACGAAAGCCGCCCGGAAATTGCTCCGGGCGGTATTTCCGTCAACCTGCCTCGCAGTATCGCGGCAGCTTGAATCTGTAACGGGCCTCGCCACTGTCCACATAGATCCGCTTTTCTACGCAGGCGCTGGTGCCCACGGTTTGCGAGACGGGACCTTCGGTCGATGTAATGGAAGCCGCGCTTCCATCCGGCAGACGGACCGAGGCGATGACGCCGTTCTTGAGGTCGCCATTGATCGGCGTGGCAGACAGTACCGGAACGGTCATGAACGCATCGTGCTCGTGCTCACCATCGCCACCCAGCACAAACAGGCTTGAAACGATGACGACCATCACAAGCGCCCCGGCAATCGCCAGACCTTTGGTCTTTAGAAAAACATAGATCGAGACGGCGCGGTGGGGCCCAAAGATCGCAGATAATATGTTCAGCATCGTATTACCCGAATATCAAAGCCCCGACGATCTCTCGGCGGGGCTTGCAGCCTATCAGGGACGTGTATCTTCGTCCTCTTCCTCACCGCCGCCCTTGGGCAGGTTGAAGAAGCTGTCGGCATCGACGATGGGTTCATCATCCTCTTTGTCCTCGGGATCGTCGGACAGCGAGAAGGTCTCAAGCCCCTCGATCGCGGTCGGGATCTTCGGTGCCGAATCCATTTCCAGCGACTGCTCGGTCGAGACCAGCTTGCGACGCTCATCATCGCTCATCACGCCGCCTTCGGCCGCTTTCTTGGCCGCAGCCTTCTGCACGATCGCATCCAGTTCGGACTGTTTGCACAGCCCCAGCGCAACCGGATCGATGGGCTGCATGTTGGCGATGTTCCAATGTGTGCGCTCGCGGATCGACTGGATCGTCGGCTTGGTCGTGCCGACCAGCTTGGCAATCTGACCGTCGCTGAGTTCGGGGTGAAACTTGACCAGCCACAGGATCGAGTTCGGACGGTCCTGACGCTTGGACAGCGGGGTATACCGCGGGCCACGGCGCTTTTCTTCACCGCTGGCGGCGGGGTTGAACTTGAGCTTCAACTTGTGCAGCGGGTTGTTCTGAGCCGCGTCGATCTCTTCCTGCGTCAGCTGGTTGTTGGCAATGGGGTCGAACCCTTTGACGCCAGCTGCCACGTCGCCATCTGCGATGCCCTGCACCTCAAGCTCGTGCATCCCTACGAAATCCGCGATCTGCTTGAAGCTGATCGTGGTGTTGTCCACCAGCCATACGGCGGTTGCCTTGGCCATCAGGGGTTTTGCCATCAGGCTGCCTCCTTATGAATACATCTGTCCCGTCGCCGGAATTCGGCGGCCCCGTGGCTTTGGGGCAGGTTTCCGTTGTCGGGGAACTTGGGGCTTATATAGTCGCGTCAGGTACAGAAGGAAAGAGGCGAATGCGCTGGCTTGTTTTGTGGGTATTTAGTGCAATGGCGGCGCTGGCCGAAGGCGAAAAAGCGGGCGCGTTCGACTATTACGTCCTGTCGCTCAGCTGGTCACCCAACTGGTGCGCCCGCGAAGGAGATGCGCGCGGATCGGACCAATGCGATGCGCGGCACGATCACGGCTGGATCCTGCACGGGCTTTGGCCGCAATTCCATCAGGGCTGGCCGTCCTATTGCCGCACGCCCGAGGCCCCGCCGTCGCGCCGGATGACACGGGATATGGAAGACATTCAGGGCAGTTCCGGGCTGGCATGGCACCAATGGAAGAAACACGGCACATGCTCGGGCCTGAGCGCGCCCGACTATTTCGCCTTGTCACGGCAGGCCTACGAGGGCGTTCAGCGCCCGCAGGTGTTCCGAAAGCTGGACACGTCGGTCAAACTGCCTGCCTCGGTCGTTGAAGAGGCTTTTCTGAAAGCTAATCCGGCGCTTGAGCCCGACATGATAACCATCACCTGTAAACAGGGCTATATCGAAGAAGTGCGCCTGTGCCTGTCCCGCGACCTGGACCCGGTGCCCTGTGGTAGAGACGTAATCCGCGACTGTACCGCCAAGGACGCCCTGTTCGATCCGATTCGTTAAAGCTCGCGGTTCTGACACTCGCGCGCATATTCCAGCGCCTTTGCCGTGCCTTTCAGATCAATCGCCATGACAGTTTCGCCCGCTGGGTTGTAAACGGTCAGGGTCTTGTTCTGAGCGATCGCGTTGACGAAACTGCGGTCGGTGAAAAACACCGTCGCGCCCGGCACATCGCGTTGGTTAAAGCCAATGGCGGTGGCATCGAAACTCTTACCATCGAGTTCAAACCGGATGGGATAGCTTTCACCCTGTTTGATATCGCCCCAAGCCTTGTTGAAGACGGCAAAATACCCGCGATTGTCCAACGCATCATACCCGATCCGCACCACCGAGAGATCCTGATACACCGTCTGGATCAGGCACCCATTGCCAAGCGCAGGATCCATCATGATGTTCCAGCCTTCGACAAAGCCTTTGTCAATGAGTTCTTGGGCGAAGCTGGCTGTAGCGGTGAAGGCGGCGAAGGTGAGGGCGAGAAGGCGGGTCATGGCTTGGTTCCTCAATGGTACGTGGAAAATCTGATTTTCAATGGGTTAGTAGACTAAATCACCAGATGGATATGTTGCTGCGTACGATTTATCAAAATGAGGGCATTCGCAAACTAACGACAGTCTTCCGAGTTTAAAACGTCAAATTCGTTACGAAGTACAGCAGCGATATCTTTGGCGTAACAACTCAACGATTTGTAGCCTGTGCTTTTGAGTGCATAGGCAATAACATGGAGTTCGGTACCGCCAGATTTTGTGGCTACAGTATACGACCTGATGGTATCTGATCGATTGTTTTCCATTCTTTTGAACAAAAGACTTATGGGGACATCCTGGGGGAGAAGGCCTATATCAGCCCACGTATCCAGCAGGATGACAAGTATATCTGAGTCGTCAATTCCGTCTGGCCGCGCCGAAGGGTCTACAACTGGGTTTTCCGAGGCAATTCTATGATAGAATGCATCAAGTGTCCTATCATTCATGTTAGAGATCACGGCTAATCTCAGGTTGTCCGCCTTTGCCGCACTTATAAGGCAAAACAATACCAAAATGCTGAGCATCACCGCCTGCGGGCGTACAGATTTTTCCAGTCTGTGCATCTTAGTTGTCAGAAAATTCGCAATTAAATGACTCAAACTACAACTCTTTCCGCGCCCTCAACGCAGCCGTAATCGTCCCATCATCCAGATAATCCAGTTCCCCCCCAATCGGCACGCCTTGCGCCAATGAGGTCAGTCGGACCTGACCTTCCAACTGGTCTGCGATGTAATGGGCGGTGGTTTGGCCGTCGACGGTGGCGTTCAGGGCGAGGATGATCTCGGTGATGCCTTCGGCCATGACCCTGTCCTTGAGGCGTGGGATGCGCAGCTCGTCCGGGCCGATGCCGTCCAGCGCCGACAAAGTCCCGCCCAGCACGTGATAGCGGCCTTTGAACACGCCTGCGCGCTCCATCGCCCAGAGGTCGGCCACATCTTCGACCACGCAGAGCTCTCCGGTTGCGCGGGCCTCGGCGTCGCAGATGTCACAGATATCGGTGGTGCCCACGTTGCCGCAGTTCAGGCATTCGCGGGCGGTGACGGCCACCTGCTGCATGGCGTCTGAAAGCGGTGTCAGCAGCAGGGCACGTTTTCGGATCAGGTGCAGCACCGCTCGGCGGGCCGAACGGGGGCCGAGGCCGGGCAGTTTGGCCATCAGGTCGATCAGGTTGTCAATTTCGCTGTTCGAACTCACGGTCTGCCCTGCGTTCCGCCGGAAGGTGCCTCCGGCGGGAGTATTTCTGAAAAGATGAAGCTCAGAATGGCAGCTTGATATCTTTTGGCAAGCCCATGCTTTCGGTCAGTTTGCCCATTTCTTCCTGCGAGCGTTCTGCGGCCTTCGATTGGGCATCTTTGATGGCGGCAAGGATCAGATCCTCGACCACTTCCTTGTCGTCGCCGTTGAAGATCGACGGGTCGATGTCCAGGCTTTTCAACTCGCCTTTGGCCGAGGCGGTGGCCTTGACCAGCCCGGCACCGGATTCGCCGACAACCATGATGGTGTTCAGCTCTTCCTGCATGTCGGTCATCTTGGTCTGCAAATCCTGCGCGGATTTCATCATCTTGGCCATGTCGCCCAGGCCACCTAGTCCTTTGAGCATCGCTCTTCTCCTGTATCTCAGCTTGAGGTCTAAATACGGGTGGCAAACGGTGTGCACAAGGGCAGAGGGGCGGCCCAGCAGCGTTTCTGGATTGCACCTACACAACGCGCACGCGATCGAGCCCATCTGCTTCGGTCACCGAACAGCAGATGGACCGCAATGTTCGCGGATGGTCGTAATCCCAGGGTCGTCCGCGATGCAGTGTCGCCCGTTCGTCCCAGATCAGAACGTCGCCCACACGCCATTGATGCGAATAGACGTATTCAGGGCGCGTGCAGAATGCGATGGCCTCATCCAGTATGGCCTGACTTTCCTTGTGCCCCATCCCCTCGATGGCAAAAGCATGTGAGGCGATGAATAGGGCTTCGTCGCCGGTCACAGGGTTTGGCCAAACTGCGCGCCAGGGGCGGTCGGGCCAGCGGGTCATTCTGGGCAATGCTGCGAGGTCGGCGTCGATCTTGGTCCGGGAATGCGACAGGCGATGCCAGATGATGGCCTCTTTCAACGGTTCTTTCAGATAGTTGGGCATGTCTGCCCAGGCAGCACGGGTCGATGCTAGCTCGGTTTCGCCACCGCTTGGGGGGACGACATGTGCTGTGAGAATGTTGATCAACGCCGGTATGGGCAGGAATGTGCTATCTGTGTGCCACAGCATGTTGGCTTGCAGATCAAGCAGGCGCAGATCGTCCTGCGCGTGCAGCCCATCTTTGGTCTGGTTGGACAGTTCCGAGACCTGAAATTCGATGTCACGCCCCGTAGCCATTTGTTCGCGATTTTCCAGTGGCCCGAACAATTCGCCAAGCCGGACGTGATCCTCGTCCGAGATCGACTGTGCCGGGAAAAGCAGAGCGGAATGCGTTTCGAATGCCTGTCTGATCTGTGGGTATAGATTGTCCTGCGTCACATCGCGCAGGTCGATGTCATGAACTGTCAGTCCGAATCTGGGATGCAATGGTGTTGTGCGCATCAAACGCCTCCGTCAGGTGCCGGGGCTAAGGTGAGGCGCGCCTGAAGGTTGGTCTGGTTTGTTTGCGACAAAATCGCTGAATCTAATCCTCTTCAAACGGATCCCATTCATCCTCGACCTCGGGCAGGGCTTCGGTTTCGACCTGCGCAGCGCGTTGTTCGGGGGTTTCGATCTTTGTAATCCGGGCTTGGGGAAATTGCATCAAAACGGCTTGTACCAGCGGGTGCGCTTCCGCCTCATTGCGTAAGGCCATTTCTGCTGCGTCGCGCAGCTCGGCGATTGTCGGAACCTGCCCAACGGACACAATTGAAACGGCCCAGCGATTTCCGGTCCAGCGTTGCAGCGCCGAGCCCAGACGAGCCGCCAGGTCGGTTGGGGCCTGTTCTGTTGGCGTGAACTCGATCCGACCGGGTTGATACGAGGCAAGGCGCACACCGTTTTCGACTTCGACCAGCAGTTTGACATCGCGATTCGAGCGGATCAGTTCGACGACGTGATCAAAGGTCGGATACCGCGCCAGCGCCGTTTGTACATCCTGAGCCAGCGCAGCCGTGGGGGCACCAGCAGTGCCCCGTGGCGCGGCCGTGTAGGCGGGTTGTGCGGCTGCCTTTGCAGTGACAACGCGCTCGCCCGAGGTCGGAACGCCTCCTCCCGGACCGCCATTTGGCGGTGGGGGCGGCGTGTCCTGCAAGCGTTTGATCAGTTCTTCCGGGCTGGGCAAGTCGGCCACATGGGTCAGGCGGATCACTGCCATCTCGGCCGCCATCATGGCGTTGGGCGCGGCCGAAACCTCTTCAAGTGCCTTCAGCAGCATTTGCCACATTCGGGTCAGGACTCGCATTGGCAGGGCTTCGGCCATTTGCTGGCCGCGCGCGCGTTCATCGGGCGAAACCGTGGGGTCTTCGGCGGCGTCCGGGGTGATCTTGACGACCGAGACCCAGTGGGTGATTTCGGCCAGATCGCGCAGCACCGCCAGAGGGTCCGCACCCTCGGCATATTGACTGCCCAATTCCGTTAGCGCGCCCGCAGCGTCGCCGCGCAGGATCATGTCCATCAGGTCCAGAACGCGGCCCCGGTCCGCGAGCCCCAGCATCGCACGAACCTGATCGGCGTTGGTTTCTCCCGCGCCATGGGAAATTGCCTGATCCAGCAGCGACGTCGCATCGCGGGCCGAGCCTTCGGCGGCGCGGGTGATTAGCGCCAGCGCGTCTTCGGCGATCTGCGCGTTTTCCGCAGCCGCGATCCGGCCAAGCAGGCCAATCATGTCCTCAGGCTCGATCCGGCGCAGATCAAAGCGCTGGCATCGGGACAGAACCGTGACCGGAACTTTGCGAATTTCGGTGGTCGCAAAGATGAATTTCACATGCTCGGGCGGTTCCTCAAGCGTCTTGAGCAGCGCATTGAATGCGCTGGTCGACAGCATGTGGACCTCGTCGATGATGTAGATCTTGTAGCGTGCGCTGGCGGCGCGGTAACGGACGCTGTCGATGATCTCGCGGATATCGTTCACGCCGGTTCGGCTGGCGGCGTCCATCTCCATTACATCGACATGGCGGCCTTCCATGATGGCGGTGCAATGTTCGCACTGACCGCAAGGCTCGGTGGTTGGTCCGCCTTTGCCGTCCGGGCCGATGCAGTTCATGCCTTTGGCGATGATCCGGGCGGTTGTCGTTTTCCCGGTCCCGCGGATGCCGGTCATGATGAAGGCCTGCGCGATCCTGTCCGCCTCGAACGCGTTTTTAAGGGTACGCACCATGGCGTCCTGACCCACCAGATCGGCAAAGGTCTCCGGGCGGTATTTGCGGGCGAGAACCTGATAGGCGGGGCTGGGTGTGTCGGTCATGTCTGCTCGGTCGGATTCGTTCAGACCGCAGCGTAGAGGCCCCCGCTGCCCGCGTCCACAGCGGGTCGTCAGGATTTTCGTTTTGGAAACGGGATGGGCACAGCTAAAATGCCTGATTCATAGGCCAGAGCCTGGGCTTTCGCTTTTACGTTTCGGGGGGAACGGCAAGATGTCTCAGATGGTGATCCATGCATTGCAAGTTGGCGGTGGTTCGCTTGCACTAACCTCAATGCCCGGGCGCACGGGTGATTATCAGGGTGATCTGGATATGATCGCGGATTGGCAGCCCGGTCTGGTGATCTCGATGGCGACCGAGATCGAGATGATCATGGATGGCGCACGGGACTTTGGGCGCGATGTACAAAGCCGCGCGAGTCGCTGGGTTCACCTGCCGGTCGATGATTTTGGCGTGCCATCGGCGGAAATCCGCGAACGTTGGACAGCGGTCAGTGCCTCGGCCCGGCAGGCGCTGTCTGGTGGCGGTCGCATCCTTGTGCATTGCAAGGGCGGGTGCGGTCGTTCCGGCATGATCGTGTTGCGCCTGATGGTCGAATGCGGCGAAAGCCCGGATACGGCGCTGACGCGTCTGCGCAATCTGAGGCCCTGCGCCGTCGAGACAGACGGTCAGATGAATTGGGCCACTGCCCCGGCAAGGACACTGGCCGCGATGTAGCGTCAGGCGCTTGCGCGCAGTTCAGCCGTGGCAGACGCCTTTGGGGCCACCGGCAAGACTTGCAACATGGCGCAGGGCGGGGTCGCAAGGCTGCCGGATGGCATCGCGCTTATCTCTGTCCCAAACATCATTTCGGCATAGCTTTCCAGTTGCTCGATTTCTGCTGAAGGCGCGACGCCACAATAAATGTGGGCTTCGTCGCTTTGTGCCCTGAAACGTGCCGTGCATCCGGTGGCGCAGTGGGCCAGCTCAGCGCTGCCCTCGATCTCGAACTCTGGCGAGGTTGCGGCCCCGGCGACCGAGACTGACTGAACCAGCGCACGCGCCACGCGGGCCAGTGCAGGGCAGGTTTTGCCGGTGTGTTGACAGATGGTTGCCGTGAACTGATGCGTTTCGGTCTTCCAGATCATGATGTGCCCTCCGCACATAAGAGCAAGGGCAATGGCGCAGGAAGATCCGCAATCTGCGTTTCAACCCGTCCCGGACACCCCGCCCGAGTTTCGGTTTCAGTTTCTGATGGCAGGTCTCCTGACTTGCGGGTCGCAGCTTTGCCGTCCTTCCCAGCCTTGCGGCCAGTGGTGTTTCGGCATCGCTCTCCGCTTACAGTTGCGGGGGCAGTCGCGGATTTGGCTTGTCCCGGAAGTCCCGGTAGGGCCGCACCGTGTTCCCTTTTCATTCCGGCCCCAGGCGGGGCGCGAAAACCATCGCCCAATCGCTAGCGGGCAATCTCCCTGCGAGTCAAGCAGAATGCGCGATGATTGGCGAACACCTCGGATTTTCATTGTGCGGGTAGACGCGAGGTCATCTTTGTCACGCCTTGACTCAGGCAGCCGAGGCGTATCGTGTGGTTGAAGTGAACCAATCAGTTCAGACGCTGCAAGATCGCTTTCGGAGGGTTGTCATGCTGGATACCCAAGACACGGCTCTGACCGAAGATTTTCTGATCCCGTCCGGTACGGCCAAGTTGTCGGCCCGGTTATACCGCCCGGTTGCCGACCCTGAGACGGTCGTGGTTCTCAACAGCGCCACAGGTGTGCCGCGGGACTATTATCGACACTTTGCGACGTGGCTTGCGGCAGAGCGTGGCATGGCCTGCCTGACCTATGACTACAGTGACTTTGGGCATTCGGCCAACGGACCACTGGCCCGGTCAAAGGTTTCGATGGCCGATTGGGCGCTGATTGATATGCCTGCTGCGCGCGCTGAAATGCGGCGCAGATTCCCGCAGGCGCAGCACTGGACAATCGGGCATTCGGTTGGTGCGATGCTGGGTCCGGTTCAACCGGACGCGGCGATGATCGACCGCATGATCTGTGTCTGTTCCGGTCTCGTTACCCTGACCGATCACCCTTGGCCTTACCGCGCTCTGGCCTGGCTGTTCTGGCACGGGCACGCGCCTTTGATGACGCGGGCTTTGGGATATCTGCCGGGCAAGCTGACGGGCTTTGGAACGGATTTGCCTGCACCGGTCTATTGGCAGTGGCGGCGTTGGTGCACCGCTCCGTTGAACTATGTGCCCGAGATTGGTAGCGGCTTGCCCGAGGCGGGCTGGCCCTCGGACGGTGCGCAGGTGGACCTGTTCACATTTGAGGATGATGAAATGGTTCCCCCGGATGCTGTCTGGCGGCTGGCCGATCTGTACGGTGCAAAAGCGCGGCGACATCTGCTGTCACCGCGCGACTTTGACTTGCCCGAGATTGGTCATATCGGGGCTTTCGCCCGCAAGAACGCAGCCGTCTGGCCCCGATTGATCGCCGCGTAGGTCAAAACCCCTTTCTGGATTTCTTGTCCTGCATCACTGACCGCACCATCTTGCCAAACGCCTTGTCACGCGCGCGTGATTGGGCAACTGTTTCCGAATTGCGCTGATCTTCGCGCCGCAACTTGCGCCATCGTTCCAGCCGTGCTGCGTCCAGCGGTCCTGCCGCGATCGCGGCCTGCACCGCACAGCCCGGTTCGGCCTCGTGCTGGCAATTGGCAAACCGACACTCCCTTGCAAGCTCCGTCAGGTCGGAAAAGACCTCGTCCACACCCTCTTGTGCGTCCAGCAATCGCAAGGCTCGCATACCGGGGGTGTCGATCAGCCAACCGCCGTTCTGCATCCTGCGCAGAGCCCGCGCAGTTGTGGTGTGTCGCCCACGCGCGTCATCCTCGCGAATGCCCGCTGTCGCCTCGTCCTGACCTGTCATGCCATTTGCAAGCGTCGTCTTGCCAACGCCGGACGAGCCGACAAGCGCACCTGTCTGCCCTGTGGGACACCACGTCAAAACCTGCGAAACATCTGCTGGGTCCAACGCATTGATCGCCAGAACCGTCAGAAACGGCGCCAGCTTTTCCGCCTGCGAAACGTAGTCCGCTGCGTCCGCGCAGGTGTCCGCCTTGGTCAGAACAACCACAGGATAGCACCCGGCCTGATGCGCCAGCGCCAGATAGCGCTCCAACCGGGGCAGGTTGAAGTCGGCGTTGCAGGAACTGACGATGAACAGCACATCCACATTCGCAGCGATCAACTGCGATTCGGCACCCGTTCCGGCGGCGCGACGTTGCAGAAGGCTGCGGCGTTCCAACAGGCGCTGGACCCGCTGTTGAGCATCGACCAGCACCCAATCTCCGACCGTGAAATCCCCGGTCGACCGACCCGGTGTCAGCAGAGGGCTTTCACCATCTGTTGAAAGCCCATTCAGACGATCGCGATGAACCGCTGAAATCCGAAACGGAGTGTAAGACGTGTCTGCCGCTGCCTGCGCGGCAAAGTGAGAGGACCATCCAAGGTCCGATAGAGAAAAAACCATTGATCTGCCTGTGTTCAGGTACAGAAAACCACACGAATGGCGTGCGCGCATCCGTTGGTGATGTGTTCAGGCAAATATCGGCGGGTGTTTTAGAACCGAACTGCCCGAAGGGTCACTGCTACAATCATAAAGGCCCTCCTGCGGCTTGGGGTTCAGGCGCGCGAAGGCGCGGGGTTGATAAGTGAGAGGTTGGACATCGACCCAAGCGGGGCTCGTTGTGGCTGCTTCCTTCCGGACCTGACCAGGTTGGCGAGGCGCTCGCCCGCGCCAACCTCTCAACCGTGGATATAGGTGTCCCGCCGCAAAATGGCAACCCGTCAGAGTGTAAGTGCAATTCTTAGAAACCCGTCCTCGTCCAGCCCCCGATCACGGGGGGCGTATTCGGATAACTCGTCTAAGAAACCCCGTGCCTTGGGGCTGGTTTGCAGGATCGCAGTGGCCCCATCCAACGGTGCAAAGGAAAAGGGGCGCGGGGCGTTCTCCAGCGGGTCCGGCGATTGCGGTGTGGCCAGATAATCGCGCAGAACGTCCTGAATGCGCAGCGCGGGCAAGGGCACCAGCTGCGGATGGTTGGCTATTGGAAAATTGCCACCGCCATTTGCGCGATAATTGTTGGTTGCCACGACAAATACCCGATCAGGTGTGATTGGAACCCCGTTTACATTTGCATCCCGAACCCGCGCGCTGTTCGGGCTTATGATCCGCCCGCCGGAATCGAACCGGGCAGGTTGGGACAGATCGAACTGACAGCTCATCCCGTGCAGCAGGTCAAGGTTATGACCGGCGCGCTGCGGGTCGACCAGCAAAGTTGCATCTTTCAGGGACAGCTGATTGAAGACCCCGGCAGACATTTCCAGCCAGTCAAGGATTTGCGCACCCGTGGCCACGACCGCCCGCAGCTCGTTGGGAAAAACATGCAGATCTGCAAGATGACGCAAGGAGATTTCTCCGGCCGGCACTTCGGTATAATATCGCGGACCCGCGCGGCCTCCGAACTTTGCCGGGGCAACGGCGGACAGCACCGGCAGGTCGGAAAATGGCGTGTTGCGCAGGTAAGGGCGCAAGGCCGCGGCCTGAGCAGCAGCCATGAATGCCAGCCCGCGATCCGGTGCACAGAACGAGAAATAGCTGTGCATCGGACGGTCCACACGCCCCACAGGTTGCGCTGCGCGGGTGCGGGTGGCCGTATGTGCCGCGGCCAAAAGTTGCTTGATTTCGGGGTCTTCCGGCACCGGTACTTCATCCGCGCCGGGGTGTATCGCCCGGACCTCGGTCTTTTTACCGACAATGCGCCACTTGTTTGCTGCGTCGCGGTCAAGCTGCAGATCTATGACGCCCAGATGCGAACCGGCCCAACCGGGCATCACAACGGGCGTGTTATGGACCAACCCGTTAGAGCAATCGACCGCGTCCAGCCCCTCGTGCGCCGGGCCGGGCAGCGTCAGATGGGTATGCCCCGCGACGATTGCATCAATCTGGTTAATTTCGGCAAGCGGTATGACTGCGTTCTCAAGCCCCGGTGCGGCGGCGGCCTGCCCAAGGCCGGTATGCGCCAGAGCGATCACCAGATCGCAGCCCTGTTCTCGCAACTCCACCGCGCTTGCACGCGCAGTGGCAAGGATATCCTGAAACGCGACCCGCCCCTGCAGTTTGTGCGCTTCCCACAGGGCGGTCTGCGGTGGCAGGACAGACAGGATGCCGATGCGGATCGGCTCGGGCCTGCCAGCGTGCCAGACCTCACGCGCCAGAATCGCTGATCGCTGCCAGGGCGTGTTGGCTGAAGGGCACGAAGCATTGCAGCAAACCACCGGAAATGGGGACTGTTCTGTGATCTGCTTCAGAAACCCGATGCCGGATCCGAAATCGTGATTACCCAGCCCGACCGCGTCGTATCCCAACGCCGCAAACGCCTGCGGCAGCGGATGTGCAGAGGCACAGCTCTCGGTCGCCCAATCGCCCAATGGCGTGCCTTGCAGGCCGTCGCCGTTGTCGAACAGCAAAACCAGCCCGTTGTGGTCAAGCGCCTGCTGTCGTGCCTGCCGGATCAGGCTGGCCGTTCGGGTAAACCCGATATGCGGGTCAGCGCAATCGGCATAATAATCGTAACCGGTCAGGTTCATATGCAGATCAGAAGTGGCCAGAATCCGGACAAAACTCCGTGACTTCCGGTTGCTGCCCAATGGCACTTTGGTCTTTTTGTTCAAAATACGTGCTTCTGACTGTCTTGGTAACTTTGTGGTCACTAAATTTCGAATTAATGCAATTTCAGGGGCGCTTTTGCGGTCTTTCGACGGCAGCATATCACTATTGCCCGAGGAAACGCCGTTGCGCCAGAGGCCAAGACGTGGCAGCCCTTCACTTCAGATCAAGGGGCGATGAAAATGAAACGCGCGGAACAGGTGACATTCGGCGGCTCGGGGCTGGACCGTGCAGCGCATATTCGTGGCGATCCGCAAAGACTGGATCAGGCGCGTACCGATCCCAAGGCGCAATGCCTGCTTTTGTGGCGTGGCAAAGTGCTGGTTCGGGGTGAGGCGCTGGATCATCTCGCACCGGTGTCGATGCAGCACGATCTGGTGCAGCAAGGGCCGGGGGGATCGGTCGAGGGGCCGATTTTCCTGGGTCTGGATCAGGATGCGACCCCGCTTTTTGCGATGGACATATCAGATTGGCAGGCCGAGGGGCTGGACCTGTCGGACGTTGGCGCGTTTGTCGACCGGACCGAGCAGCAGCATCCCGATTTGCCAAACGGCCACGTCTTTGCCGAGCTGCGCCGGATCATGACCCGCCTGTCGCCGCGCGATGCGGAACTGGCCGCAACGGCCAAGGCGGTGATCGCGTGGCACGAGACTCACCGTTTTTGCGCCCGCTGCGGCGCGCCCAGCGAAATCGCGCAAGGGGGCTGGCAACGTAGCTGCCCCGCCTGCGGTGCACAGCATTTCCCGCGCACCGACCCGGTGGTGATCATGTTGATAACGCACGGAAACTCTGTTCTGATGGGGCGCTCCCCCGGCTGGCCCGAGGGGATGTATTCGCTGCTCGCCGGGTTTGTCGAACCGGGTGAAACGCTTGAAGCCGCCGTGCGCCGCGAAGTGATGGAAGAAGCCGGTGTGCCGGTCGGTGCGGTGCAATATCTGGCCAGCCAGCCGTGGCCCTTTCCGGCGTCACTTATGATGGGATGCGCGGGGCAAGCCCTGTCGCGCAACATTCAGATTGATCCGGTCGAGATCGAGGATGCAATTTGGGTCACACGATCCCAGATGATGCAGGTGTTTGCGGGGGAACATCCAACCATGTTGCCTGCCCGCAAGGGCGCGATTGCGCATTTCTTGCTACAACACTGGCTTGCGGACACATTGGACTGACGAAAGATTGGGCCTCACCAAAGGGCAGAGAAAAAGACGAAGATGCAGTTTTCAGCGCAGGAAGACATCGAAGCCCCGATTGACGACGTGTTTGCGATGGTCGCCGATTTCGAACGGTTCGAGCGCATGGCCCTTCGGCGGGGGGTGGATGTGCGCCGCGTGACCGGGCAGGGCCCGGCAACGGCAGGCGCGACCTGGGAAACCTCGGTCGTAATCCGGGGCAAGCCGCGCCAGTTCACGATCGAGATGACCGACTACGACCGCCCCGCCGGTATGAAGTTTCACGCCCGCAGCAAGGGCGTCAAAGGGGATACTTTGGTGGAATTGCTGGCCCTGTCCCGCCGCCAAACCCGGCTGAGCGTTGTCATGTCGCTCTCGGCCAGAACCCTGCCCGCGCGGTTACTGCTGCAATCGCTGAAACTGGGCCAATCCCGCATCCGGCGGCAATTCCAGTCACGGCTGAGCGATTTCGCCCGTGAAATGGAAGAGCGTTACCGGCACGGTGCCTGACGGGGCAAGCAAGAAGGAGGCGCCTTATGCTTGGGTTTGTCATCAGGTCAGCAAACGAGAGTGACGCCGAAGGCATCTCTGAGGTGCTGCAAGAACTTGTAAGAGCAGGAAAGCGGAACAAAAACAGCGACGCGGCCTTCGCAAAAGCGCACTATATCGGCCATCCGGATCAGGTTCGGTGCTCACTTGCCGTGGATAACGGCGGTCGTGTCCTTGGATTTCAGTCGTTGAAACGGGCGGTCGAGAACAACCCTTATGGCGCGCCCGTCGGGTGGGGTGTGATTGGCACTCATATTCGCCCTTCGGCAGCAAGACGCGGCATCGGGCGGGCTTTGTTCGAAGCCACATTAGGAATAGCGCGGGAACTTGAAATGCCAGCGATCGATGCCACCATCGGCCTCAACAACGCCGAAGGTCTGGCCTATTACGAGGCGATGGGGTTTCGCGAATACAGGCGGAACGCGGACGCTATTTCAAAGTCTTTCGCGCTTGTATAATCTCACCCGACCAGCGGTTGCAGGGTGATGAACAATAAATGGCGCAGATCATCTTTCTGCACGGAGCCTCAAGCAGCGGAAAATCGACGCTTGCCCGTGCATTGCAGCAACGACTCGAAATTCCGTTCTGGCATGTCTCGATTGATCACCTACGGGATTCGGGTGCCTTGCCGATGGATCGGTTTCGCAGCGGCGCATTTGACTGGCAGCAAGAGCGTGACCGGATTTTTGACGGATTCCACCGCTCTGTCGCAGCCTATGCAGAGGCCGGAAACAACCTGATTCTAGAGCATATTCTGGACACCGAAGGCTGGACCGAAACGCTCCGCGACCTTTTGCGCTCACACTCCGTTCTCTTTGTCGCTGTGCACTGCCCGCTTCCGGTGCTGATAGACCGCGAGCGAAAAAGGGCGGACCGGCAGGTGGGCAGCGCCGAGCGCGATCAGCGCATCATTCACCAGGGGCGCGTCTATGATCTTGAGGTCAATTCCCAGGAGGGTATCGACGCAAATGTGGGTCGCATTCTGAACGCGTGGCGCAGTGGCGTTCGGAACTCGGATTTCAGCTGAAGCCCGGCTACCCTCTTGGCCGCACCGCCGGGTAGACGCCCAGAATTTCGACATTGGTCGTAAAATGCTCCAACTCGTCCATGGCAAGCTGGACGTTGCGGTCATCGGGGTGGCCGACGATATCCGCGTAAAACTGGGTTGCGGTGAAGGAGCCGTCGATCATATAGCTTTCCAGCTTGGTCATGTTGACGCCGTTGGTGGCAAAGCCGCCCATCGCCTTGTAAAGCGCGGCCGGGATGTTGCGCACCTGAAAGACGAAACTGGTGATCATCTCATGCTCGCCCCGGCGGGTCATGTCCGCCTGCCGCGACATCACCAGAAAGCGCGTGGTGTTGTCACCCTGATCCTCGATATGCCGCGCCAGGACATTCAGGCCGTAAATCTCGCCCGCAAGCTCGCTGGCCAGCGCGGCTGAATGCATGTCGCCCGCCTCGGCGACCTCACGCGCGGCGCGTGCGTTATCCGGGCTGACGCGCCCGCGAATGCCGTGTTCTTTCAGGAAACCCGCGCATTGTGGCAGCAGAACCAGATGGGAATGCGCCTCCTGAATATCTTCAAGTGTCGCACCGGGGACGCCCAGAAGATTGATGTGAACACGTACAAATGCCTCTTCAATGATGTGCAACCCGCTATGGGGCAGCAGCCGGTGAATGTCAGCGACCCGGCCATAGGTCGAGTTTTCGACCGGTAGCATCGCCAGATCAGCCTCACCTGATCGAACCGATTCGATCACATCCTCAAACGTGCGGCAGGGCAGGGCGTCCATATCGGGCCTTGCATTGCGGCAGGCCTCGTGGCTGTAAGCGCCGGGTTCCCCTTGAAATGCGATGCGTTTGGTCATTTGGTCGATTCCATGCAACAAGTTCCCGTAGTGGGCGTTTCGTCGCGGTGTCTATACCTTGCCTCTTGCGAGGGGAAGCCTTAGACACCCCGGCAGACAGCTGAAATGGATCGCGATCAAAATGTTCGACACGATGACAGTTACCAAGGCCGCAGCCGGCCTGTTTGGAACCTTCCTTGTGCTTCTTCTGGCAAAATGGGGCGGCGACGTCCTGTATCACGTCGGCGGGCACAGCGCCGAGGCGGCCTATATCATCGAAACCGAAAGCGCAGGTGAAAGCGCTGACGGCGAAGAGGTTGTTTTCGAAGAGTTGCTGGCCGCAGCTGACCCGGAAAAGGGCGCACGTGTGTTCCGCAAATGCACCGCCTGCCACAAGCTGGAAGATGGCGCCAACGGCACAGGCCCCTATCTGTATGGCATCGTGGATCGCCCTGTTGCGTCGGCCAAAGGGTTCACCGGATATTCTGCTTCGATGCAGGCCCATGGCGGCAACTGGACGCCCGAAGCGCTTGACGCTTTCCTGGAACGCCCCAGCGGCTATATCTCGGGCACTTCGATGAGCTTTGCGGGTCTGAGAAAACCGCAGGAACGCGCCGATCTGATTGCCTATCTGCAGACCATCGGCAACTGATCCCGCGATCACGACCGAACAATTAAAGGCCGTAGCTTTCCGCTGCGGCCTTATTTTTTGTCTGAGAGAATCTTCACATTGCGTTCACACGTTCTAAACTTGCAACTGACAGTGCTGGTCTTTTAGCTATGTTTGAGCACATAAAGACCCTCAACAAGATGCAGGAGAGGCGGGCATGACCGATAGTCGCAAAAAGCCGACGCAAACCACAATCAAGCGGCGGACGGCCCTGCAATTGTTGGGGGGCAGTGCGGTCGCCTCGGTTATACCGGGTGTCCCGGGTGCGTTTGCGTCTAATGACGGCGAAGCCAAGATCATCAGGGCCCACGGGTATTCATTTTTCGGCGATCTGAAGTACCCGCCGGACTTCAAGCACTTTGACTATGTCAATCCCGATGCACCTGTCGGAGGTCAGATCTCGGTCTCGTCGCGGGGTACGTTTGATGGCATGAACCGCTTTAACTGGCAGGGCAAGGCGGGCCTCTATTCCGGCCTGATCGCGGAATCGATGTTTGGTGACAGCCCCTTCGGGTCGGCCTCTCCGGCGGATTCCATAACCGAAGCCTATGGTCTGCTGGCCGAAGCCGTCGAATACCCCGATACCAAGGAATGGTGCATCTTCTACATGCGCCCCGAGGCGCGATTTGCGGATGGAACGCCGCTGACGGCGCATGACGCCGCGTTTACGCATGACTTGTTTCTGGAACAGGGCATCCGAAGCTATGCCCGCGCCGTCAAACAGCGCATCGAAGGCTACGAGATCATCGACGACCATACGATCAAGTACAACTTCGTCGACGGAATTTCCCGACGGTCGCTTATTTCTCAGGTTGGTGGAACACCGGTATTCTCCAAGGAATGGTACGAAAAAACGGGCGAACGTCTCGACAAGCAAAGTCTTGTGACACCGATGGGCAGCGGGCCGTATGTGCTCGATGACTACGAAATTAACCGCTATATCGTCTATCGCCGGAATCCCGACTATTGGGGCTGGCATTTGCCGATCAATGTCGGGCGGCACAACTTTGAAACCGTCCGGGTCGAATATTTTGCCGACGACGCAGCCGAGTTCGAGGCTTTCAAAGCAGGCGTCTATACGTTCCGGGCGGAAGGCAGCACAAAAAAATGGGCAACGGGATATGATTTCCCGGCCGTTCAGAACGGGTATGTAAAACGCGAAAGCATCCCCGTTATGTCGCCACCATCACCATCTGGCTTCATATTCAATATGCAGCGGGCGCCTTTCGACAACATCAAGGTCCGCGAGGCGTTGGGGCTGGCGTTTAACTTTGAATGGACCTCCGAGTCGCTGCAATTCGGCCTCACGGAACAGCGCCATTCCTTTGCCGAGAATTCCGAGGTGGCTGCGGATGGCTTGCCCGACGAGATGGAAACTGCATTCCTGAAGTCTTTGGGCGACATTGTGCCTGATGAACTATTCACACAGGAAGCGGTGCGCGCGCATAGTTCGAATGCCTCTCGCACGGTTGATCGTCGAAACAAGCGCACAGCACTGAAACTGTTCGAAGAAGCCGGATATACCGTTTCCAGCGGCGGTAAACTACAAGATGCCGAGGGCAAGCCGCTGGAAATCACCATAATGCTGAACGCATCGTCTTCGGATACAGCCGAAGCCATCGTGACAACATATGCTTCAAATCTTGAGAGTTTTGGTGTCGCTGTCACGGTGGAAAAGATCGACAGCGCGCAGTGGATTCAGCGGTACTACGACAAAGATTTCGACATGATCTTTTTCCGCAACCAGTCTTTCCTTGAGGCGGGCACCGGATTGAAACAGTCCTATGGGGCAGAAACCGCAGTTGTATCGTCTTACAATCCGCAATCTCTGCAGGAACCGCTGGTGGACGCGATCATCGACGCCGCTCTGGACACGAAGTCGCGCGAAGAAGAGATCGCTGCACTCAAATCTCTGGACCGCGTCCTCCGGTATCTGCGCATTCAGATTCCAACCGGATACGTGTCGGACACATGGGTGGCCTATTACGACATGTTCGAACATCCCGAAGTGTTGCCGCCGCTTGCAGTTGGTCAGTTTGATTTCTGGTGGTTCAACGAAGAGAAATATCAAAAGCTCAAAGCGGCTGGCGCGGTGAGGTAACAGACTTTGGGCGCGTATATTCTTCGCCGACTGCTGTTGGTGATCCCGACTTTGCTGGGCATCATGATCGTGAACTTCACTCTGGTTCAGTTTGTCCCAGGTGGTCCGATTGAACAGATACTGGCCCAGATGCAGGGCGAGGGCGACGTCTTTGCCGGGTTTGCCGGGGGCGATAGCGCCCCGGTCGAAGAAACCTTTGGATCAGATAGCGAATACATCGGCGCACGCGGTCTGCCCAAGGAGTTCATCGAAGAGCTGGAAAAAGAATTCGGCTTCGACAAACCCCCGGTCGAGCGGTTCCTGACCATGATGGGCAACTACCTGACGCTGGATTTCGGCGAGAGCTATTTCCGCTCGATCAGCGTGATCGATCTGGTGCTGGAGAAGATGCCTGTGTCGATCTCTCTGGGTCTGTGGTCGACCCTGATCGCCTATCTGGTGTCGATCCCGTTGGGCATTCGCAAGGCAGTCAAGGACGGCTCGACCTTCGATACCTGGACCAGTGGCACGATCATCGTGGCCTATGCCATCCCTGGATTCCTGTTCGCCATTTTGCTGCTGGTGCTGTTTGCCGGCGGTTCTTACTGGCAGATCTTCCCGCTGCGCGGCCTGACGTCTGACAATTGGGAAAGCCTGAGCCTGTTCGGCAAGATCGCCGATTATTTCTGGCACATCACCCTGCCGATCATCGCGCTGACCATCTCAGCCTTTGCGACGTTGACGCTGCTGACCAAGAACTCGTTTCTGGATGAGATCAAAAAACAATACGTCATGACCGCCCGCGCCAAGGGCCTGAGCGAGGGCCGCGTGCTTTATGGACATGTCTTCCGCAATGCGATGCTGATCGTGATCGCGGGTTTTCCGGCGGTGTTCATCGGCGTATTTTTTGGCGGCTCGATCATCATCGAGACGATCTTCTCTCTGGACGGTCTGGGACGATTGGGTTTCGAGGCTGCTGTGGCGCGTGACTATCCGGTGATCTTCGGGACGCTGTTCATCTTTGGCCT
The DNA here is from genome assembly GCF_056534225.1 of Ruegeria sp. E1. NCBI lineage: Bacteria > Pseudomonadati > Pseudomonadota > Alphaproteobacteria > Rhodobacterales > Roseobacteraceae > Ruegeria > Ruegeria sp. E1. Next base: position 38,871 of record NZ_JBQFPE010000011.1, on the reverse strand, counting down.
GATGGGTCTGGTCGTCGGCATCATCAGTGACCTGATGTATGTTCTGGTCGACCCGCGCATCGACTTTGAAAAGCGGGAGGGGTAGATGGCGCTTTCCCCTCTCAACCAGCGCCGCTGGCGCAATTTCCGCCGCAATGGACGCGCCTTCTGGTCGCTGATCATCTTCTCGGTTTTGTTCGGGATATCGCTCTTTGCCGAGTTTGTGGCGAATGACAAACCGATCCTCGTGAAATATCGCGGCGAGTTCTATATGCCGGTCTTCAACTTCTACGCCGAAACCGAGTTCGGCGGCGATTTCCAGACCGAAGCGATCTATCGCGACCCCGAAGTCATGTGCCTGATTGACAGTGGTGGTCTGGATCAGTGTTTTGACGATCCCGAAGGTATCATCGACGAAATCAAAGCGGGTACATTCGAGGCCGAGGGGTTCGAGCGCGGCTGGGCCATCTGGCCGCTGATCCCGTATTCTTACAACACCAGCGTGGATCGGCCCGGAGCCGCACCTTTGGCGCCCAACGGGCAGAACTTGTTGGGCACGGATGACACCAAGCGCGACGTGCTGGCGCGGGTGATCTATGGTTTCCGCCTGTCGATCCTGTTCACTCTTGTCGTCACCGGTGCGGCCAGTCTGATCGGCATCTTCGCCGGGGCCATTCAGGGCTTTTTCGGCGGATGGCTGGACTTGATCTTCCAACGGATCATCGAGATTTGGTCAGCCACCCCCTCGCTTTATGTGATCATCATCATGTTCGCGATTCTGGGGCGAAGTTTCTGGCTACTTGTGGCGCTGATGATCCTGTTCGGCTGGACCGGCCTTGTGGGGGTTGTCCGCGCTGAATTCCTGCGCGCGCGAAACCTTGAATATGTCCGCGCGGCCCGTGCGCTGGGGGTCGGCAACATGACCATCATGTTCCGCCACATGCTGCCCAACGCGATGGTGGCAACGCTGACCTTCATGCCCTTTATCGTCACCGGCACTATTGGCGGGTTGGCCTCGCTGGATTTCCTTGGATTCGGTCTGCCATCCTCGGCCCCGTCGCTGGGTGAACTCACCTTGCAGGCCAAGCAGAACCTGCAAGCGCCGTGGCTGGCTTTTACCGCGTTCTTCACCTTTGCCATCATGCTCTCGCTGCTGGTCTTCATCTTCGAAGGCGTGCGCGATGCGTTTGATCCCAGAAAGACCTTTTCATGAGCCTGCTGGATGTGAACAACCTCAAGGTCTCGTTCCGGCAGGACGGGCAGGTTTCGGCAGCGGTCAAAGGCGTGTCCTTCACGGTGGATCGCGGAGAAACGGTGGCGTTGGTGGGCGAGTCCGGCTCGGGTAAATCCGTGACCGCGCTCAGCACCGTGTCGCTGCTGGGCGACAGCGCGATTGTCGAAGGATCCGTCACCTATGACGGGCAGGAAATGATCGGCGCGTCCGAGGACAAGCTGATGGATGTGCGCGGCAACGACATCAGCTTTATCTTTCAGGAACCGATGACCTCGCTCAACCCGCTGCATACGATCCAGAAACAGATGGCGGAATCGCTGGCTCTGCACCAGAACGTGACCGGCGACGAGGCACGCGGTCGGATTGTCGAGTTGTTGACCAAGGTCGGCATCCGCGATCCCGAGGAACGGCTGGACAGCTATCCGCACCAATTATCGGGTGGACAGCGGCAGCGGGTGATGATCGCGATGGCGCTGGCGAACAAGCCGGACATTCTGATCGCAGATGAGCCGACAACGGCGCTGGACGTGACCATTCAGGCGCAGATTCTGGAACTTCTGGCCGAGCTGCAAAAATCCGAAAACATGGGAATGCTGTTCATCACCCATGACCTTGGCATCGTGCGCCGCATCGCCGACCGGGTTTGCGTGATGAAGGATGGTGAGATTGTCGAAACCGGCGTCACCACCGAAATCTTTGACAATCCGCAGCATCCCTACACGCAAAAACTGCTGGCGGCTGAGCCCTCGGGCCACCCCGATCCGGTGGCAACAGACGCCGAAGAGGTCGCGCGCACCGATCACCTGAAAGTCTGGTTCCCGATCCAGCGCGGTTTCCTGAAACGCACCGTTGGCTATGTGAAGGCGGTCAATGACGCAACGCTCAGCGTCCGCGCAGGTGAGACGCTGGGCATCGTGGGCGAAAGCGGCTCGGGCAAAACCACGCTTGCATTGGCCATCATGCGGTTAATCGCGTCCGAGGGCGGGATCACCTTCCGCGATCAGGACGTGCGTCGCTGGTCCACGCGAGAACTGCGCCGGTTGCGCAAGGATATGCAGATCGTGTTCCAAGACCCGTTCGGCAGCCTCAGCCCACGTTTGACCTGTATGCAGATTATCGCCGAAGGGCTGGCGATCCATAAGGTTGACCCCCACCGCGCCCCACGCGATCTGGTGGCCGAGGTGATGACCGAGGTGGGCCTCGATCCCGCATCAATGGATCGGTATCCGCACGAGTTTTCGGGTGGTCAGCGGCAACGCATCGCAATCGCCCGCGCGATGGTGCTGCGGCCCAAGCTGCTGGTGCTGGACGAACCCACCAGCGCGCTGGACATGACGGTGCAGGTGCAGATCGTCGATCTGTTGCGTGATCTCCAACGGAAATACGGGCTGGCTTATCTGTTCATCAGCCATGACCTCAAGGTCGTGCGCGCCATGTCGCATAACGTGATCGTCATGCGAAACGGCGACGTGATCGAAATGGGCACAGCCGAAGATCTGTTTGAACATGCGCAAACCGACTATACCCGCGAACTGATCGCAGCGGCGGGCTGAAGCCCGCCCTACGATTCCGTCAGGCGTTGGCCTTTTCGCGGTTAGCCGCTTTTGGCACCGGGCCGCGCAGTTCCTCATAGTGGTCGAATTTCAACTTCACCCAGCCCGTCCCGCGCGTGGCGCTGGCAAGGGTGCGGTGCAACTCATCCTCGGCTACGGCGGGCAGCATGGCGTTGAAAATCTCCCAGCCCGAGGCATTGGGGTTGCCTTCAAACCCAAGAACCTGACCTTGCAAGGTGCTGATCGTCGGAACCAGATCGCCCACAAAGTCTGATGGCAGGTGGATTTCCGCGTTCAGGATCGGTTGCAGAACCACGGGCTTTGCCTCGGGCAGCGCCTCGCGCACTGCGTTCTTTCCGGCTGTGCGGAAGGCATAGTCCGAACTGTCGACATTATGGTGTTTGCCATCGCTCAGCGTAACTTTGACATCCACAACCGGGAACCCCTCGGGGCCCTGCACCAGAGCATCCTGTGCGCCGTGCTCGACCGAGGGGATATAATTCTTGGGCACCGCGCCGCCCTTGACGACCTCTTCGAACTGAAAGCCCGATCCGCGCGGCAGAGGGGCCACGGAAATCACCACATCGGCAAACTGTCCCGCACCTCCCGATTGCTTGCGGTGGCGGTGGCGATGTTCAACCGCCGACCGGATGGTTTCGCGATAGGCGGTCTCAACCGGTTCGGTTGCTATTTCGATCCCGAAATCTTCGGCCAGTTTGGCCGAGACCCGACGCATATGCTGTGGACCTTGCGAACCCAGAACGGCATGACCGCTTAGTTCATCCTGTTCCAGATGCAGGCCGGGGTCGATCTCTGCCATGCGGCTGAGCGCGTTGGACAACCGCACATCGTCACGCTCATGCGCCGGAGAGACAACCTGCCGATGCGCGACCGGATGCGCAGAGGCCCATTCCGGCAAAGGCGTTGCGGATTTACTGTCATAGAGGTTGCCGGGGTTCAGGTGGTCGGATTTGACCGCCAGCCCGATCTGCCCGGCCTCAAGCGCGCCGATCTGGGTTTTGGCGTCCAGCGATGTCAGGTTGCCAACCGTCTCGCCGCCCAGGGCTTCGTGTGCTTTGACCCCGTCGCCCAGTCCGCGCAGAACGATGATCTTGCCGATGTGCTTTTTGACATCTGCAAACCCTGCGATGGCACGGGCGCTTTCTTCGGCCTCGTCCCGACCGGCAGCGATGTCAAACTCGGGCGCTTCGTGGCGGAGCGCTTTCATCAAACGGGTCAGCCCGTTGCCGTGGCTGGCCGCGCCAAGGCAAGCCGGGATCAGCTGGTGGTTCTGCAGAACCTGTGCGGCCAGATCATAAACCTCGGCGCTTGGGGGCTGCTTGTCCTCGATCAGTTGTTCAAGCAAGTGGTCATCAAAATCCGACAGGGTTTCCAGCAACTCAGTGCGCGCTTCCTGCTCGCGATCCTCGACCGATTTGGGCAGTTCAATGAGGGCCGAGGGCTGGCCTTCCTGATACTTCCATGCGCGTTCCGAAATCAGATCGACTGCACCGATGATTGTGTCGCCTTCGCGGATCGGCACCTGCCGCAGGGCGATATGGTGGGTGCAGTAGGTTTGCAGCGCGGCGATGATATCGCGGATGCGCCCATTGGGATTGTCCATCCGGTTGATGAACAGGAAACAGGGAATGCCCGCCTCTTCCACCAGCCGCAGATAGGGGGCGCACAGAACTGCCGCGTCCGGATCAGGTGGAACCACAACAACAGCAGCGTCCGAGATTGCCATGGCAGGGCCGACATAGGCCAGTGCATCGCCGCCGCCGTCTACGTCGATCGCGCACCAGGGTTCGTCCAGATAAGAAAAACCGTGCAAATGCACGGTTCCGGAAACATCGAATGTGGTGGGCCGCCCGTCGAGGCGGCTGATGGCCTCGACCAGAGTGGATTTGCCCGATTGGCTGGGGCCGAGGACGGTGAAAACGCGCATAGGTGCTGTCCCTCTTTCAGGTTGCAGAATGGCTGCGCGAAAGGGGCTGCGCGACGCATATGCGCCGACACGATCTGTCTGCAAGATGGCCTGCCTCGGGCCGCAGGGCGGCAACGCGCCCTACATCCCGAGTGTGGAGAAAATCAAAGGGCCGCGTCAAGCCCCCGCGCCGATCTAGATCGCCGAACTATGGCCCGCCTTGCTCAGGTCATAGGCGTCAAAGCTGCGCGCAACCATCCGGGTCAGTGCCCGCGCCTCGGGCGGAATATACAGCCCGCTGTCATCGACACGCAGCAACCCCTCGAACGCGGCATTGGCATCGTCATACATCCGGCGCAGCGCCGTAGCGGTGATATCGTGATCGCGCAGAATTTCGGCGGTATCGATGCGGAAATCGCACATCAGCGCCTCGATCAGACGCGCGCGCAAAACATCCTGTCCTTTGAACAAATGCCCGCGCGATGTGGAAAATCGCCCCTCGCGGATTGCCTTGATATGCGCGGATGTGGCAGGCGCGTTCTGCGCGTAGCCTTGGGGGAAGCGCGAGATCGAGCTGGCCCCCAACCCGATCAGCACCGGGGCCTGATCGTCGGTATAGCCCTGGAAATTCCGTTTCAGCCGACCGGCGCGCAGGGCGTGGGTCAGCCCGTCATCCTGCGTTGCGAAATGGTCGATACCGATTTCGGCGTAGTTGTCCCAGTGAAACAGCCGCCGCGCGGTGTCGAACAACTCCAGCCTTTGTTCGGGCGTGGGCAACGCATCCGATGGGATCAACTGCTGGCGCTTGGCCATCCACGGCACATGCGCATAGCCATAAAGCGCAACCCGGTCGGGCGACAGCGACAGCAGCTTTTGCACGCTTTCGGTCATCCGGGATTTGGTCTGATGTGGCAGACCATACAGAATATCGGCGTTCAGACTTGCAATTCCGCGCGCCCGAATCATATCGACCGCGTTGCGGGTGGTATCATAGCCCTGAATGCGCCCGATGGTTTTCTGAATCTCATCGTCGAAATCCTGCACCCCGATGGATGCCCGGTTCATCCCGGCCTCGGCCAGCGCATCCAGACGCGCTTCGTCAATCTCGTTGGGATCAATCTCGACCGAGAACTCGGCATCCGGCCCAAGCGGAATCGTTTCCAAAATCCGCCCGGCAAGGTCGCGCATCAGGTCGGGGTTCAGCAGGGTGGGGGTGCCACCGCCCCAATGCAAGCGCGACAGGGTCACGCCCTCGGGCAGGCGCTCAGCCAACAGGTCAAGCTCGGCCTTCAGCACATCCACATAGGCGATGACCGGATTGTCGGTCTGGGTGCCCTGGGTCCGGCAGGCGCAGAACCAGCACAGCCTGCGGCAGAACGGTACATGGATGTAAAGCGACACCTCGCTGCCGGGGGTCAGCCCGGAAATCCAGTCACCAAAAAGAGACGCGCCCACATCATTGTTGAAGTGAGGCGCGGTGGGATAGCTTGTATAACGCGGTACTTTCGCGTCAAATAGTCCAAGCTTTGCCAATTGCCGTTTTGCTATCATATTGAACCGGGTATACGCTCAGACGCTCGGGTACTTTGACCGAGATCAAGTGGAAACGCGAATGACACTCAAAACCTTGCACGAACACTCGAACTGCGACGCCTGCCCGATCCGACACAGGGCGGTTTGCGCGCATTGCGAGAAGGACGAGCTTGAGCTGCTGGATGGCATCAAATACTACCGCAGCTTCGAGGCAGGCCAGACGATCCTGTGGTCGGGCGACCAGATGGGGTTTGTCGGCTCGGTCGTTTCCGGCATTGCGTCGCTGACGCAAACGATGGAGGACGGGCGCACCCAGATGGTCGGTCTGCTGCTGCCCAGCGATTTCGTGGGCCGCCCGGGGCGCGACTCGGCTCCGTATGACGTGCAGGCCACCACCGATCTGGTAATGTGCTGTTTCCGCAAGAAACCGTTCGAAGAGCTGATGGCGACAACGCCGCATATCGCGCATCGTCTGTTGCAGATGACATTGGACGAACTGGACGCCGCACGGGAATGGATGCTGGTTCTGGGGCGCAAGACGGCGCGGGAAAAGATCGCCAGCCTGCTGTCGATCATCGCCCGCAGGGATGCCTCGGTCCACAAACGGGGCATGTCCGGCCCCATCGTGTTCGACCTGCCGCTTACGCGTGAGGCAATGGCCGACTATCTGGGGCTAACGCTGGAAACTGTCAGCCGTCAGATCTCGGCGCTGAAAAAGGATCAGGTGATCCTTCTGCAAGGCAAACGCCACGTCACTATCCCCGATATGGGTCGGCTGATGGAAGAGGCAGGCGACGATACAGACGGTGGTTTTCTGGTCTGAGCAGCGCTTTGGCCGGTGCCGGTAAAACAGAGTTCAGGAGGGGACTATGGGAATTTTGTTCATGCTGCTCATCGGCGCGATTGCCGGTTGGCTGTCCGGCAAGATCATGGAAGGGCGCGGCTTCGGCCTGATCGGCAATATCGTCGTCGGCGTGGTCGGCGCATTCCTGTCGGGTACAATCTTTCCGGCGCTGGGCTTTGCTGTCGGCGGCGGCCTGTTCTCGCAGATATTCTTTGCAACCGTTGGTGCGGTAATCCTGCTGTTCCTGATCGGTTTGGTGCGGAAGGCTTGAGATCCGATTTGCCGTCTGGTCGAAGGGCCTGATGGCCTCAATAGCGGGAGCTTCCGGAATGATCGCCTATGTTACCGTTGGTGTCGACGATATTGCCCTTGCGGAACGGTTCTATTCGGCGTTCCTGCCTGCGCTTGGCTATCAGTTGGAATATTACCACGGAGACCTGAGCTACTCGCTGCCCGTACAGCCGGGCCAGCTGTCGGCTTTGCCCGAATTTTACGTCAAACGCCCGTTTGACAGAGGCGCTGCATCGACCGGGAATGGGGCGATGGTCGCGTTTGAAGCGCGAAACCAGCAACAAGTGCGAGACCTTCATGCAACCGCACTTGCCGCAGGGGGTCATGACGAGGGGCAACCGGGTTTTCGCGACGCCTACGGCCCTCAATTCTATGTTGGCTACCTCCGCGACCCGCAGGGCAACAAGATCGCGCTGTTCTCCAACAACCCAAGCGAGCCCGGTCGCGACGGATAAAGCAGGCGGGTCATCACCCCCATCAATGCGCCATAAACACCGGCACCGCTGCCTGTTCCAGCATGTTGCGGGTTGCGCCACCCAGAATCGCTTCGCGGAAACGCGAATGGCCATAGGCACCCATGACGATCATGTCAGCCTCGGTATCGGCGGCGTGGCGGTTCAGGATGTCCGAGACGCGCGGCATGGTTTTGCTCAACACGTCGATCTCGCATTTGATTCCGTGGCGAGACAGCATTTGCGACAACATCCCGCCGGGGTCCGAGCGGTCGGGCCCGTGGCGCGGAGGATCGATCACGACGATCCTGACCAGATCGGTTTGTGTCAGAAACGGCAGCGCAAGGCGGATGGCACGCATCGCCTCGGCACTTTCGTTCCAGCCGACCAGAGCGGTGCGCGGTTTTGAAAATGGCTGCCTCTCGTCAGGGACGGCCAGAACCGGCGCGTGTCCTTCGAACATGGCGGCCTCGATGATCGGTTCTGCCTCGGCGCCGCGGTCCTTGCCATAGGGCTGCGGCAGCACGACAAGATCAGAAAACCGCGCCCGATGGGCCACGTGGCGGCCAATGTCGGCGATCTGCGCGACTCCGCTTTCGGAAGACCAGCGGACACCGGATTTTCCCAGAACCTCATTGGCAAAGCCCAGCAGCTCTTCGGCTTCGGCGTTGGCGCGGCTCAGGGTTTCCTGAAGGATCAGGGCATTCGCGCCAGCATAGTAATATCCGGTCTGGCTGCGGTCGACGCCCAGGCACAGCGCCTCGGCATGGGCGTCCTGCGCCTCGGCCAGAGCCACCATCTGCGACAGCGCCGCCTGCGCGGTCTTGGTTTCGGTCATGACCGTAAGAAGGGATTTGTACGCCATATCGGCCTCATGTGTTCGGGCGTTTGGTCGCAAGCAACCACGCAACGTATTCAATTCCTTATGCGTGTCACAGAAATCAGGCTATTGTCTTGACACAGATCAAAGCAGCAGAGGCTGTCGTCGGACAGAACGGCAGCCAGCAAAAAAGGCTTCGTGCGACAAGCGACTCGCGCGGGGTAAGGCAAAGGGACGCAATATGTCGAATTACATCAAGCTGATCGTGCTTGGTCTTGTGGTGCTGTTTGCTGCCATAGGGTCCAACTATGCACGGGATTTGGCGTATCAGGTACATGCGATTCTGGTGATGATTATCGCCGCAGGATTGTTCATCTGGACGCTTAGAAACACCGATGAGCCAGATATACTTACAGATCGCTCGGGCGAATACATGGATGACGTCATCCGTTATGGCGTGATCGCCACCGCATTCTGGGGCGTTGTCGGGTTTCTGGCCGGAACCTTCATTGCGTTCCAGTTGGCCTTTCCGGCGCTGAATTTCGAATGGGCGCAGGGCTATCTGAACTTTGGCCGGTTGCGCCCGCTGCACACTTCGGCAGTGATTTTTGCCTTTGGTGGCAACGCCTTGATCGCAACCTCGTTCTATGTGGTTCAACGCACCAGCGCCGCGCGCCTGTGGGGCGGCAACCTCGCATGGTTCGTGTTCTGGGGCTATCAGCTGTTCATCGTTCTGGCCGCGACAGGCTATATTCTGGGCGGTACGCAGTCGAAAGAATATGCCGAGCCTGAATGGTATGTCGATCTGTGGCTGACCGTTGTCTGGGTCGCCTATCTGGCGGTTTACCTCGGCACGATCATCAAACGGAAAGAACCCCACATATACGTGGCAAACTGGTTCTATCTGGCGTTTATCGTCACCGTCGCCATGCTGCATCTGGTCAACAACATGACCATCCCGGTCAGCATCTGGGGTTCGAAATCTGTTATCGTCTGGTCGGGTGTCCAGGACGCCATGATCCAGTGGTGGTACGGCCACAACGCTGTGGGCTTCTTCCTGACTGCCGGTTTCCTGGGCATGATGTATTACTTCATCCCGAAACAGGCCGAGCGTCCGGTCTTTAGCTACAAGCTGTCGATCATCCACTTCTGGGCGCTGATCTTCCTGTATATCTGGGCCGGTCCGCACCACCTGCACTATACCGCGCTGCCCGACTGGGCCTCGACGCTGGGCATGGTGTTCTCGGTGATCCTGTGGATGCCGTCCTGGGGTGGCATGATCAACGGTCTGATGACGCTTTCGGGCGCATGGGACAAGCTGCGCACAGACCCGGTGATCCGGATGATGGTGATCTCGGTCGGCTTTTACGGCATGTCCACCTTCGAAGGCCCGATGATGTCGATCCGCGCTGTGAACTCTCTCAGCCACTATACCGACTGGACCATCGGTCACGTTCACTCCGGTGCGCTGGGCTGGAACGGTATGATCACCTTTGGTGCGCTCTACTATCTGGTGCCCGTCCTGTGGAAGCGTGAGCGTCTGTATTCGCTGCAGATGGTCAGCTGGCACTTCTGGCTCGCCACCATCGGCATCGTGCTCTACGCCGCGTCGATGTGGGTCACCGGTATCATGGAAGGCCTGATGTGGCGTGAAGTGGATGCCAACGGCTTCCTGGTGAACTCGTTCGCCGACACCGTGGCGGCCAAGTTCCCGATGTATGTGGTGCGTGCTCTGGGTGGCGTTATGTTCGTCGCTGGCTCGGTCATCATGTGCTACAACCTGTGGATGACTGTGCGGAAGGCACCGGCCAAAGAGGCCAGCCTGACCGTCGCGGTCCCGGCTGAATAAGGAGGGCCGGAGCAATGGCAATTCTCGACAAACACAAGATCCTCGAGACCAACGCGACCCTCCTGCTGATCTTCAGCTTTCTGGTCGTGACCATCGGTGGCCTCGTGCAGATCACCCCGCTGTTCTACCTTGAGAACACAATCGAAAAGGTGGAGGGGATGCGCCCCTACACCCCCTTGGAGATGGCAGGGCGCGAGATTTATCTGCGCGAAGGCTGCTATGTCTGCCACAGCCAGATGATCCGCCCGATGCGGGATGAGGTTGAACGCTATGGCCACTACTCGCTGGCGGCCGAGTCGATGTATGACCACCCGTTCCAGTGGGGGTCCAAACGCACCGGGCCCGATCTGGCGCGTGTCGGTGGTCGCTATTCGGACCAGTGGCATGTGGACCACCTGCGTGACCCGCAATCTGTGGTGCCGGAATCGGTGATGCCGAAATACGGCTTCCTCGAACACCGCAAGCTGGACGGCAAGTATATCGGTGACATCATGGCAGCGAACGCGGTTGTGGGCACGCCCTATACCGAAGAGATGCTGGCAAATGCGCAGGCGGATTTCCGGGCGCAGGCCGATCCCGACAGCGACTATGACGGACTGCTGGAACGCTATGGCGACAAGGTCAGCGTGCGCAACTTTGACGGCCAGCCCGAGCTGACCGAAGCGGACGCGCTGGTGGCCTATCTGCAGATGCTGGGTACGCTGGTCGATTTCTCGACCTTCACCCCGGACGCAAACCGCTAAGGAGGGTGTGATGGAACTTTACACAATCCTGCGACAGTTCGCTGACAGCTGGATGCTGCTTCTGCTCTTTGTGTTCTTTATCGGCATCGTGATCTGGGTTTTCCGTCCCGGTGCCAGCAAGGAATACAAGGACACCGCCAACATTCCCTTCCGGCATGTTGATGCACCCGCACCCCAGCAAGACAAACCCGCCACATCCAAGGAGGCGCGGCAATGAGCAAGACACATGATAAACAGCCGGGCGATCCGAATACCACGGGCCACAGCTGGGACGGTATCGAAGAATTCGACAACCCGATGCCGCGCTGGTGGCTGTGGACCTTCTACGCCACGATTTTCTGGGGCCTGATCTACACGATCATGTATCCCGCGTGGCCGCTGGTTCAGTCGGCAACGGCGGGCGTGCTGGGCTGGTCGTCCCGCGGCCTCGTGCAAGAAGAGATGGTTGCCTTCGAAGAAGCCAACGCGCCCTGGAATGCCAAGCTGGTGGAAACCTCGCTGGATGACATCGCGCAGGATGCCGAGCTGCAGCAATATGCGGTAAACGCAGGCGGCGCGGTGTTCCGGACATGGTGCGCACAGTGCCACGGCTCGGGCGCGCAGGGTGCGCCGGGTTTCCCGAACCTGCTGGATGACGCGTGGCTCTGGGGTGGTACGATGGAAGAGATCGAGTATTCGGTCGCGCATGGTATCCGCAACGAGGAAAGCGACGATGCCCGCTACTCCGAGATGCCCGCCTTTGGTGAAATCCTCGAACATGACGAGATCAAGCAGGTGGTCCAATACGTGATGTCGTTGTCCAATGCACAAACCGACGATGCGGCGGCGCAAGCTGGGCAGGTTGTCTTTGCAGACAATTGCGCGGTGTGCCACGGAGAGGACGGCGCAGGCGACATCACACAGGGGGCCCCGAATCTGACCGATGCGATCTGGCTTTATGGCGGCAGCGAAGAGGCGCTGACCGAGACCGTGACCAACAGTCGCTTTGGCGTGATGCCCGCTTGGGAAAACCGCCTGACCCAGGCGCAGATCCGGGCGGTCACGGCCTATGTCCACCAGCTGGGCGGTGGTCAGTAAGGGTCAAAGAAAACCTCTGGGCGATACGTCGCCCAGAGGCTGCGGTACCGGCTGTTCCATCTGTTCGCGCGTTTCCTGAACAGCCGGTGCCGATTTTCCCGGATTGGGCCAACGCCCTGTTTCGGTGACGTGCACCTTATCACAGATCGCACAAATCGATATCGCGCTTATTCTGCAACCACCAATGACCGACTGGCAGCCAACGACGTTTGGGGGCACTCGGCTTGGGCGCGTCGCGGATATGCGGGGCATCAAGTCTGGTCGCGGTCATGAAGGACTTGGCATAAATCGTAAGCATGACGGTCTCCTTTCCGATTGGACGATTGCCCTTAGAATTCACCGTTGACGGTTGAATTGCGACTCAATTACTCTGTCCATATGTAAGTCAGGATTACATATGGATTGGTTGTCTCTGCCACCTCTGGCCTCGCTCAGGGCTTTTGCGGCTTTCGCCGAAAAGAAAAATGTGGCCCGGGCCGGTGCTGCGCTGAATGTTAGCCACGCTGCCATCAGCCAGCAATTGCGCGCGCTCGAATCGCATCTGGGCGTCGCGCTTCTGGACCGCAGCGGAAAGACCCTGACCCTGACGACCGAGGGTGAACATCTGGCGCGCGCGCTGCTCTTGGGTTTCGGATCGATCGGGGCGGCGGTGAACGAGCTGGTGCGCACCGGTTCGGACCGGCCTTTGCATATATCGCTGACCCCGTCCTTTGCGGCGTCCTGGTTGATGCCACGGCTTCCGGCGTTCCGATCCGAACACCCCGAGATCGACCTTATTCTGGACCCCTCGCCCGAAGTTGTCGACCTGCGCCCCGGCGGTGTGGATATTGCCATCCGCTATGGGGCCGGCGGATGGCCCGGCGTCGATGCGCAGATGCTGGTACAGACCCCGATGGTCATCGTGGCGGCACCTGAACTGCTTGGCGGCAAAACCAACTGGTCCCCGGCAGAACTGGCGCAATTGCCGTGGCTCGAGGAAATCGGCACCACCGAGGCGTCCGCGTGGTTATCCCGGCGTGGGGCGGAAATGCAGCCGGGGGCCGGACGGATTGCAATGCCGGGCAATCTGGTTCTGGACGGGCTGCGTGCGGGGCAGGGCGTGACTGTGACCGTGCGACATTTCGTCGAGCAGGATATCCTCAGCGGGCGCATCGTCGAACTTCATTCCGAGCCCGATGCCGCTGGATACCACATCGTAACGCCACAAACGCCGCAAAGACCTGCGGTAAAGACCTTTCTGGGCTGGCTCAAGCGGCAGGCGCGTCAGGTGTGACAAAAGGTGCCTTTTCGATACGCTTTTGACCCAAATCAAAGTTGACCGGTGTATGATCTGGAAAAAGTCGCCTGCAAAACAGCCATATCCGGAGCCAACCCCGTGAGCGATTCCGACCCCGCCCCCAGCCTTTACGCGGCCAGGGAGCCTATTTTCCCAAGACGGGTTTACGGTCCATTTCGTAACCTGAAATGGATCATCATGGGCATAACATTGGGCATCTATTACATTACGCCCTGGATCAGGTGGGACCGTGGGCCAAGCCTGCCGGATCAGGCGGTTTTGCTGGATATGGCCAATCGGCGATTCTATTTCTTCTGGATCGAAATCTGGCCGCATGAATTCTATTTCGTTGCCGGTCTTCTGATCATGGCAGGGCTGGGCCTGTTTCTGTTCACCTCGGCGCTGGGTCGAGTCTGGTGCGGCTATGCCTGCCCGCAAACGGTCTGGACCGACCTCTATATTCTGGTCGAACGCTGGATCGAAGGCGACCGCAACGCGCGCCTGCGTTTACACCGGCAGAAAAAGCTGGATTTCCGCAAGGCACGCCTGCGGCTGACGAAATGGGTGGCATGGTTTCTGATCGGGCTGGCCACCGGCGGCGCGTGGGTGTTCTACTTTGCCGATGCGCCGACGCTGGCGCGCGATCTGGTGACAGGCAACGCGCATCCGGTAGCCTACACCACGATACTGATCCTGACCGGCACTACATTCCTGTTTGGGGGCTTTGCGCGCGAACAAATCTGCATCTATGCCTGCCCATGGCCCCGGATTCAGGCGGCCATGATGGACGAGGACACGCTGGTCGTCGGCTACCGCGAATGGCGGGGTGAGCCGCGCGGCAAGGGCAAACGAACGGCTGACAGCGAACTGGGCGATTGCATCGACTGTATGGCTTGCGTGAATGTCTGTCCGGTCGGGATCGATATTCGCGACGGGCAGCAGTTGGAATGCATCACCTGTGCGCTGTGCATCGATGCCTGCGACGACATGATGGCCAAGATCGGCAAGCCGCGTGGCCTGATCGATTATATGGCGCTGAGTGATGAGGCCAATGAACGCGCCGGTCAGCCGCCCAAGAACGTCTGGACACACATCTTCAGGCCCCGCACGATTATGTATACGGCGCTCTGGGCTCTGGTCGGGTTTGCCCTGCTCTTTGCGCTGTTCATCCGCTCGGATATCGATCTGACGGTCGCGCCGGTGCGCAATCCGACATTTGTGACCTTGTCGGATGGCACCATCCGCAACACCTATGATGTGCGCCTGCGCAACAAGCACGGCGAAGAGCGCCCGTTCCAGCTGTCGCTGGTCGGAAGCCCCGCCTTGCAGATCCAGATCGAAGGGGTCGAGGGTGATACGGTGACTGTTGCAGCAGATACCGCGCAACTGACGCGCGTGTATATTGTTGCAGCACCGGATACCGCACCTGCTGGCGCGGATTCGACATCGGTGCGGATCTGGGTCGAGGATCTGGAAAGCGGCGAGCGCGCGTATAAGGATACCACGTTCAACGGACGGGGGAACTGAACATGGCGGAACGTCAATTCACGGGGAAACACGCCCTGGCAGTATTTGTCGGCGCCTTTGGTGTGATCATCGCGGTCAACATGGTTCTGGCCTACAACGCGGTCAAAACTTTTCCGGGGCTTGAGGTCAAGAACTCGTATGTGGCCAGTCAGGAGTTTAACGAACGCCTTCAGGAACAGCAGGCGCTGGGATGGCAAATCGACGCCGAGGTTACCGGCGGCCTGTTGATCCTGCGCATCACCGATCAGACCGGCGCGCCGGTCAAGGTGGCCGAGTTGCAGGCCGTTGTGGGCCGCGCGACTCATGTGCAAGAAGATTTCTCGCCCGAGTTCACCTTTGATGGCACCGCCTATTCCACACCTGCACAACTGGGCGCAGGGAACTGGAATATACGCCTGCTGGCCAAGGACCGCGACGGGGCCGAGTTCGCCCAACGCATCCCGCTTTTTGTGAAAGGCTAGGGATGTGACGGCGCAGACCACCCACAGCACCGCAGCCTGCCCCGGCTGCATCGCGGCCCCGGCGGAACCGGCGCGGCCTGTGCCTGTCGACGTGCAGATCGCGCTGTCTTTGCCGGGCATCCACTGCTCGGGCTGTATCGCAGCCGTTGAACGCGCCCTGAACGCCGTGCCCGGTGTCGAGGATGCCCGCGTCAACCTGACCCTCAAGCGCGCCATGATCAAAGCCGGGCCGCATGTGACGGCCGCCAATCTGATCCCGGTTCTCGAAGGTGCAGGATACGAGGCGCACGAGCTGGACCCCGGCGCGCTGTCCGCCACCCAGTCAGACAAAGCCGGGCGGGATCTGCTGATGCGACTGGCCGTGGCCGGGTTCGCCTCGATGAACGTGATGCTGCTGTCGGTGTCGGTATGGTCGGGGGCCTCGGATGCGACCCGCGACATGTTCCACTGGATATCGGCAGCGATTGCCCTGCCTGCGATTGCCTTTTCGGCACAGCCTTTCTTTGCCAATGCCTGGAGCGCCCTGCGGGTGCGCCGCCTGAACATGGACGTGCCCATCGTGCTGGCGATCCTTCTGGCGCTGGTGACATCGCTTTGGGAGACCGCGCTCAGTGGGGAACACGCCTATTTCGACGCCGCGCTGACGCTGACCTTCTTCCTGCTGGCCGGACGGTACTTGGACTATCGCACCCGCGCTGTTGCCCGTTCCGCGGCCGAAGAACTGACCGCGCTGGAAGTGCCCCGCGCCACCCGCCTGTCAGACGGCGTCGAGGAAGAGGTCGCCGTCGCCACGCTGAATGTTGGCGACCTGATCCTTGTCCGCCCCGGCGGCCGAATGCCGGTGGACGGAGAGATTGTTTCGGGCCAATCCGAACTCGACCGATCGTTGCTGACCGGAGAAACCCTGCCCGTATTCGCGCAGGAAGGACTGGCCGTCAGCGCCGGTGAGGTCAACCTGACCGGCCCCCTGACCATCCGCGCCACGGCGGTGGGCGAAGATACCTCGCTGCACCGTATGGCCGATCTGGTGGCCATCGCAGAATCAGGCCGCTCGCGGTACACGTCACTGGCGGACAAGGCGGCCAAGCTATATGCGCCCGGGGTACATATCCTGTCAGCGCTCAGCTTTCTGGGCTGGTACATCTACTCTGGCGATATCCGCACCGCGCTGAACATCGCCGCCGCCGTTCTGATCATCACGTGCCCCTGTGCGCTGGGGCTGGCGGTGCCTGCGGTGACGACTGCAGCCTCGGGGCGGTTGTTCCGCAATGGCATGTTGATCAAACACGCCACTGCGCTGGAACGGCTGGCCGAGGTCGATACGGTTGTGTTCGACAAAACCGGAACTCTGACCTCGGGCACGCCCGAACTGACCAATCTGGGCGATCACTCCCGCGCTGACCTCGAAGTCGCTTTGGCGCTGGCCGAGGCATCTTCGCACCCCTTGTCGCTGGCTCTTGCAAATGCAGCGCGCGACGCCGGGATCAAACCAGCTGCCTTGCGCGACGTGGTCGAGGTGCCCGGCTATGGCACCCAAGGTCTGTATCGTGATCAACGCGTCCGTTTGGGCCGTGCGGCCTGGGTCGGCGGCGATGATGGCGCGCAGACCTCTGCGTGGCTCGCCATCGGATCGCAAGCGCCCCTGCGCTTTACCTTTACCGACAGCCTGCGCGCTGGCGCGGCCGAGGCTGTCGCCGCGTTCCGCAAGGCGGGCAAAGAGGTCATCTTGATTTCGGGCGATACCGAAGGCGCGGTGCGCGCGCTGGCTGGCAAGCTGGGCATCGAAAACTGGATCGCGCAGGCCCTGCCGCAGGACAAGGCCACCAAGGTGCAGGCGCTGACCGATCAGGGCCATCGCGTCCTGATGGTGGGCGACGGGCTGAACGACACGGCGGCGCTGGCGGCGGCGCATGTCTCGATCTCTCCGGCTTCGGCGCTGGATGCGGCGCGGGTGGCGTCCGATATCGTACTGCTGGGCAATGACCTGTCCCCCATTGCCGATGCTTGCGATACCGCGATCAAGGCCACCAAACGGATTCGCGAGAATTTCCGCATCGCGACCGTCTACAACGTGATCGCGGTGCCTCTGGCCGTGGCTGGCCTGGCAACTCCGCTGATCGCAGCCTTGGCCATGTCGACCTCGTCGATCACCGTGTCGCTCAACGCGCTGAGGCTGAGGTAAACGCCATGGAAGTTCTGGTCTATCTGATCCCGATTTCCCTGTTTCTGGGCGGGGTTGGCCTTGTGGCCTTTGTCTATACCGTGCGCTCGAACCAGTATGACGACCCCGAAGGCGACTCGCGCCGCATCCTGAACGATGAATGGGATGACAGGCCTAAGCCCTGAGCACCCTTGAAATTGCCGCAATGCCCGGTTATGTCCGGCCCATCCGCTAGCAGAGAGATCAAGCCTCATGGCCACCACAAACCCGATCCAGTTCATTCAGCAGGTCCGCGCCGAAGTTTCCAAGGTCGTCTGGCCAACCCGGCGCGAGGTGTTGTTGACCACTGTGATGGTGTTCATCATGGCGGCGCTGACGGCAGTGTTCTTTGCGCTTGTCGATCTGGGCATTCGCGGCGGTCTGCAATTGGTGCTGGGCGCGTTCAGCTAGGCCGGTTGAGGCGGCACTGCCCCCTTGCACCTCATGCAATGTGCTAGTAGGTGACGCGGGACTATTCGGAATGGGCGTGCGGCGATTCGGACCGCGCGCCGCTTTTTATTCCGGGTGACGTGACAGAATTTCAACGACGGGCGCAGTCGCGGCCCAAAGGCAAACAAGGACGACAGGTTCATGGCGAAACGGTGGTACTCGGTCAGCGTTCTTTCGAATTTCGAAAAGAAGATCGCAGAGCAGATCCGCACGTCGGTGGCTGAACAGGGCCTTGAGGACGATATTGACGAGGTTCTGGTCCCCACCGAAGAGGTGATTGAAGTGCGCCGGGGCAAGAAGGTCACGACCGAACGCCGTTTCATGCCCGGCTATGTGCTGGTGCATATGGAAATGTCGGATCAGGGTTATCACCTTGTGAACTCGATAAACCGCGTCACCGGTTTCCTGGGCCCTCAAGGTCGTCCGATGCCGATGCGCGACGCCGAGGTGAACCAGATCCTGAACCGCGTTCAGGAAGGCGAAGAAGCACCCAAGCTGATGATCAGCTTTGAAGTTGGCGAGAAGGTCAAGGTCAACGACGGCCCGTTCGAGGATTTCGACGGCATGGTCGAAGGCGTGGACGACGAGAACCAGAAGCTGAAAGTCTCGGTCTCGATCTTTGGCCGGGAAACCCCGGTCGAACTGGACTTCACGCAGGTCACGAAACAAAGCTAAAACGCTTTTCGTCGTACAGAATTGCGCCGTGTTGCCCAAAGCAGCGCGGCGTTTTTTGTGACCCATGCAAACCTCTCTGCCGCACACGCCCTTGCCCCCACGCCCCCGCTGCTGCACATTCCTGGGTGGAGGACCATGTGATGACGCCCAGAACTGCGGGTTCCACGCCACCGCCACAGGCGATGCCCGAGATCAACAAGGTGACCGCGGATGATATCGTCGCGTCGCTGAAGGCCGGGGTTTCTGACTTTCTGGCGCGTCCGGTCTTAAGCGGTTTTTTTGGCCTGTTCTATGCACTGTTCGGGATCGTGTTGGTCTGGGCTCTGATTTGGCTTGGCAAGATCTGGATGATCATTCCCGCCATCGTCGGCTTTCCGCTGGTCGCACCCTTTGCGGCCGCAGGGCTGTATGAAATGTCCCGCCGATTGCAGAAGGGCGAGGCTTTTGGCTGGTCCGACATCCTGACCGTCATGGCCAATCAGCGCAAGCGCGAGATGGGTTGGATGGCCTTTGTCACCCTGTTCATTTTCTGGGTGTGGATCTATCAGGTCCGGCTTTGGCTGGCGATCACGCTGCAAAACGTATCCTTCTCGGACTTTGACGGGTTTCTGAACATTGTCTTTACCACGTCACAAGGCTGGACATTCCTTGCGATCGGCACCTGTGTCGGCGCGATCCTGTCGGCGGCCCTATTCTCGGTGACTGTCATCGCCATGCCCATGCTGCTTGACCGGGAAATCAATTTCGTGTCCGCCATGGTGACGTCGATCCGCGTTGTGGCGGAAAACCCGGTGGTGATGCTGGGCTGGGCTGCGATCATCACGATCACCATGATTCTGTCGCTGGCCCCGGCCTTTCTGGGCCTGATCATCACATTGCCGATCCTCGGCCACACCACTTGGCATCTCTATCAGCGGGCCGTGCCCCCGGCGCAGGGGTGAACGGTCTTTCTGCTACGTCACGTCTCTGACCTTCCAGACCGTTTGATCCTGTCCAAACCCTTTCAGGGATATGGTCCCAACCCTTTCGCATGGTTCAGGCAGTATCGCTGCGGCAGCCTCTGACAATACGTTGTCGCAATTCAACTCGGTTGCGGCTGCGACCAATCGTGCTGTCAAATTCACATCCGGACCGATCGCGGTGAAATCCAGACGGTCCCCGCCGCCGATATTGCCATAGTGAAAACGGCCATGGTGAATCGCCGTTCGAACGCCAAGCTTGTTGCCGAAATCTGCGGCATTCAGCGCGTCGCAGCCAGCGCGCACCGCCGAATTGGCGGCCCTGATCTGCGTGTCGGGTGGCAGGGCTTCGCTTGTGGGGAATATGGCGAAAAAACCGTCGCCCATGAACTTTAGTATCTCACCCCCGTGGTCCATAACTGCCGGAACCAGACAATCGAACGTATCGTTCAGCAGATGGACAAGCGCGCCGCCTGAAACCGAGTTAGAGAGCTGGGTGAACCCTTTGAGATCGGCAAACAGAATGACGGCCTCGATCTCATCGCCATCGCCGCGATGCACTTTGCCGTCCAGGATGTGCGCTCCGCTGTTGCGACCGACATAGGTCGACAGAAGATATGTTGCATCAAGCCTCAACATGTACGCTTCGGTCAGCCGCGCCAACGGGCCGCGAACCCTCTCCAGGACGGTCAGGTCTTCAGTTGAAAACCCGCCGGGCGAGGCGCTGGACCATGTACACACATGTGTATCGCCGTTGATGTAGATGAGCGGTTGCGCCAGGTAGTCGGTGAACCCCTGCTCGCGAAGTTCTCCGACGATGATGTAATCCTCGGGGCAATCCGGATCTTCCAGATGGCGGCGGATGGGTTCTCTGCGTTCAATGACATGTGGCAGAGGGTTCTCAGTATAGATTTCGGTAGTGAAAATCTGAGACGGAGCATCGAAACGGTCAACGCCGCCGCCCGTTTTCCAGATGAACCGCCGCCCGGTCAGGTTCGGGTGCAAGGTCCAGATGAACAGACCAAACCTGTCAATTGGAACACCCGCATCAAGCAGGCGCGTGCAAATGCCCTCGATAATGTCCACCGCATTGGCGGCGGGTCTGGCCCCGTTGGCCATCCACTCGATCAGGGCATCTATCTTCTTTGATCGCTGCGGGTTGTCTGACATGTCGCATATACCGAAAGTCCTGAGGGCGCATCCGACCCGGTTTTCGGTGCACATTTTAGAATTCTGGCGGTGTTACGCCGCCATTTCAAGCTTAGGTTCGGGCAAGCGGGGGCGTGCGTAAAAATGCTTGCCATCCCGGCGCAACGCTAGTATGGCCCAGCTCTGTTGCCAAAGGCAGCAATCCCTGTGGGAGACGAGGCGCACGCGTGCACCGGATCGGACCACATCACACATATCTTTCCGGTCGCGACCAGAAAGAGTTGAGCAAGGAGAAACCAAATGGCCAAGAAGCTTGCTGGTACAATGAAGCTGCAGGTTCCTGCAGGTCAGGCGAACCCGTCGCCGCCAGTTGGTCCGGCGCTGGGTCAGCGCGGAATCAACATCATGGAATTCTGCAAGGCGTTCAACGCCAAGACCGCAGATATGGAGCAAGGCGCACCTTGCCCGACCGTGATCACCTACTATCAGGACAAGTCCTTCACCATGGACATCAAGACGCCGCCCGCGTCTTACTACCTGAAAAAAGCGGCTGGTCTGAAGCCGGTTGGCAAGCGTAACCGTCCCCGCGGTGCGGAAAACCCCGGTCGTGAGACCGTGGCCACCGTGACCTCCAAGCAGGTTCGCGAAATCGCCGAAGCCAAAATGAAAGATCTCAACGCCAACGACGTCGAAGGCGCAATGCAGATCATCCTGGGCTCGGCCCGCTCTATGGGCATCGAGGTGAAGTAAGATGGCAAAACTCGGTAAACGTACCCGCGCTGCGCGCGAAGCTGTCGCCGGCAAGGAAAACCTGTCGGTTGAAGAAGCAGTTGCCCTGGTCAAAGCCAACGCAACTTCGAAATTCGACGAGACCATCGAGATCGCGATGAACCTGGGCGTTGACACCCGTCACGCAGACCAGATGGTTCGTGGTGTTGTCGGCCTGCCGAACGGCACCGGCAAAGCGATGCGCGTTGCTGTGTTTGCGCGTGGCCCCAAGGCCGACGAAGCGAAAGAAGCAGGCGCGGATATCGTTGGCGCAGAAGACCTGATGGAAACCATTCAGGGCGGCACCATCGAATTCGACCGCTGCATTGCCACCCCGGACATGATGCCTGTCGTTGGCCGTCTGGGTAAGGTTCTGGGCCCCCGCAACCTGATGCCGAACCCCAAGGTCGGCACTGTGACCATGGACGTAAAAGCGGCCGTGGAAGCAGCCAAGGGCGGCGAAGTTCAGTTCAAGGCGGAAAAAGGTGGCGTTGTGCACGCTGGCGTCGGCAAAGCGTCCTTTGACGAAGCCAAGCTGGCCGAAAACGTCCGCGCTTTTGTTTCGGCTGTGGCCAAGGCAAAGCCGTCGGGCGCCAAGGGCACCTACATGAAGAAAATCGCGCTGAGCTCGACCATGGGCCCCGGCGTGACGCTGGATGTGGCGGCTGCATCGGGCGAATAAGCCCTGCGGCTATGCTATGAATTGTATTGGGCAGCCTCCCGAGGCTGCCCTTTCTTTTTTATTCCAATGTCAGGCTAATGTGGTGCGCCACATTGTTTTTCAGCGTAAAGAACCCGGATTCTTCTATCGGGGTCCAGATACCGGTTCCTTTATCCAAAGGCTCTGACGCGATCACTTTGCCACCGTGATCCAACCCCTCTCCAAAGTACAAACTGGGGCTGCGCTGATCCGAGGAATAGCGAAACGCATACAAGGTCGTGCCATCCGAGAGTGCGACGGCCATTCGGTCTGGTTCATTCCGATCGACATCCAGCGATAGGATTTGGTGCAGCGTCTTTTCAACGGCATCGATCACAGAAACCTCCAGACCATTGGCCAGCAGTAGAAGAAACAGCAATTCGGAATCTGTGGAGCCGCGTCTTGCCACATACAGCTCATCCGTAAGGGTTGTTTCCAACCGTCTGCGCAGCCGGGCAAAATTCCCGATCTGGCCATTGTGCATGAAGGACCATTTTCCAAAGGTGAAAGGGTGGCAATTCGACCGCGAAACCTCGCCAAAGGTGGATGCGCGCACATGCGCAAGGAATAGCGGCGATTGGATCATCCGGCACAGGTCGTTCAGGTTGCCATCGGACCAGGCTGGCAGAACATCACGGTAAAGACCGGGTCGTACCTGATCGGCATACCAAGCCATGCCAAAGCCGTCACCGTTCACGGCCAGCTTTGCCTCGTTGGCATGTTGGCTCTGTTCCAGAAGCGAATGACGCGGTTTTACGATGATGTTTTCCAGCGGTATGCTGGGCCCGGAATAGGCGGCAATTCGGCACATGTGTCAGGCTCCTCTGAGCGTGTATCTGATCTGAGTTGGAACCTCGGCCAAAACGCGAAAGATGTCATCTGACATTATTGCACAATCATGTCTGCCGAATTACGGACAATAGTGGTCAAACGCCGAACCAACTGGATGCCCGGCATTTCGAAAGTTCGACGCGATTTACCTCTTGGAAACCCCGCCCATCTGCCCTAAGTAGACCTGCGGAACAAAGCGTGCGATTCGTCGTGCGCTTTCTTTCGTTTCGTCCAAGACGGTGGGTGGTGCCATATGGCCCCTTAATTCCCTGCCTGAGACGGGTAAGACCAAAGAATTCTGAGGGTCACGATCCTCGGGCGCATTTTGGCCAATCCCGTAACAACGGACCTGAACGCCGGGGTTAACCCCTCGGCAAATATGAGCCGGGGTGAGGTATCGCCCCTAACTTGGAGAGAACTGTGGATAGAGCCCAGAAAGAGAAAGTGGTCGAGGAACTCGGCCAAATCTTCGAAAGCTCTGGCGTCGTAGTGGTTGCTCACTACGCCGGTCTGACAGTTGCCGAGATGCAGGACCTTCGCGCACGTGCTCGTGACGCGGGTGGTGCCGTGCGTGTTGCCAAGAACAGGCTCGCCAAAATCGCCCTTGAGGGTAAGCCGTGTGAAAGCATGGCCGACCTGCTGACAGGGATGACCGTTCTGACCTATTCCGAGGACCCCGTGGCAGCAGCCAAGGTGGCCGAGGACTTCGCCAAGGAGAACAAGAAGTTCGAAATCCTTGGCGGTGCAATGGGCGAGAACGCTCTGGACCGCAAAGGCGTCGAAACAGTTTCGAAAATGCCGTCTCGCGAGGAGCTTATTGCTTCGATCGTGGGCTGCATTGGCGCACCTGCTTCGAACATCGCCGGCGCGATTGGCGCACCTGCAAGCAATATCGCAAGCATCCTTTCCACCATCGAAGAGAAGGCGGAAGCTGCGTAAGCGGTTGGCACTGAATGATCTGCGTAGGGAATTGCCCCTGACGTTGGAACACACACTGTAAACGGAAAGAGCTGATAAAATGGCTGATCTGAAAGCACTCGCAGAAAGCATCGTGGGTCTGACCCTGCTGGAAGCACAAGAACTGAAAACCATCCTCAAAGACGAATACGGCATCGAGCCCGCAGCTGGCGGCGCCGTAATGGTCGCAGCCGGTGGCGACGCCGGTGGCGCAGCTGAGGAAGAAAAAACCGAATTCGACGTCGTTCTGAAGAACGCCGGCGCTTCGAAAATCAACGTGATCAAAGAAGTTCGCGGCATCACCGGTCTGGGCCTGAAAGAAGCCAAAGAACTGGTCGAAGCTGGCGGCAAGATCAAAGAAGGCGTGTCGAAAGACGAAGCCGAAGAAGTCAAAGGCAAGCTGGAAGCAGCTGGCGCCGAAGTCGAGCTGGCCTAAGCCAACCGACAGGTGCATCGCTGATGCGCCGCAAAATTTGGCTGGGTCCGGAGAAATCCGGGTCCAGCCGAACCTGTCTTAGAAAGGGCCTCAATCAAGGGGGCGTTTTCTAAGACACGGTTTTCGGATCGGGAGGCCGCCTTCGGGACGGTGGCCACGAATTGATCCGGACGTGTTGTCTCGATTGTGCAAGATGCCGGGGCCCGACGGTGTCTTTGCCCGCTGAGAACATCGAAAGGTGACATCTGACATGGCTCAAACGTTCCTTGGCCAGAAACGTCTTCGTAAATATTACGGCAAAATCCGCGAAGTTTTGGAAATGCCGAACCTCATTGAGGTACAGAAATCTTCTTATGATCTTTTCCTGCGCTCCGGCGATGCAGAACAGCCCACAGACGGCGAAGGCATCAAAGGTGTGTTCCAGTCGGTATTCCCGATCAAGGATTTCAACGAAACCTCCGTGCTGGAGTTCGTGAAATACGATCTGGAAAAACCCAAATACGACGTCGAAGAGTGTATGCAGCGCGACATGACCTACAGCGCGCCGCTCAAGGTCACTCTGCGTCTGATCGTGTTTGATGTCGATGAGGATACCGGCGCGAAATCGGTCAAGGACATCAAAGAACAGGACGTGTTCATGGGCGACATGCCCCTGATGACGCCGAATGGTACCTTCATCGTGAACGGCACCGAGCGTGTGATCGTCTCCCAGATGCACCGCTCGCCCGGTGTGTTCTTTGATCACGACAAGGGCAAGACCCATTCCTCGGGCAAACTGCTGTTTGCCTGCCGCATCATCCCGTATCGCGGCAGCTGGCTGGACTTTGAGTTCGACGCCAAGGACATCGTCTTCGCCCGTATCGACCGTCGCCGCAAACTGCCTGTGACAACCCTGCTTTATGCGCTGGGTCTGGATCAGGAAGCGATCATGGACGCGTATTACAACACCGTGTCCTACAAGCTGGACAAGAAGAAAGGATGGGTCACGCCCTTCTTCCCAGAGCGTGTGCGCGGCACCCGTCCGACATATGATCTGATCGACGCGAAATCCGGTGAAGTGATTGCCGAAGCCGGTAAGAAAGTTACCCCGCGCGCGGTCAAAAAGCTGATCGACGAAGGCGCTGTCACCGACCTGCTGGTGCCCTTCGACAATATCGTCGGCAAGTATGTCGCCAAGGACATCATCAACGAAGAAAACGGCGCGATCTATGTCGAAGCCGGTGATGAGCTGAGCCTTGAGTATGACAAAGACGGCGATCTGATCGGTGGCACCGTCAAGGACCTGATGGATGCGGGTATCACCGACATCCCGGTTCTGGACATCGACAACGTCAATGTTGGCCCCTACATGCGCAACACCATGGCTCAGGACAAGAACCTGAACCGTGAAAGCGCGCTGATGGACATCTACCGCGTCATGCGCCCGGGCGAGCCGCCCACCGTCGAAGCGGCCTCGGCCCTGTTCGACACGCTGTTCTTCGACAGTGAACGCTATGACCTGTCCGCCGTTGGCCGCGTGAAGATGAACATGCGTCTGGCTCTGGACGCGCCGGACACCCTGCGCACCCTGCGCCGCGAAGACATCGTGGCCTGCATCAAGGCGCTGGTTGAACTGCGTGACGGCAAAGGCGACGTGGACGATATCGACCACCTCGGCAACCGTCGTGTGCGTTCGGTCGGCGAACTGATGGAAAACCAGTACCGCGTTGGCCTGCTGCGCATGGAGCGCGCGATCAAAGAGCGTATGTCGTCGGTCGAGATTGACACCGTCATGCCGCAGGATCTGATCAACGCGAAACCGGCTGCGGCTGCTGTTCGTGAATTCTTTGGCTCGTCGCAGCTGTCGCAGTTCATGGACCAGACCAACCCGCTGTCGGAAGTCACCCACAAACGCCGCCTCTCGGCGCTTGGCCCCGGTGGTCTGACGCGTGAGCGCGCAGGCTTTGAGGTGCGCGACGTACACCCGACCCACTATGGTCGGATGTGCCCGATTGAAACGCCCGAAGGTCCGAACATCGGTCTGATCAACTCGCTGGCCACTTTTGCCCGCGTGAACAAGTATGGCTTCATCGAAACACCCTACCGCGTCGTCAAAGACGCCGAGGTGACCGATGAGGTTCACTACATGTCCGCGACCGAGGAAATGCGTCACACCGTGGCGCAGGCGAACGCGACCCTGGACGCTGATGGCAAGTTCATCAACGATCTGGTGTCGACCCGCCAGGCCGGTGACTACACCCTTGCCCCGCGTGAGAATGTGGACCTGATCGACGTAAGCCCAAAACAGCTGGTCTCGGTCGCTGCATCGCTGATCCCGTTCCTTGAAAATGACGACGCCAACCGTGCTCTGATGGGCTCGAACATGCAACGTCAGGCGGTTCCGCTGCTGCGGGCCGAGGCACCGCTGGTCGGCACCGGGATCGAGGAAAAGGTTGCGATCGACTCAGGTGCTGCGATTCAGGCGAAACGCGCCGGTATCATCGACCAGGTCGATGCCCAGCGTATCGTTATCCGCGCCACCGAAGATCTGGAACTGGGTGACGCTGGCGTTGACATTTACCGCCTGCGCAAGTTCCAGCGTTCGAACCAGAACACCTGCATCAACCAGCGTCCGCTGATCAAGGTGGGTGACACCGTCCAGAAGGGCGAGGTTATTGCCGATGGTCCGTCGACCGATATGGGTGAACTGGCGCTTGGTAAAAACGTGGTCGTCGCGTTCATGCCGTGGAACGGTTACAACTACGAAGACTCGATCCTGATCTCGGAACGTATCGCGCGTGATGACGTCTTTACCTCGGTCCATATCGAAGAGTTTGAAGTCGCCGCCCGTGACACCAAGCTGGGCCCGGAAGAGATCACCCGCGACATCCCGAACGTCGGTGAAGAAGCGCTGCGCAACCTCGACGAGGCGGGCATCGTTTACATCGGCGCGGATGTTGAGCCGGGCGATATTCTGGTCGGCAAGATCACTCCGAAGGGCGAAAGCCCGATGACCCCGGAAGAAAAGCTGCTGCGCGCCATCTTTGGTGAAAAAGCATCTGACGTGCGCGACACCTCGCTGCGCGTGAAGCCGGGCGATTACGGTACGGTCGTTGAGGTCCGCGTCTTCAACCGTCACGGCGTCGAAAAAGACGAGCGTGCGCTGCAGATCGAGCGTGAGGAAGTCGAACGTCTGGCCCGTGACCGGGACGACGAGCTGGCGATTCTTGACCGCAACATCTATGCGCGTCTGCAAGGCCTGATCCTGGGCAAAACCGCTGTCAAAGGCCCGAAAGGCGTCAAGGCAGGGTCGGTGATCACCGAGGATCTGCTGGAAACCCTGACCCGTGGTCAGTGGTGGCAGCTGGCACTGGAAGGTGAGCAGGACGCACAAATCGTCGAGGCTCTGAACGAGCAGTACGAAGTGCAAAAGCGTGCTCTGGACGCCCGTTTCGAGGACAAGGTCGAGAAAGTCCGCCGTGGCGACGACCTGCCGCCGGGTGTGATGAAGATGGTCAAAGTCTTCATCGCTGTGAAGCGCAAGCTGCAGCCGGGCGACAAGATGGCCGGTCGCCACGGGAACAAAGGTGTGATCTCCAAGGTTGTTCCGATGGAAGACATGCCGTTCCTGGCCGATGGTACGCCGGTTGACTTCTGTCTGAACCCGCTGGGTGTGCCTTCGCGTATTAACGTTGGTCAGATCCTTGAAACCCACATGGGTTGGGCCGCGCGCGGTCTGGGTCTGAACATCGACGACGCTCTGGGTGAATACCGCCGGTCCGGCGATCTGACCCCGGTGCGCGAAGCGATGAAGCTGGCCTATGGCGAAGATGTCTACGAAGAAGGCATCACCGGTCTGGACGAGGATGGCCTGATCGAGGCTGCGGGCAATGTGACCCGCGGTGTTCCGATCGCTACCCCGGTCTTTGACGGTGCCAAGGAAGCAGACGTCAACGACGCGCTGGTGCGTGCGGGCTTCTCGGAAAGCGGTCAGTCGGTTCTGTTCGACGGTCGCACCGGTGAGCAATTCGCGCGTCCGGTGACCGTGGGCATCAAGTACCTGCTGAAACTACACCACCTTGTGGACGACAAGATCCACGCGCGTTCGACCGGGCCGTACAGCCTGGTTACCCAGCAGCCGCTGGGTGGTAAGGCGCAGTTCGGTGGTCAGCGCTTTGGTGAGATGGAGGTCTGGGCCTTGGAAGCTTACGGCGCCGCCTACACCCTGCAGGAGATGCTCACCGTGAAATCGGATGACGTCGCGGGCCGGACCAAGGTCTATGAGTCGATCGTCAAGGGCGAGGATAACTTTGAAGCGGGCGTACCGGAATCGTTCAACGTTCTGGTGAAAGAAGTCCGTGGCCTCGGCCTGAATATGGAACTCCTGGATGCGGAGGTTGAGGAATAAGAATTTTGAAAAAATTCTTGGGCGGAAACTTTTAAAGTTTCCGCTCCCCTCTCCCCCCTTCCGCAAGATTTGAGGTAACAAATGAACCAGGAAATCACCAACAACCCGTTCAACCCGCTGACGCCCCCGAAGGTCTTTGACGAGATCAAGGTCTCGCTGGCGTCGCCCGAGCGGATCCTGTCTTGGTCCTATGGCGAGATCAAGAAACCCGAAACCATCAACTACCGGACGTTCAAGCCCGAACGTGACGGCCTGTTCTGCGCGCGTATCTTTGGCCCGATCAAAGATTACGAATGTCTGTGCGGCAAATATAAGCGGATGAAGTATCGCGGCGTTGTCTGCGAGAAATGCGGCGTGGAAGTCACCCTGCAGAAAGTCCGCCGCGAGCGTATGGGCCATATCGAACTGGCCGCGCCCGTAGCCCACATCTGGTTCCTGAAATCGCTGCCGTCCCGTATCGGTCTGATGTTGGACATGACGCTGCGCGATCTGGAACGCGTTCTGTACTTTGAAAACTACGTTGTCATCGAGCCCGGTCTGACCGACCTGACCTATGGCCAGATGCTGACCGAAGAAGAGTACATGGATGCGCAGGATGCCTACGGCATGGACGCGTTCACCGCGAATATCGGTGCCGAAGCCATCCGCGAGATGCTGGCCCAGATCGATCTGGAAGCCGAAGCCGAGCAGCTGCGCGCTGATCTGGCCGAAGCGACCGGCGAACTGAAGCCCAAGAAGATCATCAAGCGTCTGAAGGTTGTTGAATCCTTCCTCGAGTCGGGCAACCGGCCTGAGTGGATGGTGATGACCGTGATCCCGGTCATTCCGCCGGAACTGCGTCCGCTGGTCCCGCTGGATGGCGGCCGTTTTGCGACCTCGGATCTGAACGATCTCTATCGCCGCGTCATCAACCGGAACAACCGTCTGAAGCGTCTGATCGAGCTGCGCGCGCCTGACATCATCGTCCGCAACGAAAAGCGGATGTTGCAGGAATCTGTGGATGCTCTGTTCGACAACGGCCGTCGTGGCCGCGTGATCACCGGCGCCAACAAGCGTCCGCTGAAATCGCTGTCGGACATGCTGAAAGGGAAACAGGGTCGTTTCCGTCAGAACCTTTTGGGGAAACGCGTCGATTTCTCGGGCCGTTCGGTCATCGTGACCGGTCCAGAACTCAAGCTGCACCAGTGTGGTCTGCCCAAGAAGATGGCGCTGGAGCTGTTCAAGCCGTTCATCTACTCGCGCCTAGAAGCCAAGGGTCTGTCTTCGACCGTGAAACAGGCGAAGAAACTGGTCGAGAAAGAGCGTCCCGAAGTGTGGGATATCCTCGACGAGGTGATCCGCGAACACCCTGTCATGCTGAACCGTGCGCCGACGCTGCACCGTCTTGGCATTCAGGCATTCGAGCCGGTCCTGATCGAAGGTAAAGCCATCCAGTTGCACCCGCTGGTTTGCTCGGCCTTTAACGCCGACTTCGATGGTGACCAAATGGCCGTTCACGTTCCGCTGAGCCTTGAGGCGCAATTGGAAGCGCGTGTTCTGATGATGTCGACGAACAACGTTCTGTCGCCTGCAAACGGCGCGCCGATCATTGTTCCGTCGCAGGATATGATCCTGGGTCTGTACTATGTGACCCTGGAACGCGAAGGTATGCCCGGCGAAGGCAAGGTCTTTGGGTCTATCGAAGAAGTCCAGCACGCGCTGGACGCAGGTGAGGTGCATCTGCACTCGAAAATCACCGCGCGGATCACGCAGATCGACGACGAAGGCAACGAAGTTCAGAAGCGTTTCGAGACCACTCCGGGCCGTCTGCGTCTGGGTGCCTTGCTGCCGATGAACAACAAAGCGCCGTTCGAGCTGGTCAACCGTCTGCTGCGGAAGAAAGAAGTGCAGCAGGTGATCGACACCGTATACCGTTACTGCGGTCAGAAAGAGTCGGTTATCTTCTGTGACCAGATCATGTCGATGGGCTTCAAAGAAGCGTTCAAGGCGGGCATCTCGTTCGGTAAGGACGACATGGTCATTCCCGACGACAAGTGGGGCATCGTTGATGACACCCGCGGTCAGGTGAAAGACTTCGAACAGCAGTACATGGACGGCCTGATCACTCAGGGCGAAAAGTACAACAAGGTTGTCGATGCCTGGTCGAAGTGTAACGACCGCGTCACCGAGGCTATGATGTCGACGATCTCGTCGTCGGATCGGGCAGAGGACGGGTCCGAGCAGGAACCGAACTCGGTCTACATGATGGCCCACTCGGGCGCGCGTGGCTCGGTCACTCAGATGAAACAGTTGGGCGGTATGCGTGGCCTTATGGCAAAGCCGAACGGTGACATCATCGAGACGCCGATCATCTCGAACTTCAAAGAAGGTCTGACCGTTCTCGAGTACTTCAACTCGACCCACGGTGCCCGTAAGGGTCTGTCGGATACCGCTCTGAAGACGGCGAACTCGGGTTACCTGACCCGTCGTCTGGTGGACGTGGCGCAGGACTGCATCGTTCGTGAGATCGACTGTGGCACCGAGCGCGCCATCACCGCCGAAGCAGCTGTGAACGACGGTGAGGTTGTCGCCTCGCTGGCCGAACGCGTGCTGGGCCGTGTGGCCGCAGACGATGTTCTGCGTCCGGGTACGGATGAGGTTCTGGTCGCAGCCGGTCAACTGATCGACGAACGTATGGCCGACACCATTGACGAGGCCGGTATCGCGTCGATGCGCATCCGCTCGCCTCTGACCTGTGAGTCTGAGGAAGGCGTTTGTGCAACCTGCTACGGTCGTGACCTTGCGCGCGGCACCATGGTCAATACGGGTGAGGCTGTCGGCATCATCGCCGCCCAGTCGATCGGTGAACCCGGTACACAGCTGACGATGCGGACCTTCCACATCGGTGGTGTTGCCCAAGGTGGTCAGCAGTCGTTCCAGGAAGCCAGCCAGGAAGGTGTCGTTTCCTTTGAGAACCCGCAGATTCTGGTCAATGCCGCAGGCGAAAGCCTGGTCATGGGCCGGAACATGAAGCTGGTGATCAGCGACGAGCACGGCGAAGAGCGTGCCAGCCACAAGCTGGGCTACGGTTCCAAGCTGTTCGTCAAGGACGGCACCAAAGTGGCTCGTGGCGACAAGCTGTTCGAATGGGACCCCTACACCCTGCCGATCATCGCCGAGAAAGCCGGTACCGCGAAATACGTTGACCTTGTTTCGGGCCTCGCTGTCCGCGATGAGACCGATGATGCAACCGGTATGACTCAGAAGATCGTGATTGACTGGCGCGCCGCCCCCAAAGGCAGCGACCTCAAGCCCGAGATCATTCTGGTCGGTGAAGATGGCGAGCCGGTCCGCAATGACGCGGGCAACCCGGTTCACTATCCAATGTCGGTGGATGCGATCCTGTCGGTCGAAGATGGCCAGCAAATCGAAGCCGGTGACGTTGTCGCACGTATCCCGCGTGAAGGCGCCAAGACCAAGGACATCACCGGTGGTCTGCCGCGTGTGGCCGAACTGTTCGAAGCCCGTCGTCCGAAAGATCACGCGATTATCGCAGAAGCCGATGGTTACGTGCGCTTTGGCCGCGACTACAAGAACAAGCGCCGCATCAGCATCGAACCGGCGGACGAGTCCATGGAGACCATCGAATACATGGTACCCAAGGGCAAGCACATCCCGGTCGCCGAAGGGGACTTCATCCAGAAGGGTGAATACCTGATGGACGGTAACCCGGCTCCGCATGACATCCTGTCCATCATGGGTGTCGAAGCGCTGGCGGATTACATGATCGACGAGGTTCAGGACGTCTATCGCTTGCAGGGCGTGAAGATCAACGACAAGCACATCGAGGTCATCGTGCGCCAGATGCTGCAGAAGTGGGAGATCCTGGATTCAGGCGACACCACCCTGCTGAAAGGCGAACATGTCGACAAGCAGGAGTTCGACGCAGCCAACGAGAAGACGCTTCAGCGCGGTGGTCGTCCGGCACAGGGCGAGCCGATCCTTCTGGGGATCACCAAAGCCTCGCTGCAGACGCGTTCGTTCATCTCGGCGGCGTCGTTCCAGGAAACCACCCGCGTGCTGACCGAGGCCTCGGTTCAGGGCAAGAAGGACAAACTGGTTGGCCTGAAAGAGAACGTCATCGTCGGTCGTCTGATCCCTGCTGGTACCGGTGGGGCGACCCAGGCCGTGCGTCAGGTTGCGCAATCGCGCGACAATGTGGTGATCGAAGCCCGCCGGGAAGAGGCCGAAGCCGCCGCTGCTCTGGCCGCACCTGTCATGGATGACGATATGGTTGGTGACGAGCTGGATGTGCTGGTGGAAACACCGGAAAGCCGCGAATAAGCGCCGAGATATAAAACCGATCAGGGCCCTGCAGTTATGCGGGGCCTTTTTCATTGCGCCGATCGGTTTCTTGAAAAGAAACCGTCCCTGAAACTTTTCAAGTTTCAGCCCCCGCGGCGATGTCCGCAGGATCGCAGCGCGGCAGGCATGACCCGCTATTGATGAGTTGACAATGCGTCGACCGGACGGGCCAATAGGACCATTCATTTGTGATCGGATTCAGCCCGAATGACCCCGAACCTGAAAGGCGCGCTGCTGATGATGGGCAGCATGGCGGCATTTACCGTCAATGACGCGCTTGTCAAAATTGTCGGTCAGGATATGCCCCTGTTTCAGCTGGTTGCCATGCGGGGGGCGCTGGCCACCTGTCTTGTCTATCTGCTGGCCCGCCATCTGGGCGCGCTGCATCTGAACTTTTCGCACCATGACAGATGGCTGATCGCGTTTCGCTGTGTGGCGGAATTGTCCGCGACGTTCTTTTTCCTGACCGCGCTGATGCATATGCCGCTGGCCAATGTGACGGCGGTGCTGCAGGCGCTGCCGCTGACCGTAACACTTGGCGCTGCACTGTTCTTTGGTGAACGCATCGGCTGGCGTCGCATACTGGCCATCGGGATGGGCTTTGCGGGCATGTTGCTGATCGTGCGCCCCGGCCCCGAGGGGTTCAGCATCTACGCGATCTATGCGCTCATCGCCGTGGCTTCGGTCACCGTTCGCGACCTGATCACCCGCCGCATGTCGCCCGAGGTGCCATCCATGGTCGTGACGCTTGCCACATCCCTGTCGATCACGCTGGCCGCCGGGATCGCATCGGCGTTTCAGGGCTGGGTGCCGGTTCCGGCCCTGACCGGGGCGCTGATCGGATCTGCGGCGGTGTTTGTCCTGATGGGTTACCTGTTCAGCGTCATGGTCATGCGCGTGGGCGAGGTCGGATTTGTCGCCCCGTTCCGCTATTCCAGCCTGATCTGGGCCTTGGCACTGGGCTGGCTGGTTTTTGGCGACTGGCCGGATTCCGTCACGATGATCGGGGCCGCTCTGGTCGTCGGGGCAGGGCTTTTCACCCTGTTCCGCGAGCGGGTCGTTCATGCAACGGGCTAGGCGCGCTGAATTGCGGACAGATCAATCGCAAAGCGTTTGGCGAACGCAGCGCTTTCATCGCCGGTTAGCACCTCAAGTTTCAGCTTGCCCTTGCGCGCCTTGGGCGAGTCGTTGAACCCGTTCAGCGTTCTGATCCACATCGGTGAGTCCGCATAGCTGACAACAGGCATGAACCTGCCCATGCGTTGATGGGCAAAGTTCATGATCGTCAGATCGCAGCCGCCCTCGACATACATGCCCAGACCCGCCGATATCAGATTGCGGTGCAACGGCATGGCGCGCAGGCTGCCCTGTGCCAGCTCGGCCAGATAACCCTGCGCGAAATCGATGGCGACCGTGTGATTGCCCTGCATCAATCCCGCACAATCGTCGACGGCGCGGCGCAACCGTTCGACAAAATCAACGGCCACCCCGTCATCGTCATCCAACCGGAATTGCAGGCACCCTGCGGCGGGATCACGCCGCGCGTCATTCAGAACGGATTTCATAACCGTGCGATGCTCGTCCGGGGCGCGGGCGATGATGCGAACCTGTTTCATGCCTGCCGTCAGATCCTGCAACCGGTCCCGGGCCGCTTGCGGCAGGCAGTCTCCGACCACAATCACAAAATCAAACGCCTCAACCGTCTGGCTGCGCAAGCAGGGCAGGGTGATGGTTTCGAACAGTTTGAACCGCTCATTCAGCCGCTCAGGGGCGTAAAGATATCGCCGCCGCGCGTCGACAGTGTCATGCTCGATCTGAAAGCCACCGATGGCGGGATAGGAAAAGCGGCACAGGCCGATGACTTGCATATTCTGTCCAGTGCTTTGGATGGCCGGCAGACTATGCCCTTGCGCGGCGGGCGCTGCAATGCACTGCGCCCTTGGAAACCCTGACCAAAGCCTGATAACCAGGCGCAAATCGCCCAAAGCGGCGGCTATACCCAAGCGCTGTTGACACTGGCGCCGACTCCGCTTAATACGCGCGACATCTCGGTACCGGGGGCCGCCCCATAACCGATTTCAGTAATGAACTGGTCAAGGCCCGGACACTTTTATCGTTCGCGCCCTCTGATAACAAACCGCGACGTTCACCTCGGAATGGGAACGCTCGCGGGTTTTGCGCTTGTGGACGCATGAGTGCAGCGAATTTAACCGCACGCAACCCGCGTGCATGTCATGTGTGTTGCAAAACGGGGAAGAAACCGGAATGCCAACTATTCAACAGCTGATCCGCAAACCGCGGCAGCCCAAAGTAAAACGCTCGAAGTCCATGCACCTGGAGCAGTGCCCGCAGAAACGCGGCGTCTGCACACGTGTTTACACCACCACACCGAAGAAACCGAACTCGGCGATGCGTAAGGTTGCCAAGGTGCGCCTGACCAACGGGTTCGAGGTCATCTCGTACATCCCCGGTGAAAGCCACAACCTGCAGGAACACTCGGTTGTTCTGATCCGTGGCGGCCGTGTGAAAGACCTTCCCGGTGTGCGTTACCACATCCTGCGCGGTGTTCTGGATACTCAGGGCGTCAAAGACCGTAAGCAGCGTCGTTCGAAATACGGCGCGAAGCGTCCCAAGTAAGAAGGAGAGGCTGATATGTCACGTCGTCACGCCGCCGAAAAACGCGAAGTCCTGCCTGACGCCAAATTTGGCGACAAGGTACTGACCAAATTCATGAACAACCTGATGATCGACGGCAAAAAGTCGGTCGCAGAGCGCATCGTTTACAACGCCTTTGACCGCGTTGAGAACAAGATCAAGCGCGCACCGGTCGAAGTGTTCCACGAAGCGCTCGACAACATCAAACCGTCGGTCGAGGTTCGCTCGCGCCGGGTTGGTGGTGCAACCTATCAGGTTCCGGTCGAGGTTCGCCCCGAACGCCGCGAAGCACTGGCCATCCGCTGGCTGATCACTGCTGCGCGCGGCCGCAACGAAAACACCATGGAAGAACGCCTCGCCGGTGAACTGCTGGACGCTGTACAGTCCCGCGGTACCGCCGTGAAGAAGCGCGAAGACACCCACAAGATGGCCGAGGCGAACAAAGCCTTCAGCCACTATCGCTGGTAATTCAGAGGCTTATCAAAAATGGCACGCGAATATCCGCTGGAACTGTACCGTAACTTCGGTATCATGGCGCACATCGACGCAGGTAAGACCACCTGCTCGGAGCGTATCCTGTATTACACTGGTAAATCCCACAACATCGGTGAGGTGCACGATGGTGCAGCCACCATGGACTGGATGGAGCAGGAGCAGGAACGCGGCATCACCATCACCTCGGCTGCGACCACCACCTTCTGGGAGCGCACCGAGGACGGTCAGACCGCCGATACCCCCAAGCACCGCCTGAACATCATCGACACCCCCGGCCACGTTGACTTCACCATCGAAGTTGAACGCTCGCTGGCGGTTCTCGACGGTGCCGTCTGCGTTCTGGACGCAAACGCCGGTGTTGAGCCCCAGACCGAAACCGTGTGGCGTCAGGCTGACCGCTACAAGGTTCCGCGTATGGTTTTCGTCAACAAGATGGACAAGATCGGCGCAGACTTCTTCAACTGCGTTCGCATGATCGAAGACCGCACCGGCGCACGCGCTGTTCCGGTTGGTATTCCGATTGGTGCCGAGTCCGAGCTGGAAGGTCTGATCGACCTGGTCACCATGGAAGAATGGCTGTGGCAGGGCGAAGATCTGGGCGCAAGCTGGATCAAAGCACCGATCCGCGACAGCCTGAAAGACTTGGCTGACGAATGGCGCGGCAAGATGATCGAAGCGGCCGTCGAAATGGACGACGACGCGATGATGGAATACCTGGAAGGCAATGAGCCCGACGTTCCGACCCTGCGCGCCCTGCTGCGCAAAGGGACCTTGGACATCGCGTTTGTTCCGGTTCTGGGTGGGTCTGCGTTCAAGAACAAAGGCGTTCAGCCGCTGCTCAACGCTGTGATCGACTATCTGCCCAGCCCGCTGGACGTTGTTGATTACATGGGCTTCAAACCCGGCGACGAAGAAGAAGTTCGTGACATCGCACGTCGTGCAGATGACGACATGGCCTTCTCGGGTCTGGCGTTCAAAATCATGAACGACCCGTTCGTTGGCTCGCTGACCTTCACCCGGATCTACTCGGGCACCATGAACAAGGGTGACTCGATCCTGAACTCGACCAAAGGTAAGAAAGAGCGCATCGGTCGTATGATGATGATGCACTCCAACAACCGGGAAGAGATCGAAGAAGCGTTTGCAGGCGACATCATCGCGCTGGCGGGTCTAAAAGACACCACCACCGGTGACACCCTGTGTGATGCGAAGGATCCGGTGGTTCTCGAAACCATGACCTTCCCCGATCCGGTGATCGAGATCGCGGTTGAGCCCAAAACCAAGGGCGACCAGGAAAAGATGTCTCAGGGTCTGGCCCGTCTGGCCGCCGAAGACCCGTCCTTCCGTGTGGAAACTGATCTGGAATCCGGTCAGACCATCATGAAGGGCATGGGCGAACTTCACCTGGACATCCTGGTTGACCGTCTGAAGCGCGAGTTCAAGGTGGAAGCGAACATTGGTGCGCCGCAGGTGGCCTATCGCGAAACCATCTCGATGCCGGTCGAACACACCTACACCCACAAGAAACAGTCGGGTGGTTCGGGTCAGTTCGCCGAGGTCAAGCTCGAGATCCAGCCAACCGAGGCAGGCGAAGGCTATTCGTTCGAAAGCCGCATCGTTGGTGGTGCTGTTCCGAAGGAATACATCCCCGGTGTTGAAAAAGGCATCAACTCGGTCATGGATAGCGGCCCGCTGGCTGGCTTCCCTGTGATCGACTTCAAGGTTGCCCTGCTGGACGGTAAGTTCCACGACGTTGACTCGAGCGTTCTGGCGTTCGAAATCGCGGCCCGTATGTGTATGCGTGAAGGTATGCGCAAAGCTGGCGCGAAGCTGCTGGAACCGATCATGAAGGTCGAAGTGATCACCCCGGAAGAATATACCGGCGGTATCATCGGCGACCTGACCTCGCGTCGTGGCCAGGTGTCTGGTCAGGAACCGCGCGGCAACGCCATCGCGATTGACGCGTTTGTTCCGCTGGCGAACATGTTCGGCTACATCAACACTCTGCGTTCGATGTCGTCGGGCCGTGCCCAGTTCACGATGCAGTTCGACCACTACGATCCGGTTCCGCAGAACATCTCGGACGAGATTCAGGCAAAATTCGCATAAGCGACGATTTGAGGGAGCGTGGGTATCACGCTCCCTTCATTACCGAAAAAGGAGGCCATCATGGCAAAGGAAAAGTTTGAGCGTAATAAGCCGCACGTGAACATTGGTACAGTTGGCCACGTTGACCACGGCAAGACCACGCTGACCGCAG
Source organism: Ruegeria sp. E1 (assembly GCF_056534225.1). Classification (NCBI taxonomy): domain Bacteria; kingdom Pseudomonadati; phylum Pseudomonadota; class Alphaproteobacteria; order Rhodobacterales; family Roseobacteraceae; genus Ruegeria; species Ruegeria sp. E1. The sequence continues at coordinate 39 of NZ_JBQFPE010000011.1, read as the reverse complement.
CGATCACCAAGTATTTTGGTGACTTCAAAGCGTATGACC
>NZ_JBQFPE010000010.1:0-190444 GCF_056534225.1 Ruegeria sp. E1 | reverse complement strand
CTAGGATTCAAGGCGTTCGCTTCAGCTGCGGCAACCCTCGACGGAATCGAAGTGGCACACATGATCCGCAAAGGTCAAATCACGCCCGGAGTCTGTCCGTTTCGGCAATTTGCAGAGCTGGCCGCTTAACCCCCGGCACAATGCTATCGCTGTCGCCAGTCAAAATTTCGCAACAGATCCTTCACGGGCCTCGGTGCGTGAGTTGAAGAGCGTTTAATTCTGCCAGTCGGATATCAATGGGTCTTGATCCCAAGGCAACAGTCCCTTCTGATCCACATTAAATAGCTTGGCAACTCAACAAGGAGATATTATCTTCTCAAGATCACTCAGACGGATAGTGGCTAATCCCAATCAAAAAACCACGCTAAAGACAATGCCCCAGAGCCCTTATCTAAATTTACCGAGGCGTGCCTACTGGCGAACCGCGGTTTCCAAAGCGGCGAGCCATCAATTTGGTGATTTTTACCACCCGAAATTTACAATTTCCAAAGAAATGGGAATAATGACAGCTGGTAGCTGCTTTGCACAACATATAGGTCGTGTGTTACGCGAGACCGGCTTCAATGTTATTGATACGGAACGATTGCCTGAATATGTTTCGGAAGATAATGCCAAATTGCGCGGCTATCGTCTATATTCAGCGAGATATGGAAATATATATACGTCGCGCCAATTGATTCAGCTGATGCGGGAGACATTTGACGGTTATAAACCAACCGAAGACGTCTGGAAAAAAGATACGAAATATTTCGATGCACAACGACCTGGCATTGAGCCCCAAGGCTTTTCCAGTCCCGAGGAGGTGCGAGCGCTTCGTGCGGAACACCTAAAAAAAGTTCGCGAGGCTGTTGAGAAATGCGATTTGGCCGTATTTACGTTCGGACTTACCGAAGCTTGGGTCTATGCGAGTACTGGTGATGTCTACCCAACCGCGCCGGGAACAATCGCTGGTAGCTTCGATTCCGAAGTTTATCAGTTTCACAACTATTCAGTTACAGAAATTTATCAGGATTTTATTGAGTTTCGCGATCGGCTAAGAAAAATAAACCCCAAAGTGAAATTCCTAGTTTCCGTGTCACCAGTTCCGCTTACAGCGACTGCCAGCGGGCAACATGTGCAAGTTGCGAGCTGCTATTCGAAATCGGTATTAAGGGCTGTTTGCGGGATGATTTACGAAGAATTTGAAGATGTTGATTACTATCCATCCTATGAATTGATCACCAGTTCGGGGTTCGATGGGGAATACTATGCATCGAATAAACGAAGCGTTTCAGATGTTGGCGTGCAGATTGCCATGAGAACATTCTTAACAGCACATGGGCATTCAGTCGTGGAAGAAACCGGCCACACTTTACCTCATATTGTTAGCAACGATGTTGATGATTCAGATGACCTTGTTTGCGAAGAGGCGATGCTAGACAGTTTTGCAGACAAAAAATGAAGATTTGTATTGTAGGAACCTCGCACGCGTTCCAAATGCTGAAAGCGGTGCGCGCATTACCGGAATATGTTCCGACTGTCGAAATCGATGGATTTGTTCTTCGCGAGCGACATTTTGCAAAGCTGGCGTTGGATAGCGCTGGCATTTTTTCCATAGATCAAATTGCCGCTACATTGGATCCTAAGACATTGAGACGAGTGTCTAGGTTGTTGAGAAAGCACAATGGAAAAACTAAAATTGATCTCAATCAATATAACGAAATCATTGTAGTTGGATATGATGTTGGTCAATTCGCGATAAAACAAACGTTGGCAAATTATGATATCTTGGGATGCCAAAAACGGGATCGCCCAAATATTATGTCGAAAGAAACATATTCAGTTTGTTGCGCCGATTTGGCCAAATCGGTGCTACCACCAGATTGGTGGCACAATGTGAAAGGAAACGTCCATATTCTTCCAGCCCCGCATCCTATTGAAACTTTTTTGGAAAGTTCCAATTCAAAGATAGGCGTTTATGGCCAACTTAATGCTAACACTGATGGATTGAAAAGGCATTGGGAGACGTATATGTCGGCTTTGGGATCAGCATTGGCGGAAAATGGGTTTAATTTGATATTACAGCCAGACCAATTCGTAACAGATGGATTATTGACCAAGTTTGAGCACTCGCGGCAATTTGAGCTAGAGGCAGAGGGACTAAGCGGTGCTGCCAACTACGATTATGCACATCTAGGAACATGCGCAAATATCAACTGGTTTCAAATTTGTCTAAATCAAATGAATGGAAAATAGCGGTATCTTCAGTTTGACGATACCTACAGGCTTGAAGGTTTCTTCCGAAAATTCCTATTGGACTAGCTTGAGCTCCAATTACATTGATTTACAGCCGGAATAGAACGGTAGCCGCGAGCGCGATGGCTGAGAGGAAGGCCTTTGGCATCTGTCATAGGGGTGGCCACACCTCATCGATCCTCTAGGCGTCCAAACATAGTCTCGATCCTGTTGCGGCGTTTGCAGCAGCGCTTGTCGAATCTCGCAGGCTTGTCGCGTGATTTTCGGCCTGGGATACAGAGCCCGCTGGAGATACGGGTGTCAGCCATCAAACGTCGGATCAGGCCCATGATAGATTCAAAGTCTTTCGATTCACCGGGATCTGCCCTAGCTGGAATTGGACTGGTCAACGTGATCACAAAAGGTCAGCTCACACCCGGACACTGTCCGTATCAGCGGTTTGTTCAACTGTTAGGACAATCGACCCGACTGCGTTTACTTCTCGTCCTTCAGGAGAACTTGCGACAAATCAGTAAACTGCGCTCTAATGCTGCGTGGTACCTTGTTTTTCTACTGTAAACGACCAGTCACCGTTGGGGTCTCGGTCCACAACGTGATCCGGAACCACATCTGGCCCCAACAAAAAAACGTTCGCGCCAAAGTGGTTATGCAAGAGAGAGAGCCGCTCCAACCGATGACTTGTCAATACCGAAAAAAACTGTTCGTAGTCGGGTCGTGCCTTCAACTCTTCGATCTTAGCTCGATGGCGCGTCACAGAATGGTCATGTGCCGCAGCAATTTCCGGGTCACTTAGAAGCACATTCAGTTCCGCGCGCATCTTAGGTACCATCCGAGCTATAGAGTGATCAGCCTCTGCATTATTGTTCATACGAAACCAATATGCGAGCCCCTGATCACGATCCACATGGTTCACCCGGCCCCGATCCCTTTTTACCAGAAAGCTTTCAGCCGAGCGCACTGCATAATGATTGAGTTGCACCAGATCATAACCAAAAGTTCTTGTGGTAGACCGCCAACCACTACGGTACATCTCGCGCGGCAGAGGCTGGCCCGACCCATTCACCCAGTTGACACTTTCCCAAAGCTGAGAATTTAGCCCCTTTGGCCGATGCACCCCCAACTTCTTGAAGAGACCAACATTTCGATAGAGTGTCTTGAACCCCCATGCTTGATGCGGCTTAGGTGTAAACTCTCGTGCGCATCGATGGAATTGTTCGATAATTGGGGTGTCCGCAAAAAGATGCACGTTGTCATTGCCGAACAAGCGCCATGTCATTGCAATCATGTTTGCGTGCGGTAATCGATCAAACAACGCTTCCAACGTCCCATCGCCGCATTTGACATTGATAAATTCATCCACATCAAAGCAGGCCACCCACGCTGCATCCTTCACGACCGCTTCATTTTGAGCAGAACGCAGCGCCGCCTGCTGAGGCTTCAACCCCAAATCGCGAAAAGGGTTTTCGCGATGATGAACAAACCCCTTGCGCTCTAATAGCTGTAGCATGGTGTCCGTGCCATCGGTGCAATCGTTTGTGTAAACAAGCACGTCGTCAAACCCAATAGCTCGATGGTATGCCAACCATTCAAGTATAAAGGGTCCTTCGTTTTTCATTGTGGTTACAACGACCCGCCTTCCCTTCCGATGGTCTACAGGCGCAAGCGATATCTTTGGAACCCGTTGTGGTTCAGTCCTCCAATAATCTTTTGACTGCCGAACCAATAGCGTGTCTTCAATCAAAGAGGTCTTGGGCACGATCTTTGAAACAGAGGCGACAGGGTGGCGCAAAGCGGCAAAGCGGTAGAACTCACCTGAATTAGTCTGATCTGGACTTACATTTCCAACACGAACAAGTCGCCAAACCGCGCGATTGGAAGCCTGTTCAGGCGCCATACACCATCGCCTACTAGCGTGGAAACTGTCAAACTGTACGCATATATGATCACTAAAATGCGGACGGGATACATCGCGCAAGCGCCAAGGATAGCAACGGCGCCCGGCCAATGGCACCAAACCGCTTGGCGTTTCCACGGCGAGATCAAAAATGGACTTGTCGCGACGCGTTATAAGATCACACACGTCGATGTTTGCTACGGCGCGCGCCGCTGAAAGCCCACGCAGTCGCATCATTTCATACAATGAAAGTACACCCAAAGGGCTTTGCCATTGGTTAGGTTGAGGTACTCTCATTCGGTCCTTACCAGGAGCGTCCGGTGCGCAAAATGGATGCCGCTCAGAAGGTAGCCCTACCCGTCCAAGAGGCACGTCACTTGCGAGCACTTCAACGGCACAGGTTAAGCCGCGATCTCTCATGCCCGACTGTAAATTCTTTGCAAAGACTTCATCTTTTTTTGGCTTCGCCCTGTCGAAGATCATTGCTGCGCTCATCCCATGTTGATCAACGTGATAAGTCAACCAATCCAGAACAATTTCAGCGGATTCTCCATTGCGCACCGCAGCAAGCGCATTGCGCCCCTCAAACATAGAGGAAATAGGAGCTGCAGCTTCTATGGTATATTCCTGACCCTCAACTGAAAAAACCAAAGGAGTTTTGTCCATCAAGCGAAAACGTATCACGGACAGGCCAGCAAGGGTTCTGGATGTGTGGGTCTTTGCGCCTTCTGGCGGATGCAACTGTTCAGGTCGAACTTCACGATCAAAAAATAGGCTTAAATACCGCTCATTGTCTTCAATCGTTTCAATTGCATCGAGCAGTTTGAATACCCCAAAATCACGACTTCTTAGTCGATCCCGCCTAAATTTAACCATAAGGATAGCTCCTTATACGAAGGCCCAAATTCTCAGCGATCAAGTTCCCCGCGCGCTCATGTTTGAGACTTTCGCAATTTGGTAGATTTTTGGGCAATTTCACGATTGCGAAGACCCGACTCTTTCGCCTGCAACATTCTGGCGAGGCTGGGATCCACGTCGTTTCGCTCAATACCAACAATACGTGTCAGCAATTCAAGACCCTCGAGTGTGTCCATAATCTGATGCCCGCGCTTTTTGTGCCATTGCAGTCCTTTATTCGTTAGTCGTCGGAGCTCATCGTCAGCATGCAACTCATCAAGAGTTTTCTTTAGAGCAGGAAGGTGACGCTGAATCGAGGTTTCTTTCACAGTATTGAAATTGCGATCCGCCCAATAGCCCAAGTCGATTTTTTTGTGCGATCTATTTGGTAAACCACGATCCGACTTCACCAGATAGGCAAAAGCAGATTTGACTGAATAGTGGTTAAGACAGACAAGATCCATTCCAGTTAGCGGTCCAAATGTTGCTAGACCCCGTTCTTGAAAATATTCAGGCAAAGGTTGACCGGAACCATTGACCCATCGGATGGTGTGTTTTCGACTTTGTTTCGGGTTCTTAGGACGGTGTACTCCCAGTTTTTGATACGCTCCGTTGTTACGAAAAAGAGTCTTAAATTGGCTCGCCTCCCAAGGCGAATAACATGGAAATGGCGCTGCGCGCGTGAATTCCTCCAAAACGGGCGCTGCTGAATACTCGACCTTGTTGTTATTGCCAAAGAGTCGCCAAGTCAGCGCGTAGGCATCAGCATCTGGCGCTGCGGTGAACAGATCATCGAGATGTCCTTCACCCGCCTTTATATTCACAAACTCATCGACGTCAGAAAACAACACCCATTCTGCAGCCTTGGTAAGCTCATGTCTTCCAGCCAAATCCAAGGCAGTCCATTGCACGCCCTTTTTGGAGTAGGATTGATTCCGCTCATGTGTGAGCCAGCCACGAGCTTCAAGCGCATCCAGTAGGTCATCTGTTCCATCTTCGCAGTCATTTGAGTAAACTAGGAAGTTGTCGAAACCAATAAGTCGATGATAGGCGATCCACTCCAAAACAAAAGGCGCTTCATTTTTCATCGCGGTTATTAGAAGACGCATCACCTAAGACCCTGTCCAGATCTGCTGCCAAGAGTTTCTTCCGCTCGATCAACGAAAACAGTTCGTCGAACGCTCTCTTGCAAAGATACCGGGTGTTATCACTTTTTCTGCCCGTTGTTTTCTTTGTATTGTAGTCACAACGTACCAACGCGGCAACCGATCGTTTTTGACTGGTCGCGGAACTGAACCATTGCTTTGACGAGCAATTTCTAAGTTTGCCACCCGTATCGCAATAAGTTTCTGAGCGCCCAGGTATGTGATCGAGCGCGAATCTCTGTCAGGCCTCGGTGAGTGACAATTCCACAAGTCGCGGGCCGGGATGGTGATCAGCGGACCGCTGGTCCACTATCTCGTTCCAGAACCTAAAAGTTCTTTGAGGAACTTCATCAAGAACTGGCCAGAGACTTTCAGCTTTCCACCCGGCGTACGATCAAATCGCGTGTGGTACAGTTGCTATTTCAACGAATAGGAACCCTCAAACAAAAAACTGAAACGTCGCTTTTGCCTGGCCCAGTTCACATGAAAGAGCGGATCTGGAACACGCCAGCCGGTGCCATAGCTCTGCTCTAACAAAGCTTCTTCGTTTTGTGGGAACATAAGAGCGGATTCCTTCATTCCCTTTAGCGGAATGATCTCATGCGCATCCATTTCGTCAAGCGAGTAGGGGTAGACGCTGAATTTCCCGTTCTCCAACCAAGCGGGAAAAACTTCCATCGTTACGTTCGGGGACTTAATCCTGAATACTGCAGAATTCAGTTCGGCCTCTCCTGCTGCCAGCAAATCCAGTTCCAAAAGCTTTTTCTTATATGAAAGCCATGCGTCGAAAACGCTGCTCTTTGTTTGTTCACCTAGTATAACAGCCAGGTCTATATCGTCGTCATGTTCAATGAACTTGCCGTCTCTGACGGTTCCCAGCAATGCTCCAGCATAAAGCATGATCGGGTATTTGAGCGGTTCAAGATGCTTTACCCCCGAGTGCATTTCATGCGCCAATGAATCGTTGTCATAAGATCCAAAGGTTCGGCAATAACCATGCGGTGTCAGAAATTCAGGTGCTAGAATATCTTTGATGGTTTGCTCCAACTCAGCAAATCTGTCGGACTTTCCAGTCTTTTCATAACGCTTGGACAATTTAGACAGCATACCATGCGTGCGACGAGGTCGCACTCGTGCCATACAGCGCACCAGTATGACCGCTTCAAACCATTCATTTTCCCATGCGCGATCATGACACGCCTTCAACGCACCCAACGTTCGGACGGGCCTTGCAATTTTTCCCTCTGCACGAGCGGTTTGCCAAATCTGGCTATGAAGTGCCCTGAAACGGCTTTCCTTTTCATCCATTCGATCGGTCATTTTTCTCGCCTGTAAACACCTCGGGCTACGATTGCATCCTCAGTTTTGAATTTTGCGAACCCGTTTCCCTCAACACCGTAGACTTTCTCGAAGCCATGATTGGCAAGAGCGTGATCAACATCGCTGCTGGCTTGATACCGCCTGAAATGCGGCAGCGCTTCTTTCTCCAGAGCGGCATCCTCCCAAGTTCGATATTCGAACGCAACGATATCACCTTCCCGCAATGTCTGTGAAAGCATTTCGAACAATGCAGCCTGTTCTTCAGCGGTGATGGCGTGCAGGAAAAACCTGGCATAAACACAGACCGGAACAGCGGACCGGTGGAGCAAAGCTTCGGCCAAAGTCTCGCTTCCGCTATGCGCACAGATGAATTCGAGATTGTCCACATTGTGCTGCGCGGCATAGTCAGTTGCGAAGGAAATCGCCGCCTCCGACGCATCAATGCCGAGAGTTGTGAAACCGATAGATGCGAAGAACAACGAGTCACGGCCGTTTCCGCAACCTATGTCGAATAGGGTTGCGTTATCCGGGAGTTCCTGGCTCATGAAAGCTGCAAACTGAGACGGAGGCATGAAGTGGCCCCCGCGCTTGCGCTCTGCATAAAATGTGCTCCAGAAGGCTTCCCTGCTCACCTTGATATCGGTCAATATTTGTACTCTCTTGTGCGGGCTGTGCAATTCGGGCTGCGATCTACTACGGGTGGTGTAAGCGATGCGCTTGTTCGTCTTCCAGCATTGTTTCGATGATAGAGGCGCGAAGCGTGCTAAACGCCGGTATCTGCTTCAACTCAGCAACTTTGGCGTGGTGCCAGTCAATTGAAGCAAGCACGAGTTCTGCAAGCTGTTTGTCTTGCATCATCTGTCGTATGCCAGCCATCGTAGGTTCAATCCAACGTTGAATGGTCCAGTCGGCTCTACCCGGCTTGTTCATTTTCTTCCAATAGTCCAACCCCATGCTCTGCCTGAAATGGTTCACCCGTCCGCGATCCGACTTAACCAGATAGCTGTCGACAGAGCGTACCGCATAGTGGTTAACTTGTGCCCCACCATAACCAAAGTTCTGCCGAGGTCGCGTCGGGCTATCTGCCTCTACCGCTACACCTTCGGGCGTCACCCATTTTATGCCATTCATGTTGTCATCTTCGAAGATAGGCCCATGCGTCCCAAAGCGTGTGATGTGTGCATTCTGGCGATATATTGATTTGACGAACCTCCGCGGCTCGCCGCCTTCGTCCAGATCAAACTGCGCTTCGGTGTATTCCGCCATAACAAGCTTGTCGCGGAACCTGGTCCGTCCATTCGCCGAAAATAGCTTCCAGGTTGCAGAAATGACATCGGCATCAGCATTCGCATCCAGCAAATCGTTAAGCGTTCCGTCTCCGTGCTTGATGTTCAGGAACTCATCGACATCCGACACCATAATCCAGTCGGCCTGCGCGACCGCGGGATGATCCTTTGCATATTTCAATGCGCTTTTCTGGGGCCCCCGCCGCAACACCTTGTTGCGCTCATGGTGCAGAATTCCAAGTTCCTGCATCCGATCCAGAATCAGCTCCGTCCCGTCGCTGCAATCGTTGGTATAGATCAGAAACGTATCAAAGCCGATTGCCCGATGATAGGCGACCCATTCCAGAATATAAGGCCCTTCATTTTTCATCGCAGAGATGATGATCGAGCGTCGTCCCGTCGCCAGACTCTTTCGTCGCGGAGTTTGGACGATAGGCGAAGGTTCCGCTGTCGACGGTTCCGGCATCATAGCCCTGACGGATGCGTCTATCCGAGGATTGTCGCCAAAAACCCGCGCCATCGTTCCAACCAGGCGTTTATCAACTTCAAGCAGATCAAGATTAAAGCCTTCTCGATCATAATCCCAGTTGTTCGAGATTCTGCGAAAATGCCAGAAACCAAAATCCGGATCGCAGGGATCCTTGCGAGAGATAATGCGATGCGTCAACCACGCACGATCCTTTAGCGGGCCTTGGGGCGCGACGCACCATTTTCTGCTCACCTTGGGGCGACCATCCCTCCGGATGGCATAGTGGTCATTATGACAGACAAGTTGGCCATCGGCAGGACGATCTGCATAGGCCCATTGGCCGTTGACCCGTGTATAGCCCTGTTCAGATGCGACGGTGGCATCAAAGATGCTCTGGCCTGATTTGGAATAGACCAACTCATCAATATCGACATTCAAAACCGCCCTGGCCTCACCCAAAAGACGACGGCGGCCCAATTCGACCATTGTCATATGAAGAAACTTCGAATTGAAGTTGGTATTCTTGCTGCCGCCCGGACCAAAAGGAAACCACGCCCGAACCAGGCCAAAAGCCGAGATTCCGTCAACCTCGGCGACCGCAGTTTTCAATTCGTCCATTGAGTAGGCGGTAGAGTGATTGTCATAAAGAACCAGCGCGTTGGCATCGTGTTCTTTGACGTAGTATCGCAACCAATCCTGAATCCAGCTCAGGTGATTGTCTTTCGAAATCGCATATATAGCGTTTTTCCCGGCAAAAACATCCTTGTGCTGGGCATTCACCCGCAGTGTGCCAGAAAACAACGGATGACTAATCTGTAACTCTACTGGTGTTTCAGTTGGAGCATCAAGAATGATCAGCGACCCCCGAGAGATTTCTGCAACTTTGGAGATCTCGATCTTTTGGCCGTCAGCCCACCAACTGATATCCTTGAGAAGGTCTTTGAAGTTCAGAAGTTTAGGGCATATCAGAACAATTTTCCCTAGATCGGTATCGAAGTAGCAATCGTAGATAAATGTCCGAAAATCATACCGCGCATCATAATTGGGATCACGTTCTTCAGCGACACCAAGCCGCTCTCTTGTAAGCGCCGGATCATCTCGTTCAAAGATCAAAGACGATAGTTCAAGATCAAGCACCTTGGACAAGTTTACAGCACCTCCTGATAGAACTTCTTCGGGGTCTCGCCGCGACTCAAAGACGTTAATGCCTGCCTGGATGTCTCAAGCGCTTCGCCGATTGTCTTGTCCATATCGATGTAACGATACGTTCCTAAGCGACCAACAAAAGTGACGTTCTTCTCTGCCTGCACAAGCCCAACATACTTTTCCAGAAGCCCTTTATCATTGAGCAGTCTCAGCGGGTAGTAAGGTATGTCGTCTCTGCCGCTCAGGCGCGAAAACTCTTTGTAGGCAACGGTCCCGGTTGTCTGATCCATTTCCCACGGGGCAAAATACTTGTGATCAGAAATTCGCGTCCACGGGATGTCTTCGTCACAGTAGTTCATGACAGCAGTGCCCAGCAGATCACCTGCATCGCGAACCTCTTCAAAGTCCAGTGTCCGATACCTTAGATCACCAAGCCTGTAGCCGAAATAGCGATCAATAGGTCCGGAATAGAAGACATGATCATAGGTCTCATCTAGATCTTCAAATCGAGTAGCCAAAGATACATTGATACCCGGATGGTCCAAAATAGCGGCGACCATGTCCGTGTAGCCGTTCTTCGGAATGCCCTGATACTTGTCGTTGAAATAGTTGTCGTCATAGGTGAAGCGCAAGGGCAGCCGTTTCAGGATGGAAGCCGGAAGCTCTGTCGGCTCGACGCCCCATTGCTTGCGTGTATATCCTTTGAAGAAGGCCTCATAGATTTTCTGCCCAACGAACGCGAGCGCCTGTTCTTCGAAAGATTGGGGGCTCTCGATCGCGACGGCACATTCCTCTTTCAGAAAGACTTCGGCCTCAGCGGGGCCCATGGTTTTTCCGAACAGCTGATTGATCGTGTGTAAATTGATCGGCAGCGAATATACTTGCCCTTGCGATGTCGCTTTTACACGATTGGTGAACGGCATGAAATTCGCGAACCGGTTTACATAGGCCCAGATTGTTTCACTGCTGGTGTGAAAAATATGAGGTCCGTACTTGTGCACCATCACGCCTGACTTTTTGTCACGCTCGGTGTGGCAGTTTCCAGCAATATGTGGACGCTCGTCAATAACATAGACCTTGCAGCCTTGCTCTGCAAATTCTCGCGCGATCACAGCACCGCTAAAACCCGCACCCACACACAAGATTGTCAGCTTGCTCAGAGGGCTTATCATTGTCGCTGCTGCTTTCTTGCCAAGGCCTAATTCTAGCGAAGAACTAGACTACTCTACCGACACTGACAACGCCCAATGCCATCAGAGCAGCAATACAGCGATCGAAAACTTCGATCTATGAACTGAGCAGTGAGGTTGGGCACAACACCAAGACGGTCGCGAAGTGGCGCAAACGCCAATCAGTCGAAGGCCAGAGGACTGGACCGCGAGAGCTTCGCTCAACCATTCTTAGCTAAGACGAGGTAGCCATGGTTGTCGCGTTCCGGCGGCACACCCTACTGGAACTGGACGACTGCCCCAAGCTTTGAAGGCATCAATACCACGGCTCAAACGCGAGCAAATGCTGCGTCAGCAATAACCGCGACGGCACAAGTCTGCTTTGTCCCGCATTTTGTCCGTTCGGTATGTCTCAGATTTTATATTAGCGGCGAATGGCCGGTTTGACGGGCCGCTCTCAACTATTCACAGTTAGCGCCTTTGAATCGAAACCACGGCGCTTTCGTCACCACCGTTCCACGCATTCGCGGATTGCTGGATGCATGTATTTGTTGCAAGCCAGAACCCGGCTGCCATGCATCAGAAAGTGCTCCAGTGGGTCGCAATCGACTTGGCCTCCCGCTTCCGTAATCATGGGAATAGCGGCGAAGGCATCCCAGGCGTTCAGATGCGCCTCATAGTATCCTTCGGCTTGTCCTGCAGCGACGGCTAACAGACTGATCGCGGCTGATCCATTGCGGCGGTACTCCATGCCCGCATCCAGCAGTGTCTGGATCAGGGCAGTATGCTCGGCAACCGGGCGGCGGTTCGACCAACCCAGCAATAGCAATGCACGATCGGGTTCCGTACAGTCCGAAACGTGTAGCCGCTTTCCGTTCAGCCAAGCACCAGATCCAGCGGCGGCCCAGGCCAGCATGTTCATATCCGGGGCGCAGATCACGCCCAGCGGTATCCGGGCTCCGTCATAGAAAGCGATGCAAACGCCCCAGTCCCGATGACCCCGCATGAAATTGGCGGTACCGTCAATTGGATCCACAACCCAGAGAGCTTGCCCAGTGCCGGACACGCCGCCTTCTTCACCCAGCATAGCGTCTGATGGCCAGTTGTCCGCAATCCGACTGCGGATCAGGTCTTCGACGGCGCGATCCGCGAATGTCACGAAGTCCTGCGGGCCTTTTTCAGCGACAAACTCGGCACTTCTTTCTGACCTGAGGCGTTGAGCTAAATCTCCGGCCTCCTGCGCCAGCGATTTGGCGAATGTCAGACGAGCATCTAAGTCGGTCATGTCAGCTTCCTACTTTTGCCAGAACGTCAGATTTCAGGAACCGTTCGATGAACAACATGAACCCCACCGAAGGCACCAGCAGAATAAGCGCAGTGATTGAGGCGATCTGATAGTTCCCTTCCATCGACGCCGTGAACAGCAGCAAGGGCATGGTAGTCACGTCCGGCACGCCAACAAAATAGGTGCCAGTGAACTCGTCCAGCGAGATGAGGAAAACGAAGATGGCGCTGGCCATCAGGCCGGGCAGCGCAAGCGGCAGAGTCACGGTGCGGAATACGGTAAAGGGCGAGGCCCCTATGTTGGCGGCGGCCTCCTCAAGTTCACGGTCCACAGCGGCAAAGGCAGCGGTGGCAATCCAAACCGAAAACACAAGACCCTGGATCGTATGGACCAAAACCACGCCGAGATAGGTGCCATTCAGGCCCAGCCCGTAGAAAATGCGCGCAATGTTCATATGTACTGCAATGGACGGGAAAGCCTGCGGCAACAGGAAAAGGAGGAGAAAGAATGTCCTCCACGGCAGGCTGCCACGTCCAAGCGCCAGCCCTGCCGGTATCGCCACTGCCAGCGAGGCCAGTACTGTAAACAGCGCGATCAGTACCGAACTCCAAAGCGATTCCATAGCGTTGCCCTGGGGGCGAAACACACGTTCCCAAAATGAAAAGCCATAGCTTTGTGGAAGTTTGGCGGGGAAATACCATGTTTCGGCCACCGACCAGATCAGCATGTTGGTGATCGGTCCGAAAATGGTGAAGGCCAACAGGGTCAGCAGAATGGCCGTCACGGTCGTGCGCAGAAGGATCATGCTGGCTTCCCTCCTTCCCGCACGCCCTGGCGCAGGTAGATCCAAGCGATAACGGCCGTCATGGCATATGAGATGAAGCCAAGCGCATTGGCGACGCCGTAGTCGGAATAGGCGTTGATGCGCCATGCCATGTCGACGGTGATCATGGTTGGAGTCTGCGCATTGATCATCAGTGGAACAGACAACACCGACATCATCACCACATATGACAGGATCAACCCGACCATCAGTGTCGTGGCGACTTGAGGCACGACAATTTCGAACAGGATGCGCAATCGGGACGCGCCCAGATTGCGAGCCGCCTCGATCGTGGAACGATCCAGCGCGGCCATGGCGCCTGCGACCAGCAAGGCCACGAAAGGCGTCTGTTTCCAGACGAAAGTGATCACGATGCCGCGCCAATCCAGATAGCTGGCCGCCTGTAACGGCTCCATCAACCCGGTCGAGACGACGATGTTGTTCATCATGCCGTTCTTGGCCAGAAACGTCCGCATCAGTTGCGCGGCGACCACGAAGGGAATGAACAGGGGCCAGCGGTAAAGCCAGCGCAGCACCGCAAGGGCAACACGATTTTCACCAAGCGTCAGATAACCGCCAATGGCAACGGAGAAGCCTCCGATGATGACAGTGGACAGGGTGACGATGATCAGTGTGAACAGGATGTCATTGGAATAAAGGCCAAACGCCTTGATGAAATTCTGCAGACCCCAACCGCCGAGATCCTCGTCCCGGAACGCCCAAAGCAGAGAATAGCCCAAGGGGTAGAGAAACAGCAACCCAAGCAACACAATTGCCGGGGCAACCAGAACCAATGAGGTTTTGCGTGTGATCATCGTTATCCGGTCCAGAATGTTCAGGTGCGGGCCGAACGGAATAAGCCCGCACCAAGGTTTCCGTTGTTGGGAGACTTAATTGGAAACCTTTTGCTCATAGGCCTCGCGGATATCGTCGAAGAACGGACCCAGCGGGAACGGCTTACCTTTGCTGGCCAACTCTTCAGGAGTTACGTCAGTGAACAGCTTGTCCCAGACCTCTTTGTCCAGCGAGGTTTCAACATGCTGGGCGTCGATGCCCGGGTACCAGTTGAAGCGTTTGACGATGCCCTCGGCCTGCACGTCGGGGCTGGTGGCCAGCGCGATGAACTTGCGGGCAGCTTCGGCATTTTCGGCCTTGGCGGGAACCGCGTAGTAGTAAGGTTGTCCCGGCATTCCCGGCTCGGGCAGCAGCAGTTTGAGATTTGGGTTCAGACGCCCGTCGGCCTGCCACGTGTAGAACATATCGACCCAGACCGGGCCCATCACGATCTCGCCCCGGTTCATCATGTCCAAGGTGCCCGCGTTGCCCGGGGTAAAGGTGACGTTTTCGTTGAACGCTTTAAGGTCATTCAGGGCCTGATCCCAGCTGTTTTTCAACTCAGGGTCATAGGGGCCGTTCATCAGCTGATCGGTGTTGCCCGCATAGGCATACATCCAAGCCGCAGTGAAGGCGACGCCGGACATGCCGTTCTTGATCCCGTTATAGCCGAACGCGCCCTTGTTTTCGGCGGTCCAGGCTTTCAGTTCGTCAAAGCTGTTGGGTGGGTTTTCAACAAGATCGGGGTTGTAAGCGATCGCTGTCTGGCTGTGGAACATCGGCATGACATAGCCGGTCACATCCGTGCCCAGAGCGCTTTTGGACGTGTCCCGCGTGGCCAGTTTGCCGGTGTCGATATCGTCGACATATTGCTGCAGCAGGCCTTCGGTCACCATCTCGCCGGTTTTCAGCTGGGTCATGACGACGACATCTGTATCCCACGCGTCATTTCCAGCCTGTGCTTTGATCTTTTCAAGGATCGCCTGACTACCCGCGTTCCCGGGTCCGGTGCCGACCACATTGACGGTCCAGCCCGGGTTCTGTTCCTCGAACAGCGGGCCCAGATAGTCGGTGACGTAATCGACCATATTCTGGCTGCCGCCAGAGGCCACGTTGAGTACGTTTTCGGCTTGCGCCGCACTGGTTGCGATCAGCGCCATCGCTGCTGATGCAAAAAGATTTGCAATTTTGGAAGTCATGGTGTTTCTCCAGGGTCTCAGAGGTGTTGCGCGGCCTGGCTCGCCGCCTCGGGTCCGGTCACGGCTGTCTGGGACTTTGCAGGAAACAGACTAAGGGCCGTGGCCGGTACGCTTACATCGACCGCCGAGCCGATGGGCATCTTGTGGGGATTGTCCGCCATGATCCGGGCCTCGCCGACCTGAATTTCATGACGATAGACTGATCCCAGATAGGAATGTTGAACCACCGTTCCGGGCAATGACAGGGCATTATCTGCCGCCTGACCCAGCTGTGCTGCGTCGCTGTGAAACAGGATATCGACGGGGCCGCTTTGGGGCTTTGGGAAATGAACGCCGGATACATCTGCGGCTGGGATCGGCAGGCGGTAGCGTTGGCCGTTGACTTTCAGATCGACAAATTGCGCGCCAAGATCGGCCTCACCAGACAGGGTGTTTCCAGCCCCCATGAACCGCGCGACGTAGGGGTTTGCGGGTGTGTGAAACACATCCTCGGGCGTGCCGACCTGCGCGATGCGCCCCTGATTCAGGATCACCACCCGATCGGCCATCGACATCGCCTCTTCGCGGTCATGGGTGACAAGGACGGTGGTCAACCCCAGCCGTTGTTGCAGGCTGCGGATCTCGTGCCGCATATTCGCACGGATACCCGCATCGAGGTTGGACAGCGGCTCATCCAGCAACAACACCGGCGGGTCGATGGCCAGCGCCCGTGCCAGCGCAACCCGCTGCCGCTGACCGCCGGACAAAGCGCCGATCTTGCGGTGGATCAGATCGCCCAACCCCACCAGCGCCGCCATCTCCTGCACTCGCGCCGAAATCTGAGCTTTGCTTTTTCCGCGCAGCTTCAGCCCGTATCCGATATTCTGTGCCACGTTCATATGCGGCCACAAGGCATAGGACTGAAACATCATCGCCATTCCGCGCTTTTCGGGCGTTGTGTGGCTCATGTCCTGACCATCGACGGAGATCGAGCCGCCACGCACCGGGACAAAACCAGCCAACGCGCGCAGCAGCGTGGTCTTGCCACAGCCCGACGCCCCCAGCAGAGCGATGAACTCTCCGGCCCGCACGTCAAGATCGATGTCCGACAACACATCCTGCTCGGCATATCCTACCCGCAAGCCGCGCAGCTGTATCTCGGCACCAAGAGTAGAAGAGGCGGTTTCGTAGTCGACCGGAGCAAGGTTCATTTTGCATCTTCCATAATTCTGCTACAAATGTAGTGAACACGTGTTCACATAACGGTAAGTAATGACACCTTTATGACGCAAGCTAAAATTTCAGATACTCACAAAAGAAGCTGTGACCGATCAAAAAGAGACCTGACTGAAACATGACGACAAGCAAAGCTTCCAAACCACGCCGCGTTACAGCGAAGCAGGTTGCGCAGGCGGCCGGTGTTTCGCGTTCGGCGGTGTCGCGAGCGTTCACGCCAGGCTCTCCGCTGGATGAGGATAAGAAAAAGAAGATTCTGAAAGTTTCTGAGCAGCTTGGATACCGGCCCAACGCGTTGGCGGCAGGGCTGCAAAGCAATGGTCGATCCAACCTTGTGGCCATCGTCACCGGCGATCTGGTGAACCATTACGATAGCGAGATTCTGGCCAAGCTGATGCAGGGATTGCACCGGATGGGCAAGTGGCCTGTCGTGCTCGGCGGGTCCGTCGAAACGACCGAAGCAGAGATCCTTGAAGTGCTGGCGTATCCGCTGGATGCACTGATTCTGCGTGGCGGGAGCGTAGACGAATCAGTTGCGATCCACTGTGCCAAACTGAACATTCCTCTGATCGTATCCGGTCGCATCATGCAGGCTGAACGGGTCGATTGTGTCTGTTGCGACAATGCGCGCGGGGCGAATTTGGCCGTTGCCGAGCTCATCAGCCAGGGGAAAACTCGGCTTGGATATCTTGGCGGTCAGGAGCACCTTTCTTCGGATCAGGAACGCATGGCTGGATTTGAAGACGCCCTGGCGAGAGCGGGCTTGAAACCTGCCATCATCGAGCATTCCGACTATAGCTATGAGGGCGGGTACCGGTCCATCACTCGGATCCTGAATGGCAATGGCGGTATCGACGGATTGTTTTGTGCAAACGATGCAATGGCGCTGGGTGCCCTGACAGCGGCCCGTCAGGTGTTTGGGCTGAACATTCCGACGGATTTGTCTGTGGTGGGCTTTGATGACATCGCGATTGCCCAATGGCCAAATATTCAGTTGTCCACCGTACGCAACGACATGGACCAGACCGTTTCCGAGATATTGCGGCTGCTTTCCGAAAGATTGGATCAACCGGCAAAACCGGGTGAAACTGTCTTAATCGCCCCGGAATTTATCTCACGAGGAACGCATTGACCATGAAGGCCGATGTCGCAACATATTCTGTCTGGATGATCCCCGAGGAACCGGAGCTGACCGCGTTGAGCAACCGGATCAGTAATTTCGCCAATGCGCATGGTGCTCCGTCCTTTGTACCGCACGTGACGCTCATGGGTGACATTGCGGCTGAAGAGGCAGAGCTGGCTGCACGCCTTGGTAGCATATCATCCGGTTTTTCATGCCACAAACTGACCGTGACCGATGTTAAGGCGGAAGATCTGTTCTTTAAGTCTTTGTATCTGGACCTATTGCCCCCGCCCAACCTTATCCGCGAGCAAGCAGCGCTGGCGCAAGCTTTGCCGGCCTCTCAGCGCCCGCGAGAATTTCTGCCGCATATCAGCGTCGCCTATGGTCCGATCAATCCCGAAATCAAAGCTGCAGAAACCGAAGCCTTAAAAGACTTGACTGGCGTAACACTTAGTTTCCGGCATTTGCATCTGGTGAAGTCCAGCCAAAACCTGCCGGTTGAGGATTGGGAAACATTGCGATCATTTAGGCTCAAAACCTCTTAGGCAGGTTCTTGGGCTTATGCTGCGGAGTTTGTTATTGTTTCTTTAGATGCCTGAGCCCACTCAGAACTCGTCTTGCCATTGTGAACTGACATACATCGCATGTTTTTTTGGCGGGGTAGCTGCATGCTGCTTCAGTGAAAATGTAGGTCAGCATCCAGCGGAAGCATAGTCACCGAGTGCCCCAAATAGCAATTATGGCAGAGTTTGCATTCCGCGAGTTTGGAGGCTCCCTGCCTTTTTCTCCTGCAGTGAACGGCGGCTACTCGGTGATCAACTACCTCTACACGCTGGACAACACGTTCTACAGTGCGCTGACGCGGGAATGCCTGGGTTGAAAATTGATCCCGCCAGCAAACTGATCGTACGGCCGTTCCACAAGTTCTTCAACCTGGGTGAAAAGCGCCCGGTGCAGGAAGAGCCGCGGGATGTATCCCATGCGGTTCTGGATAAGCTGGACGGTTCGATGATCCACCCGACGATAGTCTGGGGTGAGATGGTGTTCATGATCCGGATGGGCATCTTTGCCCAGCCCCGAGCGGGGTGGGTCGTTGCTGGGCCTGAGGTGAAAGCACTTTGCGCCGATATGATCGCGGCAGGCTTCACGCCGATTTTCGAATTCACGTCGCCCCAGAGCCAGTTGGTTCTGTCCCTCAGCTGACCTTGCTGGCGATCAGACATAAGCGGCCTGGGGCTTACATGCCGCATGCAGAGCTGGAAGCTGTTGCCACCCAGTACAGTGTTCCGATCGTCGCGCAGTTCGACAGCGTTGACGATGTGCACCGGTTCTAGAATGACGCGCGCGCACTGGAAGGCCTCGAAGGCTACGTCATCGCGTT
Source organism: Ruegeria sp. E1 (assembly GCF_056534225.1). NCBI lineage: Bacteria > Pseudomonadati > Pseudomonadota > Alphaproteobacteria > Rhodobacterales > Roseobacteraceae > Ruegeria > Ruegeria sp. E1. The sequence continues at coordinate 171,023 of NZ_JBQFPE010000010.1, read as the reverse complement.
TGACGATGGCCTAAGGCTGAAGATTAAAGCGGATGCTTATGTCCTGCGGCACAAGGCACTTGCTGGGCTCGCGCATGAAAAGAACCTGATGGCCTGGATTGCCAAAGGTGCCTTGGACGATGTTCTGCCGCTGTTGGCACTAGACGATGCCGCGCAGGTTCAATCCTACTATGACGACGTTATGGGTGTGGTTCATGACAGGGCAGGGGAGATCGACGCCTTCGTCTCGCAGCACCGGGAGCTGGCTCGGAAAGATTTTGCATTGAGAGCCAAGGCAGAGCTTGATCCGAGATTGCAATTGGTGGCTTTCCGGGCCCTGGACGGGGTACCATCGAGCAAAAGCCTGCTCGACATCCTGTAGTGAGAGTCCAGCTCTGAGAACAAGGTCGATGCGATCCGGCCTCTGTTCGGGATGCAATGGCAACCGATTGACACGCCGGATTAAGGCGGGAGAGGGCGGTTGAATCCGCCCACTCCAAGACATCAAATGCTTTTAGAGAGGCACTTCGCGCTCTTTCGTTCGCGTGCCCCGGTCTGCGGCACCTTTGAGAGCAATGACAGAGTCCTGCCATTTCGGCCCGGGGGCCTCATAGTAGTTCCACACCCCACGCAGCAAGCTGCAAACAAGAGCAAAGCCCTTGTTTTTAAGGTTCAAACGGGCTTGCGCCCGCTTTTCGCTGTCGGCGACCTTAACGCCCTGTTTTTTATGCTTTTTCATGTTGTCGACATGGCCCTGGCCCAGTTTGGGCCAGCCTAACCCGGCCGTTGGGCCACTTCTGGCCCACGTCAAAGCACGTGACCCGTCACCCATAGTTCTGCCTGTTTTGCAGAGGAATTTTCCTTGGAGCCCGAAACGGAACTCGGTTTGCTGAGCGGTGAACCAAAGAACACCCCGAGACATAAAGTTTGCACCTGCAGAACTGGATCGGTGGCTTCGATATGTGGGGAGTGGCCTAGATACAATCAGGACATGGTATCTGGACCGCGATCGAATTCAAATCGGTTTCAGTTGTGTGAAGCCATCAACGCAGGTGTGTAAAACCCCGAAACTGGAGAACAAAGGCGCTGTTTCGAACGCATTCACCGCCAATTCTTGGGAATTTTGCTTCGATCAGGTGAAAGTTCGGGGTTTTACACACCAGCAGTTGCCCAATTGCACACCCTGTGATGGCCACTCATCCACCGGAAGACTCTGTGCCCTTGGATTGGTTGGAACATCCGTTCTTTTTCGCTGCAAGCTGAACAAGCTCCCGCATAGGGAGAATTGGCTCGCTTGTGCGATGGGCCACGAGCCGTTTTGCGCCGCGGGGCTGGTTCAAGTGTCCAAAGGCCAATCTATGGCACAACGACCGTAAGCCTTCCATCGCCGAACAATTGCTAAACCTCACCGACCTTTTCGTCAGAGGAGTGACTGTGGCACCGAGTTCTCGGCTTGGAAACATCTCAAGGCCGGGATCGGTGCGGACGCGCGGTTCTACGACCCGCAAGCGCCGTACCAGAAAGGAACCGTCGAGAATACAAACAGCAGGCTGCGAAAGTGTCTGCCGAGATCAACTGAACCAACGGCGCTGACAAATCGATTTTTGAAGTCGATTTGCCACCGCCTCAACTCTACCCCGCGCAAGTGCCTCGACTATCGAACGCCGGCCGAAGTCTTCGAAAGCAAGCTGATGGAAATTCAGAACAGGCTGACATAAAATAACAAATCAGAAATTGTGCTTCGACGTGAGTTCATACTGCAAAGTTAAAGTGTCATATTTCACGGCTGATCCCAATTCGTTTTCAAAGAGCGAGAAATGCGAATTTTTACCGAAAGCTTGGCTTCATGTATAGCCTTCGTGTCTGTAACTGTTGTCCGTTCCCACTTTTGCATTATTCCAAAAGTCTTCGCTGGAAGAAGACATTGGTCCTTCTAGCCTCAGCAAAACAATGCTGAGTGTAAAACTCGGAAGCCGCTCGCTAAGATCGATCAGGTTCCCATTGACAATATCTTGTGTAACGATCGATTTCGGCAACCAACCGACACCGAGACCACGTCTAACAAACTCCACAACCGCTAGACTCAACCCCGTTTCAGCGACCGTAGTCAAAGGCCTTGTAGACTGGAAGCTGTCCCTAAACATTCTTTGTTGGATCTCTCCCAGAAAGATATTTTTCGGGTACCCAACAATCGGAATCTCGTCCTCTTCGGAAGCGGAAAAAACACCTGGTTTTCCGACTGGCAAAAAGATCTCTTGGCCTAAAGATACTTGCTCACAATTGTCTGGAACAATGCTCAGTTCTTCTTCGACCGGTTGGTACACGAGGGCGAACTCGGCGTCTCGCTGGACCAGGCTTAAAATGCACTGGCTCATTCTGCCTGACTTCACGCGGACGTGCGTCCTGTTACCCGCGGCAAAATTAGACAACAGCTTTGGTGCAATCGACGCGGCCAAAGCATGTTGACAGATCAGGGTTACGCGAAGTCGATGGCTTAGATCCGGGTCTGATAACAGCGATTTTGCCCGTTTAATGGCTGCAGCCGCATCGCGCAGTTCTGGGATACAATCTACAACGTGATTTCTGAGAGTGATCGGTCTGGTACTTCTATCAAAGAGCTCGCATCCTAATGCGCCTTCGATCGCACGAATGCGACGTGTGAAGGCAGATGGCGTGAGAAATCGCGTTTCCGCCGCAGAATTAAAAGACCCTGTGTCGTTTACTGCAAGTATGTCTTCTATCCATTCTAAGCGCATGGGATCTCCATAAATTGCAATTCTGTCAATTTAATGCTCATATTTCGAACTTGATTTCAATTCATTTCCTGAGAGTTTGAGGTTTAAGCAACTTGCCGATTTATTGAACTTCAGTCATCGCGATCAACCACCTGCGGGCATCAACAGTAAAACGCAGAGTTCAGGCCTGTTGCACCGAAAAGAAAACCTCACAGGGAGAAAAAAATGCGCAACTTAAAATCAACGATTTCGATGACGGCTGCTGCCAGCATGACCGCCTTGCTGTTGGCGCTTCCGGCACAGGCAAAAAACTTCAAGGTAGCCGTTGGCGACAGTGGCGGTAGCACCCAAGAAGTCGGTGGGCTTGCTTTCAAAGCCGCACTTGAAGAGCTTTCGGGCGGAAAGCATACCGCAACCCTCTTTCTCAATGGTCAACTGGGTTCAGAGCAGGACACCGTAAATGACGCCGCAATTGGAACCCTGGACATGTCGATCCTGGCGATCAACAACATCACGCCCTTCTCACCGCGCGTTGGCATTCTGTCGTTGCCCTACGCAATGCTCAGCCTGGAAGACGCAGAAACCCTGACTCAGGGTCCAATCGGTGAAGAGCTGGTACAAGCAACCATCGAAGACGCAGGTGTGCGCATTATCGGCTGGACTTACGCCGGATTCCGCCGCCTGACGAACTCTCAGAAGCCGGTGCGGACTGTTGAAGATCTGCAAGGTCTGGTCATTCGCGTTCCCAAGAACGAAATCATGATCGACACCTACAAATCCTGGGGCATCAGCCCGACACCGATGGCATGGTCCGAGACGTTCGCTGGGCTTCAGACACAGGTCGTCGATGGCCAGGACACGCCCTACATCACGATCAACGCGATGAAATTCTACGAAATCCAGAAATATGCGACCAACCTGCGTTACCTGTTCCTGATCGAGCCGCTGATCGTGTCCGAGCAAGTCTTCCAAGAACTGTCAGCAGAAGATCAGGAAGTCGTTCTGGAAGCTGCCAAAGCTGCAACTGCCGCCTCAGCGCAATTCCTGCGCGACAAGGAAGCAGAGATCCAGCAGCAGCTGGTCGACCAGCACGGAATGGAAATCGTAGACCCTGCCAATGACGAAGTAGAGTTCATCGAACTGGCAACACAGGCTGTATGGCCGAAATTCTACGACAGCGTAGGCGGCATCGAGAAGGTGAACGCCATGCTTGAAGCCATCGGCCGCGAGCCGGTTTCCCAATAAGACCAAGCTCACAAAATATCGAGAGGCACCTTCGGGTGCCTCTTTGCTAACAAAGGGGACGTGTCATGAAAGGCTTTTGGGAGGTCGTAGACAATATTGAAAGCTATATCTGCCGGGCATTGCTGATTGCCTTCGTTTGTCTATTGTTCATTCAGATCATCGTACGGACGCTCTTTAACTTCTCATTTTCATGGGTTGAAGAATTGTCCGTTTACATGTTTGTTTGGTTCGTTTTTTTCGGAGCAAGCTATGCCGCCAAAATGGGTGCGCATAACAGGGTGACCTTTCAATTCAAATTCCTTCCTGCCTCTGCCATAAAGTATATTGAGGCAATCGCAGATCTCTTTTGGATTTTCTTTAATGTCTACTTCGTCTATCTGGCGATTGATTTCATATTCAATAAAATGAATCGGTTTCAGTCCTCTCAGACCTTGGGTTTCCATCTGAGTTGGGTCTACATCGTTCTACCCATTGCGTTTTCTCTGATGACATTCAGAGTGCTGCAAGTGAATTACAAGAAAATCGTCCTGAAACAGGACCTTCGGGATCCCGATGCAATTGACCTTGAAGAGTTGCGCGCGGACGTATCCGAACACCAAGAATCCTCTAGCGAGAATGGGAGCAAGTGATGGGTAGCGAAATTGTTTTCATTCTTTTTGGGGGGTTTCTATTCCTCCTGGTAATTGGTGCGCCAATTACGGTGGCATTGGGTGTATCTACCCTATTGTCGTTTCTGTATCTGGGCGAAAACCCAATTAAGTTTGTGCAGATTGCATATACTTCAGTTGGATCGTTTCCTCTAATGGCCCTCCCGGCCTTTATTCTGGCAGGGGCATTAATGGAGGCTTCCGGGCTATCCCGGAGGCTTATCAATGTCGCCGAAAGTTTTGCCGGGCCATTTACCGGGGGCATGTCCGCCGCAACGGTCTTTGCCTGCCTGTTTTTCGGCGCCATCTCGGGTTCGGGCCCGGCCACGACAGCTGCGGTTGGGATGTTAATGATCCCTGCAATGATTGAGCGCGGATATGGAAAACCGTTCGCCTCGGCCATCACTGCGTCCTCGGGCGGGCTGGGGATCGTGATCCCTCCGTCCATTCCCCTAATCATCTTCGGCATCGCGGCACTTGGCATGCCCGCCCCACCCGAAGCCGTTGCTGAACATGGTCAGTTTCAAACCGTTTCGATCCCAAAGCTGTTCATTGCTGGCTTTATGCCTGCCTTCCTGATCGCCGGCAGCTTGCTGATCATGAACTTCATTCTGTCAAAAAAGCAGGGCTACAAAGGCTCGGCAGAGGGTTGGTCAGCGCGTCAGATCCTGTGCGAAGTGTATCGGGGTTTTTGGGCGCTGATGGCACCGATTGTGATCCTGGGCGGAATCTATTCCGGGTTCTTCACACCCACAGAAGCGGCCATCGTAGCAATCTTTTACACCTTGGTTGTCGGTGCGTTCATCTATCGCGAACTGACCTGGTCGAGCCTGTTCACCTCGCTTGAAACAACCACATGGCTGACGGGTCGTGTGTTGCTAATCATGTTCACGGCGACGGTATTCGGGCGTTTGTTGGTCGAAAACCAGATCCCGGCAATCATCGCAGACGGCATGCTTTCTGTAACAAGCAACCTCTACGTCATCTGGACTCTGGTAATTTTGTTCCTGCTGTTTGTCGGCATGTTCATGGAAACCTTGGCCACGATCCTAATCCTTGTTCCTGTGATGCTGCCGGTGGCCTACAGTATGGGCATCGACCCCATTCACTTTGGCGTTGTCATGGTCTGTACATTGGGTATTGGCTTTCAAACGCCACCGCTGGGGGAAAATCTGTTTATCGCCTCCGGGATCTCGAACATATCGATCGAGCGGATTTCAGTTGCAGCCCTTCCTTTCGCTGCGATCAACACAATCGCGATCTTTATCATCGCGTTTTTCCCGGAAATATCGCTCTGGCTCCCCAGGTTGATGGGTTACTAAAAGCACAAAGGATCAAGAAATGTTGCCGCAAACAGATGACATTTTGGTCGCTACGGACCTTTCGGAAAGTGCAGATAACGCGCTGCGACACGCGCTTGGTTTGGCGCAAAAGCTAGATGCCAAGGTGCATGTCCTGCATGTAGCTGAACCGCTGTCGCCAGACGCAGTCGTGACGCTGAACATGTTCATGCAGGACCAGCACGCGCGGCAAAAAGCCCTGAATGAGCGCCATGCGTCCTTTAAAGAGCTGTTGAAGCAGAACCAGAAGGCATTTGCCGAAGGGCTTTCAGGCGAAGAGAAATCAGCCTATCAGCTGGTTGCCAGCGCCGAATTGGTGGATGGTCACGCGGCAGAAATGATCCTGAGCCGCGCGAAGTCGCTGAATTGCGGCCTGATCGTCATGGCCACACACGAACATAGAACCGGTCACACCTTCCTTGGGACAGTGGCGAAACGCGTCCTGCGCCGCTCGACCATACCAACACTCGTTATACCGCAGCAGGCTTAAGAAGGCTGGGCAAGACACCTGACCCTGCCCATTTCAGTTTGGTACTCCGCCGTTTGGATCAGGATCCGGCGGCGACGACGATCAGAATTTCCACCTTAAGCTCTGGGCTGGCCAGCTTGGCTTCGCCGCAGGCCCGCGCGGGCTCATGCCCGTTCTCGACCCAGGCATCCCACACAGCATTCATTTCATTGAAATCCTGCATGTCGGACAGCCAGATAGTCGCCGACAGAATGCGGCTCTTGCAGCTGCCGACCGAGCCCAGAAGATCTTCGATCTTTTGAAGGGTCGTACGAGTTTGATCCGCAACGCTCTCCCCTCGGTTTCCCACCTGCCCACACAGGTAAATCACGCCATTGTGCTCGACGATACGGCTCAAACGGCCTGTGCCCTGATGCCTCACGATTTGGCTGACCATTTCATGTACCTCAGTTGAGAAATTTCATTGTGAATACCAGTGCCATGCCCAGCAGAAAGAGGGTCTCGACCAGCAGGATAATTAACAACACGGGACGAACGCTCAGTACCGCAGCAAGATCGGTGCGCAGGCCAATTGCAGCGATCATCATCCAGCGGGCGAATTCAGAGACAGTATAAATCACGATCTGCGGGATTTCGACAACGGTCCGCGTGACCGCCAGCGCTGCAAACAAAATCAGGAACCACGGAAACTGAGACCGGCCCGCACGGCTGTCGTGAAAACACAGATGTATCGTTATGACTAACACCGGAAGCGCAGCCACACGCAGCATCTTTGTCAGCGTTGCCGTAAGCCCGGCCTCGTCGCTGACTGAATATCCTGCTCCAACAACCTGCGCGACATCATGGATGGTCGCGCCAATCAAAAAACCGGTTTGGGTGTCATCAAACCCCAGCCCCTGAAACAGGATGGGATAGACAATCATAGCTATGGTCGACAGTACAGTGACCGCGATCACCACCAGGACGGTGTCTTTTTCCCGGTCAGGTCGCGCAGGCAGCACTGACGAAAACGCAAGGGCAGCAGAGGCGCCACAGACGGCCACGGCCCCCCCGGACAAGATGCCAAAGGCAAACCGCCTGCCAATTGCGAAAGAAAGCAATGCACCACAGCCCAGCGTTGCCAGAACCATTCCGAACACAGCCACAATCGAGGTTGCGCCTATGGCCTGGACATCTTCGAACCCAAGTCGGATGCCCAGAAGTCCCACACCCAGCCGAAGCACCGTCTTAGCGGTAAAGTTCAGTCCTCCTTCTAGCTTGGGCACTTCTGCAAGAAACCCAAGGGAAAGGCCGATCAGCAAAGCAATTAACATGGTCGGAGCACCGTAATGCTCAGACAGGAATGTCGCCGTGGCGGCAATTAATAACGCGACCATCAGGCCGCGCCAGTAGCTTATTTGGAGATTGGTACTAGCCCAACCGAACAGTTGATCGGCCCTCGACCACGCATGGCGATCATCCAAGGTCGAACTCCACACCCGGGAAGTATTTGCGCAGACGGTCATCAGCCGTGCGGGCATGGCCTTCCATACCCTCATGACGCGAAATTCGCGCTGTTGCTTCTGCAACCGGGCGCATGCCATCAGCTGTTGCGCGCTGCCAAGTCACAGTTTTGATAAACTTGTGCACCGAAAGCCCGCCTGTATACCGCGCTGCGCCGCTGGTCGGAAGCACGTGGTTCGGACCAGCCGTTTTGTCGCCGAACGCCACAGTGGTGTGTTCGCCTAGAAACAACGACCCATAGTTGGTCAGGTTGTCCAGCCACCAATCCAGGTCCCGGGCCTGCACGTGCAGATGCTCAGGAGCATACTGGTCTGACACACGGACCATTTCATCGCGATCACTACACAGGATAACCTCTGCATAGTCACGCCATGCGGCCTCGGCATTCACACGGTTCAGCTCAGGCAGTTTAGCAATGAGGCGCGGAACCTGACTGACCGCGGAATTCGCCAGAGCTTCGTCGTCGGTCACCAGCCAAACAGGCGAGTTGTAGCCATGCTCTGCCTGACCAACCAGGTCCGATGCAACCAGGGCAGGGTCGGCCGAGCTGTCGGCTATGATCAGACTATCCGTTGGGCCAGCAAACATATCAATGCCGACTTCACCGAACAAAATGCGTTTGGCTTCCGCTACAAACTGATTGCCCGGACCAACGAGGATGGCGGCCTTTGGTGTGTCGAACAAACCTTCGGCCATAGCCGCGACGCCCTGAACGCCACCGAGATTTAGAACCGTGTCAGCACCGCACAGCTTCAGCGCATAAAGAATTGCTGGAGGGATTCCGACGCCACGCCGAGGCGGCGAAACAGCCGTAATATGCCTTACCCCAGCCACTTTAGCGGTTGTAACTGTCATGATCGCGCTGGCTAAGTGGCTATAGCGCCCGCCAGGAACGTAACAGCCGGCCGCTTCGATCGGGATCTGCCTTTGCCCGGCGATAAACCCCGGGACAATCTCAACAGTGCAATCACTTATGGTGGACAGTTGCGCTTCGGCAAATTTTCGAATGTTGGCGTGAGCGAACTGAATGTCCCGCTTGACCTGATCCGGAACCAACGCTTCGGCGGCATCGAACTGTTCAGGCGCCACCACTATATCGCCGTCCCATTTGTCGAACTGCAGCGCCAATTTGCGAACGGCATCCTCGCCTCCATCTCTTATCTGCTGCAATAAGTCCTCGACGATGGGTGTGACGTCGTCAGAGCCGCCTTCGGTTGTCTGAGAGGCGCGTTTAAGATAGGTGTGTGACACTGCAATTTGCCTTCTGTGTTGCCGGAGGGGCAGTGGTATTTGCATAATCTAAAGGGACTAAACGTAAGATCATCCAAACCGCAGTTTACGGCGGAGAGGGTTCCGAGATTTTCTGTTGAGCGCCCGAAAACTGAACGATGTTGTCCACCAATACGTCCAGGGTGTCGATAACAGGCACATCGACCATGATATCCGCTGCGATCAACGAAAACTCAGAGCAACCAACAAGGATCGCATCGACCCCCACGGCGACAAGCATGTCTGCGCTTTTTTGAAGCGCTGCTATCGACCCAAGATCAGGACCGCGTGCCTTAATAAGTTTGATTGCATTCAATAGGGTTGCATCATCATCGGGAAAGACTGTCTTTAACCCGTGCTTCGCTAGGGCTTTGTCGAACAAACCGATCTTCTGAGTCGCGGGCGAAGCCAATACTCCAACTGCTGCGCCGACAGGCAATAGTTTTCCAAAACGCGCTGCGGCCAGTTCTGGCATATGTATGAACGGAATGTTTGTGGTGCCCTGAATGTCCGGCGCAAAGGTGTGTGCCGTGTTGCAAGGCATCACCAGAGCTACGGCTCCTGCAGTTTCAAGTGAACGTGCCATGCCAGCCAGTACCGGCGCCGGATCTGCGCCCTCCCCATCAAGCAGCCAGGAAATCCGCGATGGAACCTGCGGGTTCATGTCAATCAGCAACCGAATATGATCGGCGTCATCCCGGGCTTCTACGGACTGAACAAGACGACATTGAAGAAGGATCGTCGCCTCAGGCCCCATTCCGCCCAGAACGCCAATTTTGCACTCAGTCATGCCGCTTGCCCTCGCACGTATGTCTGAAGGACGTCAGACAAAATCGCGCCGATTTTCTGACAATCTTCGGCGGAAAAACTCAGAGGGACACGCATATCAAAAAGGGTTTTGAGAATTCTGTCTGTCTTCGGAAGCTCTTGCCGCGCGAGGTAGTGCCAGTGGCTGTGCTGCGAGGTGAACCCTTTTGGTTCCTCGTCACCAAACCACTGCACTTCGACACCGCGCAGCTGCAGATCAATCACCAGACTACGACACGCATTAGGTGTCAGAGACGGGGCAAGAAACTGGATCGAACTGCCAACACGTACTGCGGCAGGTGGGCACACAGGCAATGAGACATCTGGCGAAATCGCAACAAGCGCATCTGCCAAGATCGAATAGCGCTTCAACCACCCATCAATCGCTTGATCCAGCTCTTCAATCTGGGGCCGAAGAATAGCGGCACGCAGATTGTCCATTCGGGCCGACATATTAGGCCAATCGTATCTAACCTCTTCGAAATGACTGGGATCAGGCGCGGCGCCGTGCCGTTCATAGTTCATATACGATCCCGACATTATCACTGCGCGCGCTGCCAGAGTCGGATCATCTGTGGTCATGAACCCGCCCTCGCCCGAGTTCATGTGCTTATAAGTTTGTGTTGAAAAACACCCAGCGGCTCCAAAGTTGCCGCTTTTTTGACCTCTCCAAGTTGCACCCATCGTGTGGGCACAATCCTCGACCAAGGTCAAACCCGTCTCGGCTGCGATCGTCTGAACGGCATCCATATCGGGCAAGTGGCCGCGCATGTGTGACAAGAGCAGGATCTGAGCGCCAGAGTTTCTCGTCTTCACCTCAAGATCAACCAGGTCAATGGTCAAATCCTCGGTAATCTCGACAAGTACAGGTGTCCCACCCACTGCTCGGATGGCACCGGGCACGGGCGCAAGCGTGAATGCATTGGTCAGCACAGGTGCGCCGGGCTGTACGCCTGCAGCACGCAATGCAAGCTGAATTGCCTGCCCTCCTGAAGCTAAGGCAATACAATACCGAGAACCTTGCCAAGCGGCGAATTCGGCCTCAGCAAGGGAGACTTCACTGAGACCGTTTGCATCGGATTGATACCGATGCAGTGCAGCGCTCTTTAGGACACGATCTGCAGCACGCAAAGAATTAACGGGGAGTTGTGCCTGCTGGGTAAATGATCGATCAAAGCGCTGCAGCATCTTACGCGGCCTTTTTCCACCGGCTCTGAAAATCGAACGCCGAATCGTAGCCAAAAAGCGCTACCGAACCACCGGTATGTAAGAAAACAACGCGCTCTTCTTTCTTGAAATGCCCTTTGCGGACAAGATCAATAAGGCCAGCGGCACCTTTGGCTGAGTAAACCGGATCCAGGAGAATGGACTCCAATTCAGCAAACATTGCGATCGCCTCCAGCCCGCTTGCTGTCGGGATGCCGTAACCCTCGCCAACGTAATCAGTGTTTGCAACAACGTCCTCGCGCTTGACCAGACCTGCGCAGTTTAGTTTTTTTGCTGTCGCGCAGGCCAGATTGAAGACGTTTTCTTCCTGCTTGGCTTTAGGCGCACGCACACCAACTCCCAGCAACGGGATGTGAGCATTGGTGGCCTTCAGACCAACAATAAGACCTGCTTGGGTTCCGGCGCTGCCGGTTGCGTGTACAATGTGATCGACACGCAGGCCGCGATCGTTGAACTGGCCCAGCATCTCGTAGGCACAGTTTACATATCCAAGAGCGCCGGTTGCGTTCGATCCACCGCCAGGGATGGTGTAAACCTTCTTGCCGGTTGCGCGCAGGCGATCGGCGGACTTCTCCATTTCAGCGTTCATATCAAGACCACCCGGAAGTTTTTCCGTGGTCGCACCGTGTAGGTGATCCAAGAGAACATTGCCGTTGTTGTTATAGTTGTTGTTGTTCGAGCCGGTTCGGTCTTCCAGAAGGATGTGGCAATCCATGCCCATTTTTGCTGCAAATGCAGCCGTCTGGCGGGCGTGGTTCGATTGAGTGGCGCCTTGCGTCATGACGACGTCTGCATTGGCCAGCTCGGCCTCGGCCATCAAAAATTCTAGCTTGCGTGTCTTATTGCCTCCTGTCGAAAGGCCGGTGCAGTCATCACGCTTAATCCAAATTTCGGGCCCGCCAAGTTCCGCAGAAAGGCGCTCCAACTTTTCAAGTGGCGTCGGGAGATGTGCGATGAAACGACGAGGGTAGCGGGCTAGGTGCATGATGATCTCCAAATTGCATAAATGTAATTATCGAGCCTTCAGTTGCGTGGTCAAATTCGAAATAATTGCTGTAAGTTGACAGTATTGCAATTCGATCCGTGCCAGTACGTTCTAGGGATGTGTCGCAAACTATGGGATCTAGTTTACGAGCCTGCGTGATCTGAGGTTTGTACTGGTCGAAAAATTTCGAACAGGTTGTTTGAGCATGATCTCGTTAAAGGACTGTCATTTCCTCAGGGATGCAGTTTTGTACGCTGTTTACTTCTATTTACGGAACATGGTGTCCTATCGTGACTTGAAGGAAATCATGGCTGAGCGCGGTGCGCGAGTTGACCATGCCACATTGAATAGGTGGGTCGTGAAATACTCACCGATCGCCGCAGCGCGTGCGCAATCGAAGAAACACCCAACGCTAAGCCCCTGGCGCATGGACGAGACCTATATTCGTGTTCGTGGCAAATGGATGTACCTCTATCGGGCCGTCGATAAAGCTGGGAATACTCTTGATTTCATGCTGACTGAGCGTAGGAACCGTCCAGCAGCAGCACGGTTCTTTGGCAAAGCGCTGTCTTCAAATGGCATCCCGAGCAAGATTGTCATAGACAAAAGCGGCGCCAACGCGGCGGGCAATCGAGAGGTGAACAAAATCCTCAATCGGTTTGGCTGCCCAGCCAAAATCCAAACGGTCAGGTTCAAGTATCTGAATAGCCTGATCGAAAAGGATCATCGATTTATAAAGCGTCGAGTACGGCACATGTGTGGGTTCAAATCGTTCAGATCCGCGTCAGCTACTTTGGGCGGCATTGAAGTCGCCAACATGATCCGGAAGCGGCAATTCCCTAGCAATACGACGTCTGGCTTCCAGCTATTCGCCGAGATCGCAGGATAGGTGTATCCAGTAAGCTGCCGACCTTGGCCGTCCCAATTGTTTGCGACACAACCCTCAAAGTCACGGCGTTGGGAATTTGGGCGAGAATGCTCATGTCTTGACGGTCGCGCATCGAGAACGGTTGGCTCGAAACCGGTTGCACGGAAACGCAAAGCTGGACACAGTCCGTCAAAGGCCAAATGACAAGGGGGTTAGCACTGTGGGGCGATCCGGCAACGTTCTGTTTATTACCATTGATCAATTGCGTGCGGATTGTCTGAGCGGGGCGCTGGCGGCCCATGTCGACATGCCCAACCTGCGCGCCTTCATGGGTGAGGCGACCAGTTTTCAAAACCATTTCTCAGTCACCAACCCTTGCGGTCCGTCAAGAGCTTCGATGCTGACCGGGCGCTATGCCATGAACCATCGGTCTGTCCGCAATGGCACCCCGCTGCGCCATGATACGCCCAACATCGCCACCGAAATGCGAAAGGCTGGGTACCTGCCAATGCTTTACGGCTATACCGATACCTCAGCCGACCCGCGCGTACACCACCCTGACGATCCCAGCGTCAAGAGCTATGAGCAGCCGATGACCGGATTTCATGAAGTGGTCGAGATGCGGCTGGAGGAATCCTATCCCTGGCGGTCGCATTTGCTACAAAAGGGCTATGCGTTCGATGCATACATGGACGTCTACAAGCCCATGTCGCCCGATGGCGGTGCACCGCGGTTGGATGATCCGGCGCTGTATCGGGCCGAGGACAGCGATACTGCGTTTCTGACCGACAGATTCCTGCACAGCATCGCCGCCTATACCGACAGCGACTGGTTTGCGCATCTGACCTATATTCGACCGCACCCGCCGCTTGTCGCACCCGCACCCTATAACCGGATGTATGACCCCGCGCAGTTGCCGCTGCCAAGCACGCTGCAATCGGCAGAGGATGAACGCACGGTGCACCCGTTCTTTGGCCCTCTGATCGACAAGAACGCGCTGCGCGGCACCGTGGTCGGGTTCGATGAGATCGCGCCCACCACGGAAACCATCCAGACCCTGCGTGCGATCTATCTTGGATTGGCGACCGAGGTGGATCATCACATCGGGCGGGTTATCCAATACCTCAAGGACAGCGGGCTTTATGACAAAACTCTTGTAGTGATCACCGCCGATCATGGTGAAATGCTGGGCGACCGACACTCCTGGGGCAAGATGTCGGTCTATGACGCCGCTTACCAAACGCCACTGATGATCCGCGTGCCGGGGGACGGGCAGGGTAGGGCGATCTCGGTTCCGACCGAATCCATCGACATTGCGCCCACGATCCTCGACTGGGTCGGCCAGACCGCGCCGAACTCGATGGATGGCCGCTCGTTGCTGCCACTGATCCGCGGTGAGGCGCCCGGGGATTGGCGCAGCTATACGTTCAGTGAGCTGGACTTCTCGGAACCCGAAAAGCCCTCGCTTTGGCAGGAAAGGCTGGGGACGGGCAATAGCGACTCGTGCCTTTGTATCCTGCGCGACGCGCGTTTCACGCTGGTCGAGTTCGCCGCCGATCTGCCGCCATTACTGTTTGATCGCGAGGGGCAGGGCGAGTACGAGAACGTCGCCGACAAACCAGAGTTTGCTGCTGATCTGGCCCGATTGTGCCGCCAGATGCTGCGCCATCGGATGCGCAATGCCGACCACACCCTGTCGCTTGATTCGATCACAGCCGAAGGCCCGAAGTCGCGGCCGCGCTATTTCTAGTGCGGGTGGATCAGGCGGCGGGTCGGTAAGAAAGGCAATGTGCACGTGTGTCACGGCTTAGTTTTTATCCAAAAAAGATTTTTGGTGACAAAACCATCAAAAAACTGTCACATCTTTTTGGTCTTTTGCTGAATTGAAGAAAGACCTGAACTTGCGGGCACTATGACGACGACCAAAGTGAATGACAGTGTTGCCAACACTTTGGTACTGGATGGGGAAAGACGATTGACCAGTATCGATCTGCCTTTACGGCGGAGTACAACTGCTTTTGCGTCCCCAACATCGATTGCACGATCCGCACGACGATTCAGCCAAGAATCGCGCCCGATGCCTGCCGCCCGGCCGGCATCGGCGTTTCGAAGACTTAGAAAAACCAAGAGGGTTCCAAGATGAAAAGACTTCTTCTATCCGGCGTCGCAGCGATCGTGCTGCCCGGCGCCGCGTTTGCGGCATGTCCGGCGGTGACCGTGGCTGAATCGCAAGGCGTTGCTGCAGGCGCGCATCCCCAGCAGTACGAGCTTGCAGAGTTTCAGTCCGCCGCGGGCTGCGAGCTGGGCTTTTCCGAGAACCCTGCTATCTCTGACTTGAATGCACGCATTGCGGGCAACGGAGACCTGCGTCCTGTCGCAGACCGTCTGCCCAATGAACCGCTGGTTGTGGTCCCCTATGAGGCGATCGGCCAGTATGGGGGGCAATTCAATGCGCTGTCGAATGCCACTGAATCGGGCACCTCGGACTTCCTTTCGACCCGCCACACCGGTCTCGTCCGCTATGTTGACGATTTGCAGACCATCGTGCCGCATGTCGCAAAATCCTATGAATGGAACGACACGTTTGACCAGCTGACTGTCACGCTTCGTGAAGGTCACAAATGGTCGGATGGCGCACCGTTCACGTCTGCAGATGTTGTGTTTTGGTACAACAATCTGATGATGGATCCGAAGGTCATTGCAGAGCCAAAAGGCTATGCTCTGGCGGGTGAGCAGCCAATGGAGGTTGTTGCGCTGGACGAAAAGACCGTTCAGTTCAACATGAAAGCCCCAAAGCCGGGATTGATTGAGACCTTTGCGGTTCAGTATGTGCAGCCCTATCAGCCGGTGCATTTCCTGGGACAGTTCCACCCCGAAATCAGCGATGATGCCGATGCCAAAGCCCAGGCGTTGGGATATGAAAACGGCTATGATCTGATCAAGGCATACTATGGTAACTCGGACTGGACCGATACACCGTCGCCGATGCTGACGGCTGGTGATAAGCTTGCCAATCTGCCCAAGCACACAGTTCCGACGCTGGAAAGCCATATCATCGTCGAGGAAACTGCCGAAGGCCGCCATCTGGTTGCGAACCCCTATTTCTTTGCAGTTGATACGGCAGGCAACCAGCTGCCCTATATCAACGAGCAGGACGAGGTGTATATCAGCGACGAAGAAGTTCGAGTGCTGAAGCTGCTGAATGGCGAGGTCACGTACAAGGCGCAATCGGTTGGCCTTCCGTCGGCCCCGGTTCTTCTTGAGGGGCAAGAAGCCGGCGGATATCGCATCGAAGTCAAACCAACCGTTGCGATGCCGGCCGTTGCCTTCAACCTGACCCATGAAGACGAAGCGGTTCGCGATGTCTTCAATGACCTGCGGTTCCGGACTGCGATGTCCAACGCGATCAACCGCGATGAGATCAACGAAACCGTATTCTTCGGACTCGGTACGCCACAACAACATATCGGCTTCTCGCCTGTTCCGGCATTCGTCGACCCGAAATGGATTACTCATGAGACTGCCTTCGATCCCGAACGTGCCAAATCGTTGTTGGACGAAATGGGTCTGGTCGATGCCGATGGTGACGGGTTCCGTGACATGCCGAACGGTGATCCTCTGGTTTTGGATTGGCAATTCTCGACCCAGGAAGTCTCATCACCTCTGATCGAACTGATTGCTCAGAACTGGATTGATGCGGGTATCAACACCACCATCAAAGAAGTTACGCCCGACGAATACCGTTCGGCCCAGTCAGCCAACGCACTGGATGTGCTTACCTGGACCGTGGGCAGGCCTGCGGGCACGACACTGGGTGACAACACCCTGTGGGTTCCGCCCTATTCCGACTATTTTGGTCTGCGTCCGGCAATGGGTTGGGCTGAATGGCTTGCATCAGAGGGATCGGCCGGTATCGAGCCCCCGGAATACGCGATGAGCATGATCGATGACATCGCGGCCTTCCAGGCGTCGATCCCTGGCACGGACGAACATGCCGAGATCGGTGCGCGCATGGTCGAGACGCTGGCCAGCAATCTGTTGTTCATCGGCATCATCTCGGCTCCGTCGCCGATCTATTTCAGCACCAAGCTGAGCAATGTGCCGGAATTCAAGACTGCGTCTTATGAATTCTACCGCACCTATCCTTACCGCGCCTATCAGTGGTCGCTGAGCGAATAATCGCGGTATAATGCTATCAGAAGGCGGGCGGTGACGCCCGTCTTCATGCTGTTTCTGAAGGACCCTCATGCTACAATTCGCCCGATTTGCCGCGACCCGGGCGGTCATGGCGCTGATCACATTGGTGATCGTTTCCCTGATCGTGTTCTCGTTGATGGAACTAGTGCCGGGCGACTGCGCCGAGCGCTATCTCGCCTATAAAAATACGCAAGGTCAGGCGATCACGCTGGCCGACATTCAAAGCGAACGTATCCGGCTGGGTCTGGATCGACCGTTTCTGGAACGCTGGGCCAGTTGGTTGGCCGGGGCCTTTCGCGGTGATTTTGGCGACAGCTGTATCCTTCGGGTCAATATCGCGCAGTTGCTGGGTGACAAGTTCTGGGTCTCGCTGTGGATTTGTCTGGGCGCGCTCACGCTGGCCTATGCGATTGCGATTCCTGTTGGGATCATCTCGGCTGCCTCGCGTAATGCGGTACTGAACAACACCCTTCGGATCGTCAGCTATCTGGGTCTGGCGATGCCGAACTTCTTGCTGGCGTTGATGGTGATGCTATTTTCGACCGTCTATTTCGGCGAAACGCTGACCGGGCTGTTTTCGCCTGAATACAAAAATGCACCCTGGTCCTGGGCAAAGTTTGTCGATTTGCTGAAACATGCCTGGCTGCCGGTGTTTATTCTGGGCTGGTCAGCGACCGCTTTTGCGCTGCAAACCGTACGTGCGCTGATGTCTGACGAGATTGGCAAGCTGTATGTGACCGCTGCGGCTGCACGTGGCATTTATGGCCGCCGTCTGCTGTGGCGCTATCCGGCGCGTCATGCCTTGGGGCCTATTGTGAACTCGCTGGGGTTCGACCTGAATCGCATTTTCAACGAACTGCCGATTGTGGCGCTGATCCTGACCCTGACCGAGGCGGGGTCGCTGCTGCTGGACGCGCTGGCGCGGTCAAACGATCAGCAGCTTGCTGGGGCGATTATCTTTCTGCTGACAGCATCGATCGTCACCTTGAACTTCGCCACCGATATCCTGCTTGCGGTTCTCGATCCGCGCGTCCGCAAGAGCATTCTGAGGTAAGCCGATGACAGCGATGACAAAACAACAGGCAAAAGAGGCCTATTTCACCGCGTCCCAACGGCAACTGATCTGGGCGCGGTTCAAGAAACAAAGGTCCGCGATGATCGCTGCTACGGTGCTGGCGGTGCTGATCCTGTCGGGCATCTTTGCCCCGTTCTTGTCACCCTATGACCCCACTGCCGCAGGGCGCGACAAGGACTATCTGAACGGCGCACCGCAGATCCCGCAATTTTGCGATAAGAACGGCTGCTCGCTGCGGCCTTTCCTGCACGGCGTAACCCGTGAAAGGTCGCTTGCGACCAATTTCCGCTGGGTCGAGACGGTGAACGAAGATGAACGCCGCTATGTGCAGTTCTTCGTGAAGGGCGACAAGTATAAGCTGTTTGGCTTTGTCCCCGGCGATATCCATCTGTTTGGCACTGAAACCGGCTACATCCACCTGTTTGGCACCGATGCGGCGGGCAAGGATATCTTCAGCCGTACCCTGCATGCGGTGTGGACCTCGCTTCAGGTGGGGACGTTGGGGGTTTTGATCTCGTTCGTTCTGGCACTCGCGATCGGAGGGGTCGCCGGATATTATGGCGGCATGATCGACAGCGTGATCCAGATGATCACGGATGCAGTGCGGACCATACCGTCGATCCCGTTATTCATGGCCATTGCCGCCTTTATCCCCCCGGAATGGTCGGCCGAGACCCGGTTCTTTGTGATCACGGCCATACTGGGCCTTGTAGGCTGGCCCACGCTGGCCCGCCGCGTGAGGACTCATCTGCTGACCGAGCGCAATCAGGAATATGTGCTGGCGGCCCAGCTTTGCGGCGCCTCGCCCAGCCACATCATCCGCAAACACCTGCTGCCCAGTTTTACCAGTTATATCATCGTCGATCTGGTGATTACCTTTCCTTATGTGGTGCTGAGCGAGACGGCGCTCAGCTTTATCGGGCTGGGGTTAAAGGATCCGGTCAACAGTCTGGGTGTGATGCTGCAGAACGTGACCAAGGCCGATGTTTTGCTGAATTATCAGTGGTATTTCATCCCCGTGCTGTTCTTCATCGCACTGGTGATGGCGTTTGTATTTGTCGGCGACGGGTTACGCGATGCGGCAGACCCCTATTCGGAGTCCAAGAAATGAGCCTGCTCGACGTTGAAAATCTAACCGTCCAGTTCAAGACGGACGAGGGGCTGATCACCGCTGTCGACAACGTGTCCTTTTCGCTCGCCCCCGGTGAGGTGATGGGGCTGGTGGGCGAAAGCGGCTCGGGTAAGTCGGTGACGGCGAAATCGCTGATGAAGCTGAATGCCAACAACACCGTTTATGCGCCCGAGACCCGGATCAACCTGCATCTTGAGACCGGCCCGGTCGATGTCATGTCGCTTAAACGCGCCCGCGACATGGAGGTCGTGCGCGGCGGTGCCGTCAGCATGATATTTCAGGAACCCATGGCCAGCTTTGCGCCTGCCATGACCATCGGCAGCCAGATGGTCGAGCAATTGCTGATCCATACGGATATGAGCAAGCGGCAGGCCAAAGAGCTGTCGATAGAAATGCTGGACCGTGTCGGTATCTCGGACGCGGCCACGCGGTTCGGACAATTCGCTTTTGAACTGTCAGGCGGGATGCGCCAGCGGGCGATGATTGCAATGGCCCTGTCAACCAAGCCGAAGCTGCTGATCGCCGATGAACCGACCACCGCGCTGGACGTTACAATTCAGGCGCAGGTTATCGATCTGATGAAAGATCTGGTGGCCGAGTTTGGCATGGGCATCATCTTCATCACCCATGACCTTGGCGTGGTGGCCCAGACGGCTGACAAAGTTGCTGTGATGTATCTGGGCCGCATCATCGAACAAGGTCCGGTACGCGAGGTAATCCATGCCCCGACCCATCCATACACGCAGGGGCTGATTGACGCGCTGCCGCAGCTGGATGATCTGGATAAGCCTCTCAAACCGGTGCCCGGCGACATTCCCTCGCCCCTTGAACGGCCCGAGGGCTGCGTGTTCCACACACGCTGTGAGAAAATCATCGGGGATATCTGCAAAACCCAAGTCCCCGATTGGAGCGATGTTGGCCCAGATCACCGCGCCGCCTGCCATCTTTGCACCGAAGGAACCACAGCATGAGTGAGAAACCCCTGATCAGCACTCAGGACCTCTCGGTCGGGTTTCAGGTTGGCGGCAAGATCTTCAACAAGCAGATTCTGAAAGCCGTTGACCATATCACACTGGATATCCCCAAAGGCACGTTCTTTGGCATCGTAGGTGAATCCGGTTCTGGCAAGACGACGCTGGGCCGCGCGCTGCTTAATGCAGTCCCCATCACCGGTGGTCATGCGGCCTATGACGATGGTGATGTGCAGTATGATCTGGCCGAGATGAAGCCTGCCGACCTGAAAGAATACCGCCGCCGCGCGCAGCTGATCTTTCAGGACCCTTACGCCGCGCTGAGCCCGCGTATGACCGTGCGGGATATCATCGCAGAACCGCTTGAGGTGATGGGCCTGACCAAAACCCGCGAAGAAACCGATGCCCGCGTACGCGAGATCGCGGCGAAATGCCGGTTGAACCTTGAACACCTTCGCCGGTTCCCCCACGCGTTTTCGGGCGGACAGCGCCAACGCATCTCGATCGCGCGCGCGCTGGTATCGGGTCCAAAATTCGTCGTGGCCGACGAATCCGTTGCCGCCCTGGATGTCTCGATCCAGGCCGACATTCTGAACCTGCTCAAAAGCCTTCAGGACGAGCTGGGCCTGACCTTCATGTTCATTAGCCACGATCTGAGCGTGGTCGCCCATACCTGCGATCATGTGGCCGTCATGTATCTGGGCCGTATCGTCGAAAGTGCCCCAACGCGGCAATTGTTCAACGCCCCGCGCCACCCCTATACTAAGGCGCTGTTTTCGGCGATCCCGTCGCTTGACCCGGATGATCAGAATGGCGCGCAGAAGCTGGAAGGTGAGATACCTTCGCCCACCAACCCTCCGTCCGGGTGCAAGTTCAACACGCGCTGCCCCCACGCGGTCGATCTCTGCCGTCAGGAAGAACCGGAACTTGAGCACGAAGATGACACCCATCTGGTCCTGTGCCACCGCTGGCGCGAGTTGATGGAGTTGTAACGGGTCAGGCAACTCTTAGATTGGGCGGTCTCAAACCATACCGGTTGCGGTCGGGCGGCAAATGTGCGACCGCATAATTGTGGTGCGAGACGGTGCGATCTGCAAGATCGGGGGATCCGATCAGATCGTTTCGGCCCCGTAGCACGACTATGCCCGCAGCCTGCTGGATGCGATGCCCAAACTGGAGCTGAGCGGATGACCATACCCCGAATTGCCCTTATTCACTTTCACCTAGAAAGCAACCGCGCCGCGCCCGTGACAACGCGCGAGGAATTTGCCGCGCAGCGTTTGATGATCGGGCCGGATTATGCCGCAGCGATCGGCCAGACCCTGTCCCGCGCTTCGGGCGGAACGCGCGGGTTCATTGCTGAGTTCGGTGAGATGACCCCGGTGCCGGTCTTTGCCGCCTCGGCGGGCGCAGGGGGCATGATCGACGGACCGTTCTTTCAATCGCTGCTTGACGCGGTCCGCATCCATCTGCCTTCGGATGTGGATGGCGTTTATCTGGATGCGCACGGGGCCTGTATTTCCACCGATGACGAAGACCCTGACGGTACCCTGATCGCCTGTATTCGCGCTGTGGTGGGACCGGATGTGCCCATCGTTACCACGCTGGACCTGCACGGACATGTCAGCCCCGCGATGATCGAAGGCGCGGATTTTCTGGCCGCCTACCGCACCAACCCCCATGTCGATCAATATGAACGCGGGCAAGAGGCCGCGCGCGCGCTGAAACGCCTGATGGCGGGTGAGAAAACCCATCGCGCCCTGGTCCGTTTGCCGTTCATCCCGCCCTCGACCACGCTGGGGACTGATCGCGGCCCATACGGACGGCTGATGGACCGGGCGGTAGCGGCGGCGACCGGGCCGGTCTGGAACGTGTCGCTCTGTTCCGGCTTTTCGGTGGGTGATTCCACCAAGGCGGGTGTCAATGTCACAGTCACCGCCTCGGATCCCGACAGCGCGCGGGCGACCGCTCAGGACATCGCCGCGCAGTTCTGGGCGGCACGGGATGAATTCCGGACAGCGCTGACCTCAATCGAAGATGCAGTGGCGCTGATGGCAGACAGCCCCGAACCGCTGATCTATGGCGATGTGGCCGACAATCCCGGCGGTGGTGGGCGTGGCAACACGCTGGCGCTGTTGCAGGCGATGCTGGACGCGCAGGTTCCAAATGCGTTGGTCGGCATGGTCTACGACCCGGAACTGGCCGCCGAGGCCACAGAACTGGGCGAAGGGGCCGAATTCGAGGCCCGGTTCAACCGGTCCGAGACGGAGCCCAGTTCGGGCCACTTGACCACCCGTGCGCGAGTTCTGAAAACCATTGACGGCCCCATCGCTTGCCGCCGTGGGCTATACGCGGGCGGGCAGCAAAATCTGGGGCCATGCGTGTTGTTGGACTGCGGAGGGGTTCGGGTGATCGTCTCGACCATCCGCCGGCAATTGTGCGAGCCTGCCTTTGTTGAGCGGTTCGGACTGGATATCGACACCTTTAGCACCATCGTGGTAAAATCGCGCGGCCATTTCCGCGCGGGCTTTGACGAGTTCTTTCCCCCCGAACGTGTGATCGAGGTTGACGGCCCCGGCCTGACCACGCCGGTCCTGTCACGCCTCGATCTGTCGCACACGCCCAGACCGATTGTGCCACTGGACGACGATGTGACTTTCGACTCCTCGCGTAATCTGTGGGAGGCTGCCTAGCGCCCCATATCCGTGGGGTTTATGCTTGTGCATGATCCGAACCCGGGTTTTCGTCGTCATCGGTGCGCAAGTAAGATCTTGCACGACAGCCAACCTTGCTTCGGCGCTAAATGTTCACTGCGCCAAACTCAGAAATGCCGCGACCGCACACTGCATTGCCGACGATCGCAGTGCGGATGAAACCTTGTGATCGTGAAAAGCCACGCAAAATTTGTTTTGAGCGATGCCGAAGATCATTCGGATGGGTTAGAAACAGGATTTGGATGAGAGGGTACCTGCGCTGCCGGAAAAGTCGACCGGGCGCAATGAACATAATCAAATGTGCGCCGCAGATAATCCTTGCAAGATTGAGGGCGCACCTGATTTGCTGATCTGACATCGAACGGCTTTTGGGGAGAAGCGCGTGCAGGACTCACAAGAACAGGATTACGAACGCGAGCTACGCATTCACGAAGCACTGGACGTATCATCGACGACGCCTGTATTTGCACTGTCTTTTTTGATGGCCTTTGCTGTGATGATATTGCAGTTCGGTCCCTCGAATTTGACGCCTGCTGCGATCGCATCTTTGGTCATGTTGCTGATCATGAATGTGATGGGGATGAGAAGCTATTATGCGTTGCGTAACAAGCCAAGACCCAAATCAATCTCAAAGCGGCGTTTGAAAGTTATCCTCATCACCTCATTGATCCTGGGAACAGGATGGGGCAGCTTCAACTTTTTCATGATGCCACATTTGGCACCGCACGAGCAGATGGTATTGTACCTGTTCGCATTTATCGGCGCGTTTGGCGGCTCTACAACATTTTCTCTCAGGGTGTCTTGGGGCTTTTCAAGCCCGGTTCTTTTTCTGACTTGGCTGTCCATGCTTCTATGGGGGCCGCTTGAGTGGTATTTTAATACCATAACGATGCTGGGCACGGTCCTGGTCATTACTCAGCTCACGTTTTTGACCAGAAGAAGTGCGATCAACGGTATCAAGTTGACGCTTGCGAACACGAAAGCATTGAACGAACGGCTTAAAGCTGAAAGCCAGATGCGTGAACTGGCGCGCATTCCGGAAGAGAACCCGAACCCGGTGCTGCGGATCACCGATCAAGGCGAGCTGATTTACGCCAACAAGGCAAGCGCACAGTTGATCGAAGCGCTACAGCTAAAGGTTGGTGACCGAGTGGGAACGGGTTGGCGTAAGCGTGTCGCCAAGGGTTTGCAGGAAGATCAGCGAGCAGATTTCCAGTATAAGGCTGGTGGCCAGATCTATTCTCTTTTGCTGTGGCCGGTTCCGGAAGGAGGCTACGCAAACATCTATGGCCGGGACATTACACGACAAAAGCGCGTTGAGAGCGAGCTGCGCGTGGCCCGCGATATCGCCGAGACGGCCAACAAGACCAAAAGCACTTTCCTGGCCAATATGAGCCACGAGCTTCGCACGCCTTTGAATGCGATCATCGGATACAGCGAATTGATGTTGGAAGAAGCCATCGATCAAAATGACGGAGCAAACCTGAGCGACCTGAAAAAGATTCAATCGGCCGGGAAACATCTGCTGGCGCTGATCAATGACATCTTGGATCTTTCCAAGATCGAAGCCGGAAAGATGGAATTCGATTTGGAAACTTTCGACGTTTTCCAGATGATCAAGGATGTCAGTGCGACGGTCCATCCATTGGCTGAAAAAAACCAAAACACGCTGGAAATCCTTTGCGCTGAGAATATCGGTGAGATGCACTGTGATCTGACCAAAGTGCGGCAGGCGCTGCTGAATCTGTTGTCCAACGCGTGCAAGTTCACTGAAAATGAAAAGATAACTCTATCGGTTGTTCAGTCGGATGACGCGGATCAGCTGGAGTTTGCGGTCACCGATCGCGGTATCGGCATGTCACCGGAACAGGCGGGCAGGGTATTCGAAGCCTTCACCCAGGCAGATTCCTCGACCACCCGCAACTATGGGGGGACCGGATTGGGGTTGTCGATCACCAAGGTTTTTTGCGAACAGTTGGGTGGCGATATTAGTTGCGCCAGCACTCTGGGCGAAGGATCGACTTTCACCATTCGTCTTCCGCGGGTCTGTCGCGATCCATCGCATGATATGCCCCCGCGCACCAGTGATTCCGAAAATGATCATAGCAGCGATCAAAATGCGCCGCTGGTTCTTTTGGTGGATGACGACCCGACCGTCCACGATCTGCTGGGCCGGCGACTACGACGCGAGGGGTATCGGGTTCTGAGCTCGGTCAAAGGTGAAGAGGCGTTGGAACTGGCCCGCACAGCCCGGCCTGATGCCATTACGCTGGATGTTTTCATGCCCCAAATCGACGGCTGGGCGGTTTTGTCCAAGCTCAAGGATGATCCCGAATTGGCTGAGATCCCTGTCATCATGCTAACTTTTGCAGAGGATCGAAAAAGGGGATTGTCGCTGGGGGCCAGTGAATATCTGGGCAAGCCAATTGATACCGCCGAGCTGCTGAAGGCCCTTAAAGAGCATTGCCCCGCCGTGTCGACCCCGCGCGTTCTGGTCGTCGAGGACGAAGCCGCGACGCGCGAATTGATTTGCCGTGTTCTGGGTAAAGAAGGCTGGCAGATGGATGAGGCGGTCAATGGGCTGGATGCGCTTCAGAGGCTGTCTGAATCCGTACCGGATGTGATTTTGCTGGATCTCATGATGCCAGAGATGGACGGGTTTGAGTTCCTGGCGGGGATGAGGAAAAACCCGGACTGGAAAGACATACCCGTCATCATCGTGACCGCCAAAACTCTGTCCGACGAGGATCGCGCGCGGCTGAATGGCTC
Organism: Ruegeria sp. E1; assembly: GCF_056534225.1. Lineage (NCBI taxonomy): Bacteria > Pseudomonadati > Pseudomonadota > Alphaproteobacteria > Rhodobacterales > Roseobacteraceae > Ruegeria > Ruegeria sp. E1. The sequence goes on along the minus strand of NZ_JBQFPE010000010.1, from coordinate 145,091 downwards.
GGTCCAGACATTAATCCGCAAAGATGGGGATGAAATCGAAACCATTCTGGGCCAGTTGAACGAAATCCTGTCAACCTCGCGGTCCGGGGGGACATAGATCGTGAGCGACCTACCTGCTATCGAAGCCCGGCAGGCTCAGGCAATGTGGCTAGCAAATCTGCGCCAAAACCTGCTCTCACCGGTCAGTGCCATAGTGGGGCTTTGCGACTTGCTTGAAACCGAGGCCGGGCGCTCGCAGCTGAATGAGGCGGCGGCCGACCTGAAACGCATATCACGGGCGGCGACCGAGTTGAGTGCGTTTGTCGATGAGCTTTTGCACCCCGATATGGCTGTGAAACTGACCGTCAGCGGTGACGAAGGCACAAAGCGGCTTCGTCACGACTTGCGCACGCCGATGAATGCCATCAAGGGTTATGGCGAAATGCTGCTTGAGGATCTGGGCGATCTGAAAGCCCAACATCTTGAGGCGGATTTGTTGGGTCTGTTGGGGCATACGGATGCCCTGTTGAAACAAATCGATACGCTTGCATCATTGTCTGACAATCCAACCGGCGATGCGTTTCAATTACCCGACGCGGGACAGGGTGCTGCTGCGATGTTCGCGAACCTTGCGCAAAGTATGCGCTCGATTGATGCGTTGGCTGATAATGTTGCGCTAACGGGAACCATTCTGGTCGTTGACGATGTCGAAGCCAATCGCGGCCTGCTGGCCCGTCGATTGGAGCGGGACGGTCATCGAGTCAGAACCGCGGACGGGGGTCATTCGGCTCTGAACATGATTACCCAGCATCCGTTCGATCTGGTTCTGCTTGATCTCATGATGCCTGATATCAACGGTTATGATGTCTTGGTGCGATTGAAAGACACTGATGATCTGCGCGATATTCCGGTCATCATGATTTCGGCCCTTGATGAGATCGAGAGCGTCGCGCGCTGTATCGAGGTTGGCGCAGAGGATTACCTTTCCAAACCGTTCAATCCGATATTGTTGCAGGCACGGATCAACGCCGCGCTTGAGAAAAGGCAGTGGCGAGAGCGAGAACGGCTCTATCTTTCGCAGATGGAGGCGGAGAAGCAGAAATACAAAGGCTTGTTGCACAGCATTCTGCCGCAAAAGATCGTGACCCGGTTGAACGACGGAGAGGCGACGATTGCCGATCGTCACGACGATGTCACGGTTCTGTTTTCCGACCTTGTCGGCTTTACCGAGATGTCGGCGAAGCTGCCCGCTGCGCATGTTGTGCGCTATCTTAATCGGGTTTTTTCCGGCTTTGATCAGATCACGTCAGAACTTGGCGTGGAAAAGATCAAGACAATCGGAGACGCCTATATGGTCGCCGCCGGAGTGCCCGATCCCCGGAACGACCACGCCGAAGTGATTGTTGAAATGGCGCATCGGATGCTGTCACGGGTCGAGGCGCTGAACCACGAGATGGGGTATTCCATACACATCAGAATTGGCGTCCACACTGGACCCGTGGTTGCAGGAATAATCGGATCGCACCGATTTCTCTATGATGTCTGGGGTAATACGGTGAATGTCGCCAGCCGTCTTGAAACAACGGGCGCACCGGGCCGAATTCAGGTCTCGGACGACACCGCAAAGCGGGTCAGGCATCGCTTTGAACTGTCTGATCCCATGAACGTCAGGATAAAGGGCAAAGGTCAGACCAGAACCTTTTATGTGACAGGGCGTAAATCTGAACCCGAGTAGATGGATTTTGGTCAGGGCGCCGACAGCAGCCTTTCCATTTTCTCAAGCAAACGGCCAAGTTCGACGGGTTTGGTATCGAAATCATCGCAGCCTGCGTCGAGCGCCTTTTCCCTGTCGCTGGCCATCGCATGAGCTGTCAGGGCGACGACCGGGATCGAGGTGGTCTCGGGCGCTGCCTTGATACGTCGCGTCGCCTCCCATCCATCAATCTCGGGCAGGCTCATATCCATCAAGATGATGTCGGGTCCGGCTTCACCGGCCATGGATACGCCTTCAAGCCCATCCTTCGCGACGACAACCTGAAATCCTTTGCGTTCCAACCGGCGCGACAGCATATCCCGGTTCATTTCGTTGTCTTCTACCAACAGAACTTTAGTCAAAATCCCCCCCTGCGTATCCACGCCTTTTGACTGTCCACAAGACGGATCCATTCAAGATCCACATTCAAAACGTCGGCAATCTTGCGAGACTGCGCAATCCGTTTCGATTGGGGCATTCTTTCATCAATTCAATTTCACGCAATGAGTATTTTGTTGCCAAGAGTCGTCAAGGGTTCACTTTTTTGAAACCCGGATCGAACGTTTTTCTCATGGCGCTCACCGTGTTTGCTGAAACCGACACTGTCTGGTTGCAGCGTTGCACCCGACCAATCGAGTGGTCGGGTGCTTTCAGGACCTGATCTCAGACGATGGACATTCCAAGTGCTTCAAGGTGGTCTACAAGGGCGCTTTCGGCTTCGGAAATCGCGTTCCAGTCATCCGCTGTGAGGTTACTAAGGGATAGATCCTCGGCCTGCACATCGCGAAGCGTCAGAGTATGACCTCCGTTTCCGATGACTTCGAAAATCAGGTCACCGTCGCTTTCCGTTACGGATACATCTGCTTCGCCCAAGGCATTGAAGTTGATGATATCCTCGCTAGCATCAAAGCCGGAGATTTCGGTTTTCACGCCCCAGTTCCACGTAAGCTGAGCCACGTTGACGCCTGTACCAAAATTCTCCGCTCCGGCAGACTGATCATCCTGCTGACCGGTCGAACCGCCATCCGTGCCATCGCCGTCGCCCGGCGATGTTCCGGTCATGTCACCGGGTCTGGTCTGATGCCCATCCGTCGTCGCCCCTGCCGGGGCCTCGGGCGTCAGCAGCATTGTGCGGTCGACCAGCGTTACGTCGTTTTGGTCAAAGCCAAAAGGCACCTCAAGGTTATCCTCCATCACTTGGTCGAAATGAAACTCGACCAGCCCCGGGACAAGGTCGGCCTTGGCAATGCCCGTCAGAGTGAAGCTCTGTCCCGTTGGCAGGGACGAGATGACAAGGCCCTCGGCGCTGTCCTCGACGCTCAACCGCTCACGCGTGCCGAAGTAGAGAAAGCTGAGCTTCATGGTTGAGGGGTCAAAGCCGTCGATGACTTCGTGCACGCCGTATTCGTGGCTGCGCACATAGACCGTATCCGCATTACGCGGGCCGATGCCTTGTTCCCAACTGATGACGCCGCCCATGTCCTGACGGAAATGTTCGTTCCCAACGATGCCAAAGTCGCCAACCGTGACGTCCTGAAAACCCACGCCCTGCACGATCTGCGCCGCGTCGGACCAGGGGCTGTCGATGACGATCTCACCGGCGGGGGATTTGGTGACGATCATGCCGTGTACCGAGGTGCCGCCGAAATCCAGCGCATCCACGCCGGGGCGAAAGCCGGTTATGTCGTCGGCATTGCTGTCGGCGCGGTATCTTACGCCGCCTGCATCGGTATTCCCGGTCACCGCAGGCGGGTTTGAGCTGTCAGTGTCATAGCTGAGGTCGTACCCTTCGCCCGCGCCCGGTGTGATGATGATCTGGCCCAAAGCGGCGGACACTTCGTTCAGCACCGCCTGATCGGCGATCGAAAAGTTGCCGACCGACAGATCGGACAGGCCAAAGCCGGTAAAGACGATCTGCTTGGTGACATTGCCGTCGGTCAGTTCAATCCGGACGGTCTGCCCCAGCGCATCGCCGCTTTCTTCGAAGATCGTAAAGGTTCCGGCGGTGATGTCAGGGCCGATTTCGATGACATCGCCCATGGCGGGCATGAAACCTTCGACAATCCCGGCGTCGCTGGCAAGACTGAGGGTAACATGCATGTGCTGGTGGGTATGGCCGCCGCCCTGACCGCCACCATGGCCACCGCCGCCCTGCCCTGCGTCGTTTGGACCGATCAGGCCAAGGATTTCGAATGCTGCGGTGTTGTCCTGAATGGTGAAGTTTGCCGGACTCAGATCGGCAAGCGTTACACCATCAAGGGTTGTAGTCTGGTTATTGGAGGGGATCGAGAATACCACCGATCCGTCAACCTCGGTCACCTCAAGCGCGTCGGCACCAATCCAGGCGACAAAGATCGTTCCGGTCGCGGGGTCGAAATTGCGGATCGTGGCGTTGGTCTCCCAGGCCCAGTTGATCACCACATCTGCCGTATTCTGGGTGGTATCGGCCGTTCCGTTGCCGGTCGGCTCGGCCGGTGCCGGGGGTGTGGGCGGCGGGGTCACGGGGGGCGATGTCTCGCCTGTGCCTGTGCCTGTGCCGCTGTCAGTCTCGGTGGGCAGAACGCCATCGGTATAGACCTTGATGGCGTCTTCGACACTGGGCGCGTCATAGCCGCCGAATTGCGAGATATAGCGCAGGATCGAGGTGCCGTATTCATCCGCAGACACATTGCCGCCCTGTAGCAGGGACAGGGTGCCCCATGCGCCCCGCAAATGCGCGGCGGCCATGATGCCGGTCAGGGTCAGCGTGACCTCAACCTGCTGGCCGTTATCGGTGTAGGTTCGGGTTGTGCCCAGATAATCGGAAAGGCTTTCGCCCTGATAACCCAACCCGGTTTCGATAACCTGAAGGTTATAGCCAAACGCTTCTTGAATGGCGCGTTCCTGTGCCTGGGCGGTTGTGAACTCGGCCAGCGAGGTGACCCCGTTCTTGCCGGTCCATGTGCCGTCCCAGGTGTTCGACGCCGCGCCGTTCCCATAGTAGACATCATCGGTGTAATATCCCAGATCGATCAACAGCGCCTCGCCGAACTGATAGCCGACAAAACCCAGCGAATTCATCGAGCGATAGGACATCGCATCCCATTCTTCGCTGCTGAGGTCAGACCAGCTGGAGTAATCCGGATAGAAATCCGTAACCGTCCCTCCGGCCCATTGGTTCAGCTGCCAGTCCTGAATGACCCCTGTGTCATAGCGGTCCCGGTCCCATCCGGATTCAAACGCGCGTAACGCGTCGCGAAACTCTTGATAACTTCCATTGCTCATTTTGAAACAGACTCCCATCTTGTCTTGGTTTCGGTTCAGGTATTGCGACGTGCTCGGCCCGAGAAACTCGGACCCAACGTGCCTAACAATTCGGTTCTTCAGGTCAGGTTAAGAGTTCATTAACGAATCGGTTTGCGCGGATGCGGGCCAAGATCGACGCCTTTGATGCGCAGAAAAGCGCCACAGGTCAGCGGGTTACGCCAAGAGTGAGCAAGAGACCGGTGCCACTGGGCGGGTCTTCGCCAAGTTTGAAATGGAGCAATTATTAACTTTGCAGCGCGGCCAGACCGATTTCGTCAAAGCGCCTCAGCCGATCCCCACCGGCTGAGGCTTTTGGTGTGTCAGGCGATCATCACAGCCCCCAGTCCTGCGACTGTTGCGTGGTCAATTCGCTGATGTGCTGCATGACGTCGAAATGCTCATCGACACCCTGAACGCTGATGACCTTTTGGCCATTTGCCGTGACCCAGTGCGTATTGGAGCGCCATTCGACATGAAGCTGGTCCAGCGACGAAATCCCGAACCCGTCCAGATCGATGACAATCGAGTCGGCAGCCTCGAAGTCCCGGATCACCTGACCGCCATACTGGCTACCCGGACCGGTGATGACAAAGGTATCGCTGCCTTCGCTGCCGAACATGTTGGCAAATCCGGCCTCGTTCGACTGGTCCGCGTTGAGGATGATGACGTCATCGCCCGCGCCGCCATCCACATTGGTGATCATCGCGCCTTTGCGGATCAGGATGGTGTCATTGCCATCGCCGCCATTCAACGTGGCGAACTGATTGTGCGCGCCACCAACGATGTAGTCGTCACCGCCGCCGCCATTCAGGGTCACTCCACCGCTGCCGGTATCGCCGACCATATAGTCCCAGCTGTCGGTGCCATCTACGGTGGTGACCTCATCTCCCACTTCGGCATCAATCCGGTTGCCGTATTTCTCAAACCACTCCAGCGTGTTTGCGCCATAGGGCGGTTCATAGACAACCTGATAGCCGTCATCGTCATTGCCGATCAGGCTGCGCAGGTCGATATAGGCCGGATCAAAGCCGTTGCCGTCATCGTCATAGCGCGCGATGATTTCATCGGTGTGCTTGTTGAACAGCACGATCTGGCCGTTTTCGATGCGGTGATGCAGATCAAACCAGCCGGTCATCCCATAGGCGTCGAGGTCGATCTCGATCCGGTCGCCTTCGCTGGCGTCGAAATCGGTGATCGTGTTCTCGCCACCGGTCAGGATGAAGGTGTCGGCTCCTCCGTTCCCAGTCAGCACATCGTCGCCACCCCCAGAGGTAAACACGTTGTTCTGATCGTCACCTATAATGACATCATTATGAGCGCTTCCGAAGATATTCTCGACGCTCCACAGAAAGTCATATCCGTCCTTGTCGCGGATATCATCGTTGATGTCGAACGCATTGGCGCTGTTGCCATGCCAGGCCCAGAAGTATTCACCGCCGGTGTCGCTGTCGGTATTGTTCATATCCACATAGATTCCGCTCAGGCTGTCTCCATACCAGGCTGTGTCGTTGCCTTCGCCGCCATAGAGCTTGTTAAAGCCGCCACCGCCAGCCATGACATCGTCTCCGCCAAAGCCGCGAAGCTTGTCATTGCCATCGCTGCGGATTTCCGGCGCGTCACCACCGGCGATATCGCGTTCCGAAACATAGGACTGAAGGAAATCGCCATGATTGGTACCCATCTGAAGGTTGCCCTTATCGTTACCCGTCATCGTAATGCCGCCATAAGCGCCGAAGGTCACAAACTTGGACGTTCCAAGCTCTGCCATATCCGAACTGCTCAGCCCAAGGTCGAATTGTTGACCCAACCCGTACTGCACACCATCTGGACCGGTGATCAGCGCGGTTTCCTTGAGGCGGTCGATGAATGCGAGTGTATTATCGCGTGAGATGAAATCTGTGCCTTCCATGATGTTGGACGCTTCATCCCAATAGAAGGTCGCAATAACAGTTGGACTACCGCCCGGATTAAGTGTGACCAAATCAAATGCTGCCCCATGAACAATCGACTCCTGAATGTCGATCACAACGGGTCCGTCTGCACTGACCGGTACCGTTATCTTGTCTTCCAGCGGATTGAAGTCTGTGATCGTGACCAGAGACAGCTTCGGCGGGTCCTCAGTGGTAACGACCTGTTCATTGGTTTTGAACATATTGACCAAGCCTTCGACAATGCCTTTGCCAAGCATCATCATCAGCTTGGCACCGGGCACCATTTTCGCGAGCGCCAGGCTTCCAGCATCCTCAAGCCAGCTTTCACCAAGTCCATTCGACGAACCACCATCATGGGGAACATGAGAGGTTGGCTCAGGCACTGCGCCGATAACAAAGGTGTCTGCGCCGGCACCGCCATAGAGCGTGTCAGCAGAGGTTTCGTCGATATAGCCGGTGAACAGTACATCATTCCCGTCGCCGCCGATAAGCAAGTCGCTGCCCGTACCGCCATACAGCTTGTCACCCTGATCACCGGCAATCAGGACGTCATCGCCCGAGCCGCCAACAAGGATGTTCTTGCCGCCGCCGCCAATGATTTTGTCATTGCCGGATTCGCCGAACAACTGATCGTTGCCTTCGCCGCCATCGATGTAGTCGTGGCCATCGCCGCCATAGATCACGTCATTTCCGCCATCACCGAACAGCTGATCATTGCCGCGATAGGCGATGATGATGTCATCACCGTCCCCGCCCGAGATATTGTCGCGGTGGTGATAGTTGGCATAGTAGTTCTTGATCGAGGTACCACCATCATAGTTGTCCCAGTTTTCGGGGTTCCAGCCGTGGATGACGTTATCGCCGTCATTGCCTTCGATGCGGGTGTAGATATAGGTGCCCTTGCTTGGCCCGCTTGAGATGCGGTGCATCAAATTTTCAAAGCCCACCTCGCCATCGGCCATTTTGTACTCGCCGCGGGCTTTGACATCGCGGCCGACATAGGTGCCGGTGGTGTCAAGCAGATGGGTACCGTATCTGGCCCACCAGCCGGTGTGGCCATCCCCGGGCGATCCGCCGCCGGTCCAGATCGGAATGTCGGGCATGTTACTGGCCAGGTCCTCCTCTGCCGAGGCGACCTCAGCCAGATAATATTGCGGTTCGCTGCTGTCTTCCTGCAACAGGCTGACCGGTGGGATCACGGTCGGATCGCTCTCGGTCTCTCCGAGGCCGATGGTTATGTTGACCATGCCCGTAGCGTCGGGTTGGATTTTGGTTTTGCTAACATGTTTCATGTCTTTCCTCCTATTTCTTCGATGGCCGGTGCCCGGGTTTCGGGCCCATACGCATCACAGATCATGGGAAAGATGTGGTTTTTCAGGCCTGTGATCGCAACAGGAGAATTTGAGTTAAGTTGTTATAAAGTATGACAAAAATATAAAAATACGATCTTTGGAAACCGGCAATCCGGCTGGGGCCGTTTCAGGCCCGAGCCGGTGCAATTTGTTCTTCGTTCTGGTCGTCCGGGCGACTGTTCCAGAAGGACCAAAGACGCCCGGATTTTGTGTGTGCAGCGATGGATGATCGCTGTGGTTTCGCCCCACTCAGGCGACCAGATCGACAAAGAAGCTGTCGGTCGGAACAGGGGTTCCGCAGATGTCTTCGCCGTTAGCGGTCGGAACGATCTCGCACAGCGGCGGCGGAGCCATATCCGTCAGGTCAAACTCATCCTCCGGCACCTCGGTACCGCATTTGGGCAGCGGCAGGATTGGGGGCACGGCGATAACGTCATCGCCTTCGCTGGCGGGAACCGCACCAAAGGGCAGGGGGGCAACTGCGACCAGGTCTTCGCCATCCTGCGGAACCTCGGTGCCGCATCTCGGGTCGGGCATGATCGGGGCAACGGCGGTCAGGTCTTCGCCTTCACCGGCAGGAACCGCACCAAAGGGCAGCGGGGCGACTGCGACCAGGTCTTCGCCATCCTGCGGAACCTCGGTACCGCACCTTGGGTCAGGCATGATCGGCGAGACAGCCGTAACGTCGTCGCCCGTGTTCTTGGCGGGATCGATGACCAGCGGATCAAACGGCAGTGGATTTACAGCCACCAGATCTTCGCCATCCTCGGGCACCTCGGTGCCGCACTTGGGAAAAGGCTGAATTGGGGGGACAGCGATGACATCGTCGTTGGCTGTCTCATGGTTCGTGGCGGTTACATGTTTCATGATATTTCTCCTTGTTACTCACGATATTGGTACCCAAAAAATGTTCGAAACTTCCTCCTCGGGCATAACAACAAGGTGGTGATCCGGGTCCGATGTTACAACGCGGAAATCGGAGTTAAACTGTTACAAAGTATGACAAAAAACCTTTCGCTGAACAAAAGAACCACCAATGAGTCAGGTCGGTGTGGACCTTGTGGCATCTGTGCCTTGACGCGGCTTTGCGCCATGTGCCGCAAAAGCCGGTCACCAGCGTCAGGACATCAAAAAAAACAGCGCCATTTCCGGCGCTGTTTTCATTTGTTCCGACCTTGGAATTGTGGATGCTTCGGGATTGATCAGACCTCGCGAAAGGTGGTCCGGATCTGTTTGCTGAGCGGATCGAGCAGGTACTGGAACAAGGTCCGCTCTTGGGTTTCGATGTAGATTTCGGCTGGCATACCGGGCAGCAGGGTCAGCTGTCGATCTGCCAAAAGCCCGATGGCTTCTGCGTCCAGTGCAATCCGCGCTTCATAAAAGGGCAGACCCGTCATCTGATCGGTACTGAGGTCCGCCGATACAAACTCGACGCGCCCGTTCAGCCGTGGGACCACATGTTGATCAAATGCTCCGATGATCACACTGGCGGTCTGACCCACGGCAACGTTGTTGATATCCTGCGGCATGACGCTTGCGGTCATCACCAGCCCTTCGTCTTCGGGGACAATCTGCATCAGTGTCTCTCCCGGAGACGCCACCCCGCCCACGGTATGAACTCCCAGTTCATGTACGATGCCATCCACCGGGGCCCTAAGATCGACCCGGGCCAGTTGCAGCGCCGCAGCGCTTCGGCGTTCTTTCAAGTCGTCCAGTTCGACCTCAAGCGCCGAGATTTCATGCATCACCTTCTCGCGGAAGGTTTTTTCGAGTTGCAGAATGTGGATCCGGGTTTCGCTGATACGGCCCCTGACAACAGCGATGCGCGCGGTCAGACCGCCGCTGTTGCCGACAAGATTGCTTCTTTGACGCTGCAGAGTTGTCACCCGGGAAGCAGGCACCAGCCCTTTTTCATAAAGTTGCGTCAGAGCCTCCAACTCGCTGTCGATCAAAGCGATCTCTTCTTCGGATGCCGCGTGCTGCGCTTCAAGACCCGAGATTTCCTGCTTGGCTTGTTGAATCTGCTCTTTAAGCGCGGCTACCTCGCCAACCTGCGACAAATGACGCGCCTCCTTCACCGCTCGTTGCGTCGCGAGGGCACGCTTGACCTTGCCTTCGTCTTGGCGTGACGCAAGTTCATCGGACAATATTAGATCATCCAATCCGTCGCGCTCGGCTGTCAGACGGGCCAGTTGCGCCTCAAGCGCCACCAACCTGTCATCGATCAGGACCTGACTGCCCGACAAAAGCTGATCATCAAGCTTCAACACCACATCGCCGGCCTGAACCCGGTCGCCGTTTTTGACGTGAATATCACCGACGATGCCTCCGTCAGGGTGTTGCACGGTTCTCAGGTCGGACGAGACCACCACGTTACCGGCTGTCACCACTGCCCCGGACATGCGGGCATTCATGGCCCAGCCACCAAAGCCAATGGTAAGCGCCGCGATAGCGGCCAGACCAAAGCCGATGGATCGGGCTGACCGGTCGGTAAAGCCTTCGGTCGGTTTGTTGGAATTCTCTTGAGTAAGCATGACTTCCTCCAATCATTCGATTTGTAGTACAGGCCGTGATCAGCCTGCGGCGGCAGGCGCGGCCTCTGCGGTATTGATTTGCTGGGTTTGTTCGACGGGCCTTGGATTGGTCGACGTTGCAGCGGCGGCCTGATTGCGTTGGCGCAACCGCTCCATCACATCTGCGCGGGGGCCGAAATCTGCGGCGCGACCGTCTTCCATGATCAGGATCTTGTCGACCGAGCCCAGCACACTCGCGCGATGGGCGATGACAATCACAATCGCTCCGCGCGCCTTGGCGGCAAGAATAGCATGGTTCAGCGCCGCCTCGCCAACGGCATCCAGGTTCGAGTTCGGCTCGTCCAGAACCACCAGAAACGGATCGCCGTAGAGCGCACGGGCAAGGGCGATGCGCTGACGCTGACCGCCGGACAGCGCCGCGCCGCGTTCACCGACATCGGTGGCATACCCGTCCTTGAAACTGGCGATCAGTTCATGGACACCGGCAGCCTTGGCGGCGGCAATCACCATCTCGTCGTGCGCCTCGGGGTCGAAGCGAGCGATGTTCTGGGCAATGGTGCCGTCGAAAAGTTCGACATCCTGCGGCAGGAACCCGATCTGGGGGCCCAGTTCTTGCGGCAAGTATTGATCTATGGGAACACCATCGAGGCTGATGCTGCCCTTGGCCGCCGACCACGCGCCGGCCAGAGTGCGCGCGAGTGTCGATTTACCACTGCCGGTCGAGCCGATCACGGCCAGCGCTTCGCCCGCGTTGATGTCGAAACCGACACCTTTGAGAACGGCGGTGGTTGCCATGGGCGGCGCGGCGATCAGCCCGTCGACGGTCAGCGACTTGCTGGCCTTGGGCATGGAGATACGGTGATCCGTTTCATCGTCGGACAGGGTTTGTTTCAGCTGAGCCCAGGCCTGCCGGGCCGCCACCAGACTGCGCCAGCTGCCAACGAGGGTCTCAATGGGTTGCAAGCCACGGGACATGATGACCGAGGCCGCAACAATTGAGCCTGCCGAGATGTGCCCGTGAATGGCAAGATAGGCCGCGACTGCGAGAACCGCAGATTGCAACGCCAGACGGAACACCTTGGTGAAGCTGCCCGAGACACCAACCGTGGTCGCCGCCTTTGCGCTGGCACCAAGATGCAGGTCGTTTACATCCTGCCAGGTCCTGCCCAGATTGGACTGCATACCCATGGCGCGGATCATCTCGGCGTTGCGACGGCTTGCTTCGGCCAGACGGGTGCGTTTGCCCGCGTGTTTGGATTGAACACAGGCCGCAGCGCGCACTTTGATGTCAGTCACGATGGCAATGGCGATCAGCGCCAGTGCACCCACAACGCCCACCATGCCCAGCCACATATGCATGGCAAAAACCAGCCCCAGATAGACCGGTATCCACGGCAGATCGAAAAGGGCTCCGGCCCCTTGTCCCGACAGGAAACCGCGGATTTTCTCGACATCCTGAATTGCCGCTGCGGGGTTGCCAATCGGTCGGTTGCGCGATGGTTCCGACAACGTGCAATCAAACGCCGTTCGCGTGAGCTTTTGTTCAAACCGGTGCCCCATGGCAACAAGCACACGAGTCCGCGCACCGTCAATCAGCGCCATAAAGAGGTAGAGACCGGCAACAAGTGCGCTAAGCGCGATAAGCGTATTCACGCTCTGGCTGGACATGACGCGATCATAGATCTGAAGCATGAAAATTGGTCCTGTCAGCATCAAAAGGTTCACGACACCGCTGAAGACACCGATGGCAATCAAATTACCCCGCAGTGCGCGCCGGGCTTCGGCGAGGTGTGGATGAACGGATGAATGCGTCGTCATAACTGGCTCCTGATAAAACTCTGTGGGTGATACTTGGAGGCCCGCCAGCGATGCCCCAAGGCTCTGTCACACTTTGATTCAATTGACCAATTCGGCCGATGGTTCGTTACGTCGGTGGAATCGTGTGCCGGGCGGCGCAGCGCCGAGAGGCGAAACTCCGTCGCATCAGTGGCGACATTGCAGGCGCAATTTCCGCTTGGGAAAGCGGCCACAATTGAACTAGCGTTTAAGGTAACGGGATGGGACACGGAGCATAATCGCGATGCGTTGGGATGATCTGACACTTCGAACTCAGGTTATGAGTATAGTGCTGGTCAGCTGGACGATTGTTGGCGTATTTTCGGTCGTCACGGACGTAGTTCAGATCCGCAATTCTCGCGCTGAAGAGATCCGAAACCGTGGCGATGCCTTTCTGGCTCAGGTCGTTTCAACCCTGGCCAGTGTGCCGCCAGACAGTCGCGAAGAGGCCGCGCTTGGCTTCTTTCCCGCAGAATGGAGCGTCAGGATCGGCACGCAGGATGCGGCGGCTTCACTGACAGGGGGCCGCCACCGCCCGAACCTGGCGGACTGGCTGACGGCGCGGTTGGAGCACCGGGGGATTGCCGTTGAAGACCTGTCCGTAGCGGACGTGGTCGTTGACGCCAGACACGATCAAAGTGCGCTATTGCAACTGTTCAAAAGCCATTCGGGCGCGCCGCTGGAGGCTGAAAGTGTTGATGCATTTTTGATCAGCGTTTTCTCGGTCCGGCTCAAGGATGATCCGGAATGGCTGAACTGCTATATGCTGCTGAAAACCAAAAGTATCGCGCCGTTGGTCGTTGTCGGCTCGATTGACAGTCTGGTTGCCCTGATCCTGCTGTGCGCGCTTGCGTTTCTGATCCAGAAAGTGATGCGCCCCCTGAGCGCCATGGCCGTCAATGCCGAACTGATTGGACGGGGTGAGGAGGTTGGACCGCTAGTTGAGACGGGGGCGATTGATATCCGCCAAACGATCGTTGCGTTCAATCGTATGGAGGCCAGGATCGTTCTGGCGCTGGAATACAAGACCACTTTGCTGCGCAGTCTGGGCCATGATCTGAACGGGCCGATTGCCCGGATGCAGGATGCCATCGATAAACTCGACGCCTCGGACGCCAAAGAACAACTGCTTGCGCGGCTGGAGACCATTAGCGGGATCGTGAATTCCGTCACCAACCTCAACCGTGAAACCCATCACGACGGAGAGCTTGCGCGGCTGGATTTGCCTTCGCTGATCGAAGCGTTGGTCGAGGAACAGGTTGAGGCTGGTCGTGATGTGACTTGCACCATCGAACAGCCTGCCGTGGTCAAGGGTCGTCACAATGCGTTGACCCGCGTGCTTCGGAATCTTCTGGAGAACGCGGTCAAGTTTGGTGGACGGACAAATGTGATCTTGGGCAGATCAGACCATATGGCCGCCATTCACATCGACGATGAAGGGCCGGGCATCCCTGCCGAGCAGCTTGAGACCGCCTTCGAGCCCTTTCAAAGGCTCGGGGCCACCAAGCCCGGTACCGGTCTCGGCCTTGCCATTGTGCGGGCGATTGTTCTTGATCAGGGCGGCACCGTCAGCCTTGAAAATCGTCAGGGCGGAGGTTTGCGCGCCACCGTATTTCTGCCGCTCGATACGGGGGCCTAAAGCGTTTTGCGATTTATCTGATTCAAATCAGACGCAAAGCAATCTAGCCCGGACGAAAGATGTAACCCTGCCCCCAGACGGTGCGAATAAAGGCCGGGTTTGATGGGTCGCTCTCGACCTTCGACCGCAGGCGCTTGATCAGGGCATCAACGCTGCGGTCCCCTGCACCTGCATGTTGCCGGGTCCGGGCGACGGCCAAAAGGTCCTCGCGCGTGCACAGCACATCGGGGTTTTCCGCAAAGAACCGCATGACGCGCACTTCGCTTGAGGTGAGCGTAATGAGCCGTCCGTCATCCCCTTTGAGATGCCTCTCATTTTCGACAAGCTCCCACCCACCGAACCGGGTGACGCGGGAACTGCCCTGCGTTCCGCTGTTGCGTCGCCGCAGCACTGCACGGACGCGGGCCAACAGCTCGAACTCGTTGAATGGCTTGACGATGTAGTCGTCCGCGCCCAGCTCAAGCAGCGAAATTCGCTCGGCATCGTCGTCGATGGAACTGATCATTATAATGCCTGCATCGATGCGCGAGGCGATCTCGTGGCACAAGACCTTCCCGCTTGTTCCCGGCATCACGAGGTCCAGCAGAAACAGGCTATAGGTCTCATCCGCCATCATCAGCCGCGCCGCCGGGACATCCGGCGCATGGTCGATATGGTATCCCTTGTCGGTCAGAAAAGCGCAGATATGTTGGGCAAACTCGATGTCGTCGTCACATATCAGAATGCGACCATCATAGCCTGCGGACTGATCCGCGACGTCCTGCATTGTCTTCTCCCCGGGGTGGTGCCTGTTGTCATGATAACAGCATCAGCTTGCTGGAACCTGTCAATGTTGCAGCGAATAGACGAACGGATCCACCGCCTGCGCGGTTGCACCGCATCAGGTCCGGAAAGAGGTTCCCGGTACACGTTCGATGGCTCGGTATGAATAGCATAGAACCAGCAGGGAAACAGCCGCCGCAACCCAGAATACTGCCGCATGAGACGAGGTTACTGACAGCATCGTGCTGCAAACCGCCATGCCCAAAGTGCCCCCTATCAGCTGGGTCGATAGCACGATCCCGCCTGCCTGCCCCTGCATATGAGGGGGAACTGACATGGTGACGGCGCGCTGGGACGGCACAAACATCAACGATACGGCCGCGCCGAATGACATAAATCCGATCAATATCACGGCTGTGATCTGGACCATCATCCCGACCGCGATTAGGCTCAGTCCCCCGGTGATCAGCATAAGGCCCAACAAGGCAGGCCATCGGGTTCCCCTTTGGTCCGACAACTTGCCTGCAATCGGCGCGGCCAGAGTTGTGGGCACAACCGCCGGAAGCAGGGACAACCCTGCCCAGAACGGACCCCAGCCCTTGACCGTTTGCAAGTACATTGAACCGAATACAAAGGTCGCGATCTTGGCATACTGGGCCGTACCGACAATCAGATTCGAGGCCGTGAAAGTCGAATCCCGAAACAGCGCGACGGCCAGAAGGGCATTCTCACGCCGATCTTCGAAATAGACAAACACGACCAGCGCAGAAATCCCAAGGACCAGCGCAGCAAGAACGTTTCCGCTTAGCCAACCGATCTCGGGCCCCTGCATAATGCCGTAGACCGACAACGAGAGTCCGCAGACCAAAAGCATCATCCCTGTCAGATCAAAACGCGTTTCAGTTTGCCGCGGCGGATCACGCCAGAGTTTCCAGACGGCGTAGCCGACGCAGATGACAACAAGCGGATTGATCCAGAATATCCACCGCCACGATAAACCAGCGGTCAGCGCTCCACCGACCAACGGACCTGCTGCCAGAAAACAGGTACCAATCGCACCATAGATGCCCAACGCCTTGCCGCGCTCGGCTTCTCCGAAAGACAACGCGATAAGCGTCAGGGACAACGGAAAAATGGCGGCGGCTCCGACGCCCTGAACACCCCTCGCGAGCAACAGGGCCAGCCCATTTGGCGAAAAACCCGCAACAATCGAGGATATCCCGAATATTGCAAGCCCGGTCATCAGCAGAACCCGAATGCCGATGATGTCGCCAACCCGGCCTGCGGCACCCGCCAGGCAAGCCAGCGTCAGAAGGTAAACATTAACTACCCAATGTGCGGCAATCTCGGACAGTCCAAGCTCGGTGCGTATGGTTGGAAGGGCAACGCCCACGGCTGTCTCATCCAGCAATATGACGCCAAGGATTGCGCCCATCGCCCCCAATAGCCACCAGCGATCATTACTGTCTGCACTCAAAACATCACCCCCCATGCCTTAGTCTGCCCCAAACATGGCTGGGTCGCAAACATCGGGCTGGAACTGGCTTTAACCCCTGTTTCCAGGCTCGTCGCGCTCGTAACACTTATTGATTGGCTCTGGATTCTAAAGCTGAAATGCAGCGTCGAATTCTGACTGTCCGGCCTTGGTAAAACGCACAATCCGGCCCTTTGGAACACGTTTTGCCCATCCCAGGTGCTCCATCCGCGTCAGCAAAGCCCGCCCAAGGCTACCTGCAAGATGTGACCGACGCTCGCTCCAATCCAGACACTCGCGGCAGAGAGGAGACCTTTTTGCCTGCAGTACTTCCAGGTCAATTCCGAAGTCGCCAACAAACTTCGCCCCCGTTTTCGTTAACGCAAGGCCTTCGCTCCTGACCTCAAGAAAACCCTGACGCAGAAAGCTGTCATACATCCGAATGCCCATGTCACCGGCAAGGTGGTTATAGCACACGCGCGCCTTTCGAAGCGCCTCGTCACGAGGTCCGGTTCGGGTTCGCAAATGCCCCGAGCCGGCAGCAAGCCCCATCAACGCCTCAAGAACATGGGCCACGTCATCATTTGAAAGAGAAAAGTATTTGTGTCGCCCTTGCTTGCGCGGCATCAGCAAGCCGCCTTCGTCCAGCTTCGACAAATGCGAACTTGCAGTTTGCAGGGTTATGCCTGCCTCGTGGGATAGTTCGGTCGCAGTCAGGGCTTTGCCGCTCATCAATGCAGCCAGCATGTTGGCGCGGGCGGGATCTCCGATCAATGCAGCGATGCGGGCTATGTCAGGGCCATCTTTCATAGTTCGATGTTAATCGAAGCATTGCCGACTGACAATGCGCTAGAGCATTGGTAATTCACGAAAGAGGAACGCCATGCTGACCTGTGTCATCCGATATCACATCGATCCAACGAAAAAAGAACAGTTTGCACAATATGCCCGCAACTGGGGCCAGGCCATTCCGCGCTGTGGCGCCGACCTGCTTGGCTATTACGCGCCGCATGAAGGATCGAGCACATTGGCCTACGGAATCTACAATATCCCTTCGCTGGCCGGGTACGAGGCCTATCGTGAAAGGCTGACAAACGACCCGCTGGGCAAGGAGAACTATGAATTTGCGCAGAAAGAGAAGTTTCTGCTGCGCGAAGACAGAACCTTTCTCAAACGCGTCTCAGCGCCGCACGGTCCAGCGGAATGATTGCGGTCATTTTCGAACTGCAGCCGGTGTGCGGTCAGAAACAAAGGTATCTTGATATCGCGGACCAGTTGCGACCTCTTTTGGAGGGGATCGACGGGTTTATCTCAATCGAGAGGTTTCAATCTCTGAGCCATGAAGGGAACATTCTATCGCTTTCTTTCTGGCGCGATGAAGCAGCGATTGCCGAATGGCGAAAGCTGGAACAGCACCGTGTTGCGCAATCCCGGGGACGTTCGGGGATTTTTCAGACCTATCGGTTGCGGGTCGCTGAAGTCGTGCGGGACTATGGCATGTTCGAGCGCGGCCGAGCGCCTGTGGATTCCGTCCAACACCACATGTCTAAGGGCGGGTTAGATTAGTATCATCCGTCTCCGGTGCCTCAGGTGCCGAGGGTGTTTGTCCGTTGTGTCAATGTACCCGAGGATTCACCCAGGTCGATGGTGTGAACGGCTGTACAAGGGCGTGTTTCACCAGTTCCAGATGATCCTGACCGTAGAACGGATCTCCATTCACGATATAGGTGGGGGACCCGAATACGTTCTGGGCGCGGGCCCAGTCCGAATTCGCGGACAGCTGTCGCTGAACCATATCTGACCCGGCCTGCTCTAGCAGTGTATTCGCGTCGTGGCCCAGTTCGGCTGTGATTGCCGCCAGTGTTTCCCTGTCGGACAAATCCGCGTCTTCGCGCCAATGCGCCTCAAGCAGTCGATGCGCCATGGCGTTCGGGTCGGGACCGGTCTCGCCGAGTGCAACGATCAGACCCGAAGCCAGGCTATAATCCGCATCATGAAATGTAGGCCGGTGCCGGATAACCGGAACGCCGCGATATTGAGCCCATCGTTCAATCTCGCGCCCGAAGAAATAGTCGACATGCGCCTGGGTCCGCGCATGAAAGGGCTGGCTTCCCTGCGCCTCGACCACCGGTGACAGCAAGATCGGTCTATGCACCAATTTCACATCATGCTCAGCGCAAATCCGCTGCAGCTCTGCCGATCCGAGATAGGCAAAAGCGGAATGGGCCGAGTAGACATATTCGATAACCGACATACCGTTGTTATGCGCAATGCGGCAGGTAAAGTATAGCCTTGCCAGAGCGCTCTTATTTCGCGCAAAAGCGGCCTTTCAAATCGCGCCCCTTACCGATACATCCCATGTATGATCGCTGGCCCCTTTACTACAGGCACACATATTCTGATCGACCATTACGGCGGCGAAGGTCTTACTGACACGCCGCGGATCGAACGCGCATTGCGAGACGCTGCGCAGGCGGCGGGCGCGACTATTTTATCGGGCAGCTTTCACACATTCGGTGGGCACGGCGGAGTGACCGGCGTGCTGTTGCTGGCCGAGTCTCACATTTCGATCCACACATGGCCTGAACAGGGCTATGCCGCTATCGACATCTTCATGTGCGGCAACGCGCGCCCCGAGCGCGCCGCAGCCAGTCTGAAGGGCAGCCTGAATCCCGCACGGATCAAAGTGACCCAGGTCAAACGCGGTTTAGCGGAACCAATAGTCCCAGCCGTCCAAATAGTACCCGATCAACGCGTGTGATTGCAGCGTGTTGGGCTGCGCATCGACCCGATCTGTATCCGTGCCAAACGTTTGTGCGGCGCGCCAGACCTCGGGGTTCAGATAACGCAAACCATCGGGTAGCACGATATCCCGATCCGACAGAGGCTCCAACGAGGCCAATACGAACCCCCATTCCCCAAAGCTGGGCACATAGCTGTGATAGGGTCGCGCCGAAAGCCCCTGTGCCGGACGCTGCGGATTGCGGCTTGCCTCAATGGTCTCGACCACTGACCAGAAAGCCTCCCGAGCAAAGAACGGTGACCCTGCCTGGGTCACGAAGAGCCCTTGCCCGGTCAGACGTTCGGCCAGCAAACCGTAGAACTGCCGAGTATAAAGCCGCGACAGCACCACCGATTTGGGATCGGGCAGGTCGATGATTGCGACGTCATAAACCTGTCGGTCTCGTTCAAGGAATTTCCATGCATCTTCATTGACAATCATCACGCGCGGATCGCGCAGCGCATTGTTATTCAGTGCAGACAGGTCGGCATGATCACGAAACAGCTGGGTCACACGCGGGTCCAGATCAACGAGCGTTACGGCTTCGACCTGAGGATATTTCAGCACCTCGCGCGCGGCCATGCCATCGCCCCCGCCAAGGATCAGAATGTTGGCGCGGCGCGGGGCCAGCGCCATCGCCGGATGCACCAAAGGCTCGTGATAGCGATGTTCATCCAGTGTGTCGAACTGGATGGAGTGATCCAGAAACAGGCGAACCCTGTCGCGATAGCGGGTCACGGTGATCTGCTGATAAGGCGTCGCCTCGGCCAGAACGATATCGTCTTCGAACAGCTCGGCCTCGGCGACCGAGACCAGACGTTCGGACTGCCATAGCGCGCCGAGGGTCAGAATAAAGGCCAGCGCCCAAACCGCCACCTGCATTCTGGTCGCCCATTCGCGAAACACCACCAGCGAGAATCCGGCCACCGCAAGGTTCAATGCACCGAAGGCAAGGCTGGCCGACATCAGGCCCAGATACGGGATCACCAGTAACGGAAAGGCCAGTGAAGCGACCAGAGCGCCGACATAGTCGACGCTCAGCACGTTTTCGAACCGGAATTTCAGCGCCCCGATCTGTTCCAGCACGCGTGCAATCAACGGAATCTCCATCCCCGAGAGGATACCGATTGCGATCAGCGCAGCATATAGCGGCAAGGCTACTTGCCCCATCCAGGCGTAGTTCAGAAACAGCACCGGGGCCATAAATCCGCCAACAATCCCCAGCAGAATCTGCGCCCAGACAAAGCCTGAAAACGCGTCACCAACAAAGCGCGACAGCCACGCCCCGACCCCCATTGCCGACAGAAAGATTCCGATCACCAGCGAGAATTGGCGCACGGAATCCCCCAACAGGTAGCTGGACAGTGTGGCCGCGATCAGCTCGTAGATCAGACCAGCAACCGCCACCAGAAACGTCGCGGTCAGCAGCCACGCAGCGCGTGCCTCGACCGCACGGGTCTGGGTCATGACAGGATGACAGCGGCGATGATGATGGCCACAGCCACAAACAACAGCCCGATCAGGATCGCCAGAGCAACGTTCTGATCCTTTTCAATCTCATGCACGACGGAAAACGGTGTCATCCAGTCGATCACCTTCCAGACCACCCACATCAACGTGACGCCCAGAAAGGTGTAAAAGATGGTGCTAATAATCTCTGCAATTTGAATTGCCGCTATGTAATCCATTGATTCCTCTCTATTTAACTCGATCTGACCGATAGTATCCGCCGCCGCCGCTGCCCACCCGAACCGAGGTGTCCAGATCGCGGCTTTCAGCACCGTATCCCTGCCAGGCAACATAGCCCGTTGCCGCAACCGCCGTGACCGAGATGACAATGAAAACAATCCTGAACAGTGTCATGTCAGTCCTCGTCCACCCAGTCCGTGCCCGACCATCGGGCCTTTTGATGCAGCCACTTACGCCCGAATTGATACAGGAACAACAGCCCGAATACCCCAGCCAGAACAAGCGCCCAAAACCCGCTGGACAGATGCGAGCGCACCTCAACCATCATTCGCGTGAAGGGGCGGTCCGGGATGTTGCGGGCACCCAGCCCTCTCCAGATGCCCTGTTCCGGAACATCAAGCGACAGTGTGTAGTCCCCGGTTTTCGCTGGCCGAAAGCGCAGGCTTGCCCTTCCGTTTCCTTCGCGCCATGCCCCATCGGCATCGCGGCCCGAGTAAGCCTCGACCGTGCGGCCCGCAAGAAAAACAGGTTCCCTATCCGGGTCAAGCAGTTCAAGGTCCAGATAGGCCCAACTGTTTCTGACATTTCCCTCAAATGCGATTTGCGTGAGCTGACTGTCGGCGGTCAGCGGAATGATGATTTCAACCGGTAGCTCGTCCGGTCTGAAGGTCTGTTTTTGCAGGACAGCCTGGCCGGAGCGCTGGCTCAGCCCAAATGCCATCAGCAAACAAATCAGCGCAAATACCAGCGATGCATTCAGCAGGAAGTTGAAATTGGGACCGGCCACAAATGGCTGCAGCGGATGCACGCGGTAAGGTTTCAGGTCCAGCGAAATGCCAAAGGCGGCCTCGGCCTGTTCTTTCGGGACATAGACTGAGCGATAGGTCTCACGCTCGGATCCGGTGGTCGAAAATCCAAGCATTGCTGTATCGGACATGGCCGAAACCGTTGTGGTTTGCGCACCTCGCTCCGGATGCCAGGTGAACTCGCCCTCGACATAAGTGATCGAGCTGGTGGTTGTCTCATAATACTGATATCTGCCGTCATTGGTGGTGACGGATGGGGGGTGTTCCGCTTTCTCGACCCATCGCTCGGATATCCAGCCCGGTCCGCGATAGCGACGGGAAAACGTCAGATGCCCGGACTCAAGGGTCAGCCAGGCATAGCCATGGGTCGCAGAATAGAGCTGATGATCGATCCAGGTGTAAAGCCGTCCGCCCCAACGTTCGGTATGCTCGATCAGGCCAATGATGGTGAACTCGGCCCCAAACAGGGTGCCGCGCATCCCGAGCGAAAAAGGCGTATACGGGCGCGTTTGATCCTTGAACCGGCGCAGCGTGCGGTAATTGTCCTGCGCGTCAAGCTCTGCTCCGCAATAGGGGCAGATTTGCACAACCACCCTGCCGCCGCCCAAGACATCAAGCCCGGCCCCGCAGCTGGTACAATTGATTGCTAGCAGGTCGGAATTCCGGGTCATGACTGGCGCTCGACCTTCACGGTGAACGGGTCGTACCAGCGGCCAAAGAACCACAGCACGTTTTCGCCCCAGAATTCACCGGACAGCAACGCCTCATCCCCGGCAGAGGCATTGACGAAGGTATGGGTTTCGCCGACCTGAAGGATCTCATCGAACTGACCGCGCAGAGCGATGCATTCCGCCATTTCAACCTCGGTGACGGTAAATTCGGACGCATCGAATTGCAGTGTTTCGCCGGGTTTGAACGGAGGTGTGAACCTTGGTGCCGCGTCGCCCCGCAAACGCATCTGCCGCACGACGTCGCCCTCGTCAACGGAAATCCAGCAGGTTTCACCCATCGCATCGATGCCGCAGAACTCATCCCAGAATCCGCGCCCATAGGAGTAGCGCGCATGACCCAGAATGGTTGTGGATGTCCTTCCCAAATCGACACGATCCCCCAAGCCGAACAAAAGCGGCGCATCATGCATCTCACCCTGTTCGCCCGCCGAGGTAATCTGCGCGCCCCGCAGCATCAACGTTGTCCCGCAGGAGGGGCAGGTCGCTACTTTAATATGCTTCATTAATATTGGGCAGTTTGCCCCGCAATTCGGACAGTTCAAATCTTCCATATCCTCAAGTCGCCCAACGGGTCGAAAAGTGCAAGACAGGATTGATGTCGGCAACTGTCGACCTGGATAGATTGTTGATTTATGCCGCCCGGCAAATCCATCACCCTTGGACTTGGAGAGATCGCCCGATGGGCCGATTTCGCGATCAACACCCGGATGACGGGCTCGGGCGCGGCAAAATCCTCCGGTAACCGGGCGATGGCAAATTTAAGCTTGCCGATCTGCGCAATAACATCGGGACCGAGGAGGCAGGCCTTGGATCGGCCCAGATTGAAGGTTGCGATTTCAGATGTCGAGCCAGCCAAGATTATTCAGCTATCAATACCCATCTAATTAGATCTCTCAACGCTCGCCGTTTCGACTTTAGAATTGAAAATTTCATGACGCGGGAGGTGCGATCCTCCCCCAATTGAAGTGGTCCGCAAGAAACAGACAGGTAAAGTAATAGTCGCAAAGCTCTCTCTCTATTCGTCAGTTTCGAATAGCGGCGGGAACGGCGTGCGGATTTTGTTTTTCGCATGATATTTTCGCAAATTGATCGCAGAGATGGATGAGAGACATGGCCAAGAGCGCTGAGGCCGAAAGCTGAAATAGAAATCATACCGGGCGGGCGAAGACGCCGCCCTGTCGCAGCAATTCGGCGATCACCGCCTGAATGCCCTGTGTGCCAACCCGGTTGGAAAAGCCACACAATGTCATCAGTAAAACATTCGCTCGAAAGCTCGTGATAATCGACGAAGCGCTCCTCAAATTTCAGTAAAAACTGTCGGGCGCAAACCCCTGATAGTAATACAGATGCGGGGGCTATCCGCCTCTGTCCAGCCCGTTCATTTGCGCGATGAAATCCGCCAGCATTGGCAGGTAACGCTCTCCTTGGCCTGCAGCATCCATCGCTGCGAATGCGTTTCGCACATCCGCCTGCACCGGGTTGAGGGCCCCGACACTGTTGGCAAGGTTGGTCAGATATCGCATGTCCTTGTGGGCATTCGTTATGCTGAACCTGTGAGCATTTTCGTCCCTCTCCAGCGTCCATTTCATGAAGGTCTCGTAGAACCCGTTGGACAGACGACCGGGGCGGATGATGGAATCTACCTGATCGACAGTCAGGCCCGTTTTTTCGGCAATCGCCAGCGCCTCGGAATAGAGCGCCGCATATCCCAGTGAGATGAAGTTGTTGATCAGCTTCATCTTGTGCCCCAAACCGACCTCGCCCAGATGTACGGCCAGTTCGGACCAGCAATCCAGAACCGGTTTGATCTTTTCGAAGGTCTCTGGCGTTGCACCGACCATTGTGTCCAGTGTGCCCGCCTCGGCCTCGACCGGAGTTTTTGCCAGCGGTGCGTCGGCCAGATCCATACCCGCCGCACGCAGTTCGGCAGCCAGTTGCAGGGTTGAGACCGGATCAGAAGTCGAGCAATCAATAACGATCACGCCCTTCTTGCCCGAGGCCAGAATCCCCTGGGGGCCGCGCACAATCTGTTCCACCTGAGGACTACCCGAGACGCAAAGGTGGATGATGTCGCACTTGGCAGCCAGGTCCCTGGCTGTGTTGGCTTCGGTCGCACCACGCTGCAGCAAATCATCGACCGGCGCACGGTTGCGGTGACCCATCACAACCAGCGGATAACTCTTCTGTACGATATTCTTTGCCATGCCGTGCCCCATCAGGCCGACACCGATAAAACCGATAACAGGTTTGGTCATGCTCAGTTCCTTGTTCAAATCGGATCACGCGTTAGAGGATTGCGACCACAGATTGACGTCTCCATTGGCGGAATAGAGGTCGATCTCAGCCAATTCGTCGGGAGTAAACTCAGTGTTCTTTAGGGCCCCCACGCACTCGATGATCTGTTCTGACCTGGAAGCTCCGATCAGTGCCGTGGTGATTCCGCCGTCGCGCAGCACCCACGCTAACGCCATCTGGGCCAAAGTTTGCCCTCGGCGTTGCGCGATGGCATCCAGACTGCGCAGGTTTTTGATGGTTTTGTCGGTCAGCAAGCCCGGATTCAGCGACTTGTCATCTGCCGCCCGACTATCCTGAGGGATGCCGTTCAGATACTTCCGGGTTAACATTCCCTGTGCCAGCGGGGTGAATGCAATGGAGCCGATGCCAAGCTCTTTCAGCGTATCTTTCAGCCCGTCCGTCTCAATCCAGCGGTTGATCATGTTGTAGCTGGGCTGATGAATGATACAGGGTGTCCCCAGCTCCTTGAGGATGGTAGCCGCCTCACGCGTGCGTCGCGAATTGTAGGACGAAATCCCGACATAAAGCGCCTTGCCGGACCGCACGATCTGATCCAGCGCGCCCATGGTTTCTTCCAGCGGCGTATTGGGGTCAAACCGATGCGAATAGAAGATGTCGACATAGTCCACGCCCATCCGTTTCAGACTTTGATCACATGACGCAATCAGATATTTGCGACTACCCCATTCTCCGTAGGGTCCCGGCCACATGTCATAACCCGCCTTGGATGAGATAATCAGCTCATCCCGATACCCCGCAAAATCTGTTTTCAGGATTTTCCCAAAGGCCTCTTCGGCACTGCCCGGAGGGGGGCCATAATTATTGGCCAGATCAAAATGCGTAATTCCAAGGTCAAAGGCTGTCCGGCACAGGTCTTGCTTGAGGCTATGGGGCCTGTCCGCGCCGAAGTTATGCCAGAGCCCCAATGAGATTGCGGGCAGCTTCAGCCCGCTGGTCCCGCAATAGGAATAGATCATGTCTTCATATCGGCCCGCGTAGGGCGCATAGGAGCTTCTAGCCATAGTGAGCTGTCCTTTAAGATGAATTGACAAGGTATTCATGACATCGCGAAGGATGGGACCTACCTACGTTGTCGGTGATTTATAGCGCGCAGAAGGGTCATATAAACGTTTGTTGCTGGTTAGATAACGAGGTGTTGAACAGCAATCGGCGCCCTGTCAATGGTGCCTCGGGTCAGCCTCGGGAATCCGGGGTGTGGGGGTTGAGTGTTCACAGCTGCGTTCCCTCGCCGATCGTTGAAATCATGTAGTCGGTTCACCGGGCCTACCTCTCTCTGCTAAGCCGCACATAGGGGTAGTCGAGATCCGCGTTTTTCTCTTTGAAACGTTGCAGGCGTTCCTGTGTTTTTTGCGAGGAGTTTTCCAGATGCCGCACCAGTGCCAAGCAGGCACCTTGCCGATCTCCCGCAAGCACTGCGCCGAAAACTTCGGCGTGTTCGTCCGCGAACAGGTGCCGAGAACTGTAGCGGGGAAAGTAAAGGCTGTTGAAGACATGCACCAGCCGGCTGCGGCGCAGGATGGTCATCAAGAACTCGTTTTCACAACGCGACAGCAAGCGGTCATGAAGGTCGACTTCAAGCTGTTCCAGCCGTTGAGAATTTAGCAAGGCGCTCCGCTGGCGTGCTGCCTCAAGGCGATTAAGGCAGTCTTTGACAAACCCCAGATCGATCCGGTCAAAGCCTTCGTGCAGGGCGTGTGGCTCAAGCAGTATGCGGACCTGAAACTGTTCTGCGACGGCACGCGCGTCAAAGCGGTTCAGCACCCATTTCTGCCCGTCCAGCCGCATGATGTTATCCTCGATCAGCCGCACCTGAATGTCCCGCAATACGGTTCGGCTGATGTCGTGGCATTCGGCCAGCTTTGACGGCACGATGCGGCATTCGCCAGCACTGGCAAGTGCCAGCAACTCGAATTTGATGGCGTCATACCGTTCGATCCATTTGATCGTGGGGGCCAGTTTTTCAATATCGGCCAGCGGGTTGCCAACCTGGTCGGGAGATCGGGGCAGCGCCGGTTTCTGTGTCGCAACGGTGAAGCCGCGCTTGCCCTCGCGGGCATGGATTTGACCGGTTGCCTGCAACGCTTGCAGCGCATTTCGCGCTGTTTGACGGCTGACCTCGAAGTGATCGGCAATGATGGATTCCGTCAATACAGTGCTGCCCGGCACAAGTCCGGTGCGGATTGCATCGTCAAGCCGATCGCTGATTTGCGCATACATTGGATAGGTGCGTCCGTCGGTCACTCCGCTGCCTCCTTTTCCGACCAGTTGCCGTATCGAGCCCCGTTGTTCAATCACACTTCACGTCAAACTTGAAGAAACTACTTTTGTGTGCAAAAGTCAAAAAAGCATTGCACATCGGTTGTCAGAGCCGAGGCAGACCCAGGAGGTAAAAGATGAAATACACCGATATGAAGCGAATGATAGCCGCTGCCGCACTGAGCATTGGAATTGCCAGTCCTGCATTCGCCGAAGACATGACGATCATGTCTTCGATGCCGTCGCTGCAATTTCCGTTCTTTGTCCACATGCAAAGCAGCATCAACGACGAAGCGCAGAAGATCGGAAACATTTCGGTCATCGAAGCCGATGGCCGCAATGAATCTCCTAAACAGGTGGCCGATGTCGAAAACGCGATCGTGCAAGGGGTAGATGGAATCATCATTAGCCCAAATGATGTGAACGCACTTGCCGGTGCGATCGAGGATGCGGTGAACGAAGGGATCCCGGTCGTGACGATCGACCGCCGTGTCGATGGTGTGGATGGCTTGCTGGCGCATGTCGGCGCCGATAACGTCGCCG
This sequence comes from Ruegeria sp. E1, assembly GCF_056534225.1. Lineage (NCBI taxonomy): Bacteria > Pseudomonadati > Pseudomonadota > Alphaproteobacteria > Rhodobacterales > Roseobacteraceae > Ruegeria > Ruegeria sp. E1. The sequence goes on along the minus strand of NZ_JBQFPE010000010.1, from coordinate 117,423 downwards.
GGGGCGAGGCACAGGGGCAATGGGTGGTCGAACAATTCCCGGACGGCGCACGGGTGGTGAATCTTCAGGGCCAGCCTGGTGCGAGCCCTGCCATTGACCGCAATCAGGGCCTGCACAATGTGCTCGATCCGCTGAGCGACAAGTACGAGATAGTTGCCGAGCAGACCGCAAACTGGAGCCGCGAGCAAGGGTTGAGCGTGACCAATGCCATCCTGACCGGCCTCTCCGAGATGCCCGATGTGATCGTCGCCGCCAATGATGAAATGGGTCTGGGCGCGCTTGAGGCATTGCGGTCTTTGGGGGCAGAGGATCAGGTCAAGATCATCGCCTTTGACGCGGGCCCCGAGGCGCTGTTGGCCGTGCGCGAAGGTGGTCTGGCAGGCGCAGTCGATCAGTTCCCGGGCCTGCAATCGCGCACTGCGGTGCAGATCGTGAACGCCTTTGTCACCAGTGGCGAACGGCCCGAAGAGGTTGTGAACCTGATCATCCCGCGCATGATCAGCGCCGACAATCTTGAAGAGGCGGAACGGTTCGGTGAAATCAAGTAAGATCGCGCCGGGATGCGGGCGTTTCGCCCGCATCGTCCTGACCGCCATCCAGGGGCCGCACCGTGCAAACTACCGATTCACAGCCACTTCTGAAGGTCGCGGGGTTGACCAAGACCTTCCCCGGCGTGGTCGCTCTGGACACGGTCGATTTTGAGGTCGGACAGGCGGAAGTCCACGCCCTGCTTGGTGAGAACGGGGCGGGAAAATCAACGCTTCTGAAAATCCTCAGCGGTGCGCAGCCTGCAGATCGGGGCACGATGTCCCTGAACGGAACGCCGCTGAATGTCGGCACGCCGCTTGAGGCGCGCGAGGCGGGCGTTGTCACAATTTATCAGGAATTCAGTCTGATCCCGCCGCTTTCCGTGGCCGAGAACATTTTTCTGGGCCGCGAACCGCGCGGCATTCTGGGGATCCGTCACAAGCAGATGCATCGCGAAGCTCGTGAGGCGCTGGACCGGATCGGACTGGACATCTCGCCCGCCCGGCTGGTCAGCAGCCTGAGCGTCGCTGAACAGCAAATGGTCGAAATCGCTCGGGCGCTGTCGATTGATTCCAAGCTGATCATCATGGACGAACCCACCGCCGCGCTCAGCGGGTCCGAGGTAGACCGCCTGCTTGAGATTGTGCACGAATTAAAACGGCAGGGTCTCAGCGTTGTCTATGTCACCCATCGCCTGCAAGAGGTGTTCCGCGTCTGCGACCGCTATTCGGTGCTGCGCGATGGTTGCATGGTGGGGTCGGGCGCGGTTGTGAATACTGACGAAGATGGCTTGATACATGCGATGGTCGGGCGTGAGTTTTCCCATATCTTTGCCCGGCGGGACACCGCCCAAACGGGTGAAGTCGCGCTGGAGGTCCGCGATTTTTGCAGTGTTCCCAACCTGCGCGATCCGAATGCCACAACCGTCCACAACGTGTCTTTCAAAGCCCGTTTCGGAGAGGTTTTGGGCATTGCCGGTCTGGTCGGGGCAGGGCGGACGGAAACCGTGCGCATGATCTTCGGAGCCGATGACAGGTTGAGCGGAGAGATTTTGGTCGAAGGCAGGCCCGCGCAGATCACCTCGCCCAGGCAGGCGATCAATGCGGGAATCGGTCTGGTGACGGAAGATCGCAAAAAACAGGGGTGCTTTCTGGATTTGGCCGTCAACCAGAACATTTCGATGGCCTCTTTGGAACACTTATCTGGTCGGTTTGGTATATTGGATCTGGGGGCCGAGGCCCGCCTGTTCGAAGACAGCCGTGACAAGCTGGATATCAAGGTGGCCGGTGCGCGGCAGGCCATTGGCAAACTGTCGGGCGGTAATCAGCAAAAGGCGCTGATTGCACGCTGGCTGGCGAAAGCGCCGAAAATTCTGATCGTCGATGAACCGACGCGCGGGATCGATGTTCGATCCAAGGCGCAGGTCCATGACATCCTGTTCGGCCTTGCTGATCAGGGCACAGCGATCATCGTGATTTCATCTGAACTGCCCGAAATTCTGACCGTATCGGACCGTATCCTGACCATGTCCGAAGGCCGGATCACCGGCGAATTTACACGGCAAACCGCGTCCGAGGAAGTTTTGATGCAAAGCATGACACCCGCCCAGATACAGGCAAGCCCCGCACGTGGCCTTGCAGAGGAACAGATATGAGCAGTGATGGAAAAAGCCCGGTCAGCGCAGGATCCCAAGGTAAGGACAGCTCCGCAAGCCAAAGCTTTGACTGGGCCGGAATGATGGCCAAACTGGCCCCGTTGATATTTTTGGTCCTGCTGGTGGTAGTCTTCACCTCGTATAACGAACGGTTTCTGTCGACCCGCAACATCTTCAATATCCTCACCGAGGTGTCGATCTTTGGTCTGCTGGCTATCGGAATGACCTTCGTGATCCTGACCGCCGGGATCGACCTGTCTGTGGGCTCGACCCTTGCGGCGGCGGGCATTGTGGGGGCGGCGATTGTGACCGGAGGGCAGACTGAATCCTTCTCGCTGGGTGGCGGTGACAAGGAAACCGTCTGGTGGTTCTGGGCGCTGGCGGCCTCGATTACGGTCGGTACGCTTGCCGGAGCCTTGCAGGGCGTGACCACAACGGTGTTCAAGGTGCCGCCCTTTGTGGTGACGCTGGGCGGCATGTCGCTGTTTCGCGGCATCACCCTGCTGGTCGGCGATGGCGGCCCGATAAGCGGCTTTGACGCGGGCTATCGCTGGTGGGGCAGGGGCGATATCGCCGGCATTCCGGTTCCGGTCTTCCTGTTCGTCATGGGCACTGCGCTGGCGTGGTATGTGCTGAACTACACCCGCTATGGACGCAGCATCTATGCCGTTGGAGCCAACCCCGAGGCTGCGCGCCTGTCGGGGATCAATGTCGGCTTTGTCGTTGCCAGCGTCTATACGATCACCGGCTTCTGCGCAGGTCTGGCGGGCTTTGTCCTGTCGGCGCGGTTGAACTCGGCCGAGGCGGTGGCCGGGGTCGGGTTCGAGCTGCGTGTGATCGCATCCGTAGTCATCGGCGGCACCAGCCTGTTCGGCGGCATTGGCTCGGTTCTGGGCACCGCTGCGGGGGCTTTGCTGATCGGGGTGCTGCTGAACGGTCTGGTCATGCTGAACGTAAAGCCGTTCTGGCAGCAGATCGTGATTGGCATCATTATCGTCGCGGCAGTGGCCTTTGACACTTACATCAAATCCCGCAGCCGCAGCACTTGATCTGCTCTGCCCGGATCGGAGGCTGACATGAAATACAAGACCGACCTTGTGGGCGTTATCGGCCAGCCGGTCTGGGACAACCCCAGCGAGCCGATGGTGCAGGCCGCCTTTGACCATCACAACCTGCGCTGGCGCTATCTGACGCTGGAGGTCACGCCCGAAGGTCTGAGCGACGCCGTCCGAGGCCTGCGCACGCTGGGGTTTGCCGGGTTCAACTGCACAATGCCACACAAAATCGCTGTCATGCAGTATCTGGATGAAATCGCGCCTTCGGCGGCGCTGATCGGCGCAGTGAATTGCGTTATACGGCGCGACAAACGCCTGATCGGGGAAAACACCGACGGGCGCGGTCTGGTCCGGGCGCTGCGGGAAGTTACCTCGCCCACGGGACAGCACGTCGTTCTTCTGGGCGCGGGCGGTGCAGCGCGCGCCATTGCGGTTGAACTGGCCCTGGCCGGCGTCAGCGAGATTACCGTGGTTAACCGGGACATAAGCCGGGGCGAAGACTTGGTCGCGACTCTGTTGTCGGATGCAGTTCAGCAGCAAGTGGGCACGATAACGGCGCGCTTCATGCCGCTGGACGGGCAGGTCCGGTTGCCTGAAGGGACCGACATATTCATCAATGCGACTTCCATTGGAATGTACCCAGACGCGGGCGCGATGGTGCCGCTGGATACCGGGACACTGTCCCCGTCCACCCTTGTGATCGATGTCATCCCTAACCCGCCGCTGACGCCCTTGCTGCAGCAGGCACAAGGCATCGGCTGTCAGGTCATCGACGGGCTGGATATGCTGATCGAACAGGGCCGGATCGGGATCGAGCTTTGGACCGGGCATAATCCGGACAAACACGCCATGCGCCGTGCACTGGAACGGGATTTTCTGGACTAAACTATCTGGGGCCAGCTTCATGCATCCCGGGCATTTGTGCGGCAGTGTTTTAAGCGATTGGAACCCGCTCATTCAGATAGTTGAGGCAATGTTTCTCAGAGAGTTTTGCGATGGCACCGGGTTGAATAGCCGAAAGCGGTTAGGGCAACCGGTTTACACCTGGCTCGGCGATCCGTCCCAAACTATCTAGTCGGCTGCCTGTTATTTTGGGGGATTTAAGCTGCATCATTTCAAAGGCGTTCGCGTTTGCCATCCTGATCGCATCCACCGTCGGGCCGCCAACGGTGTGAACCATCCGTCGCAGCGAGTCAGCAAGTGTGATATGCGCACCGGCCAGAGACCCTTGCGCGTTGACCAGCCGTCCGCTGTCGACGCGGATTATCTCACTGTACAATTCGAAATGATCCGGGCCACCCACGGTGGACATGGCATCTGATACAAGGATCATGCGGTTGGGTAGGGGTCTAGCGCGTGTTGCAAGGGCAATCATATCGTCACTGACATGATGGCCGTCGGCGATGATCCCGCACCAAACGTCGCTGTTGATCGCCGCCCCGGTGATCATGGGCGCGCGTGATGCCATCTGAGGCATCCCGTTGAACAGATGGGTAAAACAGCGTAGTCCCTCGGCAAGTGCCCGCCGGGTTTGATCCGCCGTTGCCGCACTATGCCCGGCCGAGACGTTGACGCCGATGCGGGTCAGCCGGGCGATGAGACCGGGTTCGACGGTTTCCGGGGCCAGTGTCAGAAGTACCGGGACACTCCTGTGCCGCAGTCCTTCCACCACCGCCATCGTGCGGGCATCAAAGGGCCGGATGTACGCAGGGCTATGGGTGCCTTTGTGCGCCATGCTGATATGCGGCCCTTCGATGTGAATACCTAAAACACCATTTTTCCCCAGCTCATCGGCTACCGCCTGCGCGGCGCGCTCCATGATCTCGGGGCGGTCGGTGATCACTGTTGGCAGCAGGAACGCGGTCCCTTCGGCATTATGCGCCTGCGCGATCCTGCGGACGCCCTCGCGAGTAGGTGCGTTGTTGAGCATCACGCCACCCCCGCCATTGACCTGAACGTCAAACAACCCCGGCGTGATCAAAGCATTGGTCCGTTCGACAGGCGCGTCTGTGGGGATCGTGTTGAGCGGCACGATATCCGTCACAATATCCCCCTCGCAGGCCAAAGCGGTATCGTTCAGCAGGTCTTGCCCGTCGAACAGAGCTTTGGGGAGGAGGTAGCGCATCCGGCATCCCTCAGAAGAAATAGGGGCGCAGGGCTTGCTGGATCTGCGCAAGGACAAGCGCATCGGCCCAGTTTTCCCCTTTCGCCCGCAGGGGTTCCGCCGTCGCAATGACCTGTGGCGCAAAGCACTGCTCCAACACCGGATCAGGTGGGCAATCCGGGCCGAGCGCCGCGAACAAGTCAGACACAGCCGTTTGGGCCTTTGGATCGGGCCAGTAATAGCGGATGCGGTCGGCATAGCCGAAATGCCGCTGTAGATGCAGCTCGGCTGCGGTCCCGACATAGTGTTTCTGCCAGTGCCCGGGCTGGTCCAGCATGATCTGCTCCATTCGGTGCATCAGCTTAGGGGCGTCCTGTGCCAGTAGCCCGTGCAGATGATCCAGCGCATAAAGGGCCTGACGATAGGCAAAGGTCAGGGCAGGCCCGACTTTCAGGACGCTGAATTGCCGGGCGGCGAGGTTCGGATAGACCTCGGGGTATTGATAATCCGTCGAGTGGGCCTCGAAACAAATTTGCGGCGTGTCCGAGAGTGCCTGCGACAAGTGATCCGGCGCGCTGCGGTCGAAGTGGTCGATATGGGTGGGGGCGAATTCCAGACCCGGTTGTACCACCAACCCGATGACACGGGGCCATGCTTGCACCACGCCTGCGGTCTCGAATGCCGCCCGATGGATTTGCAGCGTCTTGCGAGCGTGCGCAGGGTCAGTGGGGGTGATCCCCTGACCCTCTTCATCCGCTCGGGCCCCACCGGGCGGCGGCACTTCGGTGCCAATCACATAGCTGAGGCGTTCGGGATTGGGGGCCGCAGCCTCGCAGATGGCGGCCAGATGGGCGGCGCGCTGCGCCGAGGTCTGATCATCAACCTGCGCAGATTCACCGACGCAGCCCTCGGAACAATCGAGATGGATTTTGGTAAAGCCTGCCTGCACATAAGCGCGCATCAGCTCTTCGGCCTTGGCCATGGCACTGTTGGCGGTTTCGCTGCGCCACGCTTGTGGCCCAAGGTGATCGCCGCCGAAATGTATCAAGGAGGGATCGGTGCCGACCTGTTGCGCGATTTCATTTACAAAGCGGATGAAATCCGCGGGCCTCATCCCGGTATAGCCGCCGAATTGATTGACCTGATTGCTGGTTGCCTCAACCAGAACCGGGCGCTGCATATCTTGTGCCATCAGCAGCGAGGCGCGCAGAACGTCCGGTTGAGCCGAGCAGACAGAGGGGATCGCGACCGGCTCTCCAGCCCGGTTGCGTGCGTTCAGGTCGGCAAAAAAGCTCATGGGTTCAGTCCTGTTTCAGGCATCGGGGCGCACAAGTAGCGCGGCACCACGTGTGCCGCTGCTGTCGCCGAATTTCGGTTTGCGGATAATGGGCGCACGCAAGCCGGGCAGGGCGACGCGGGCCAGTGCGTCGGCAAGGTTACGTTCCAGCCCGTCGATCTTGCTGAGGCCACCGCCCAGCACGATGCAATCCGGGTCGATATGCAATTGCAGGCTGTGCAGAAGCTCTCCGGCGAGGTTCAGCCAGACCTCGAAGACATGGCTGGCGTCGGTATCACCTTGCGCGGCAGCGGCCATAACCTCGGGTGCGGTCTGGTGTGCCCCGATGAGTGTTTCGGCCAGCCGTGCCAGCCCGGTGCCGGACAGGTAGGTCTCGAAGCACCCCTGCCGGCCGCAGCCGCAGGGCAGAATCGGCAAATTGTACCGCGCCACTAGTGGGGCGGGCAGGGCAGCGTGGCCGACCTCGCCCGCCAGCACATTTGGCCCGGGCAGCAATGCGCCATCGACCACGACGCCGCCGCCAAGACCTGTGCCGAGGATCAGGCCGAATACGGTATGATATCCATCCCCCGCTCCGCCAACCGCTTCGGACAGGGCAAAGCATTTGCAATCATTGGCCAGCCGGATACCCCCGCCGCTCCGCGCTTGCACATCTGCCCCCAGCGGTTCTCCGTTGGCGGGCAGGTTGGCTGTGATCGAGTAGCCGGTGACAGGATCGATCAGGCCCGGAATGCCGATACCGACCGGCAGGTCGGGTTGCCCAGAGCCTGCCCGAAGCCATTTGATTTCACCGATCAGCGCCTCCAGCAGGTCGCTATAGTTCTCCTGCGGTGTTGATATGCGGCGCGAGGTGAGGGGGGTCAGATTACCGTCAAACAACGTCGCCTCGATCTTGGTGCCACCAAGATCAATGCCGCCGCAGGCCGCAATCTCAGACATAGAGGCGGACATGGCTGACCACCCGACTGAGGTTGCCGCCCTCGAACGGGTTATCCACGTTGAGGCCCAGCGATTTCGACCACGCTACAGACAGCACCTGCGCCACCAGCACATAAAGCGCGGTATTCCAGACATCCGGCAGGCTGGTGGGCAGGCTCAGATCGGGCGTATTGCCGTGAGCGGGATCGCCGATGCTGATGGTGGTAGAGGCCGGAAACTGGCTGCGCAGTTCGGTCACGATGTCGTCGTCATACTTCCTGGTCAGCGGGTCAGAAGACAGGAATACGAGGACAGTGGTGGCGTTATCCGTAATGGCCTTGGGGCCGTGCCGAAAGCCCAGTGTGCTATCCCACGCCGTCACGACCTGACCTGCTGTAAGTTCCAGCACTTTCAAAGCGGATTCTCGTGCCGTGCCCAGATAAGGACCCGATCCCAGAAATACCGCGCGCTCCGGGCGCGGCAGTTCGGGGATGTTCTGAATCAGATCACGGGCAGCGCCTGCCAGCGATTTGATATTGCCTGTAATCTCGTCCTCGGAAGCGCCGGACAGACAGGCCAGGGCGGTCAGCAACATGGTGGTGTAGCTTGAGGTCATGGCAAAACCCTGATCGTGACAGGCATCGGGCAGAGTGATCACTTTTTGTGCCCCGGGCCCCGGATGCGCGCGCGTAGTCAGCGCGCTGTCAGCGTTGCAGGTGATGTTCAGCCGATCCGCTGCCGGGCAGATGCGATCCAGCAGGTCCAGTGTTCCCGACGTCTCGGAACTGTTGCCGGATCGCCCGAACGAGACGACCAGCGGGTGCAGACCCGGCTTCAGATAATCTGCAGGGCGCGCAACAAGATCGGTCGAGGGGACATTGCGAACAGGTATACCGTTCAGCAGCTCGTCCAGATGCACAGCCAGTGCATCAGCGATAAAGGCCGAGGTGCCCGCACCTGTCAGCCAGATCACATCCGGGCGGCGATCAGCGATCCAGTCCGTTATCTCTACCGCAATACCGGGCAGAGTATTGGCCCAACCCTGCCAGATATCCGGTTGCGCGGCGATTTCCGTTTCTGTCGCCCAAGTCGTCTTGGTCATGAATTAGGTCCGTTCACTCAGGGTTGGTCAGTCAGATTCAGGAACATCAGCCAGATGAAGCTGAACATTCATGCTGTGCAGTTTCTGTTGCATATCGACGGGCATGGTCGCATCCGAAACGATGGCATCCACCTTGGTCAGGTCACAGATGCGGTGCAGTTTGGTCGCGCCGAATTTGCTGGCATCGGCCAGAACGATGACCCTGCGGCTGGCGTGGATCATGGCGCGGTTCAGATGGGCCTCTTCCTCGCTGAAGGTCGACAGGCCAAGCGCTGGGTCGACCCGGTCCGCCCCTAGCAGGACGGTGTCAAACGACATTGTTTCCAGCGTGGTTTCGACCAGACGACCGCTGAGAGACATGGCGTTCTGACGCAACACACCGCCGGTCAGCATCAACTGGTGCTGCGGGCAATCATGCAGCGCCAGCATGAGATTCAATCCGGTCGTCATCAGAACCTTCGATGGCGCGTGCCGCAAGTGCTCGCCGATGAACTGAACCGTCGACCCGGAATCGAGCAGGATCGAGTGATCCTCGGCGATCAGATCGGCGGCCAGCGCGGCAACCGCGCGCTTGGCCCGTTTGTTGACGACCTCTTTGTCGTGAATGGTCGGCTCAAGCTCAGCGCTGCTTTCGCTTTCCTGAGCGGCCATCGCCATGGCCACCGCAATGCGTAGATCGGGCAGACCTTTGAAGCCATAACGGCGGCCGAACCGGATCAGGCTGGGTTCGCTGACTCCGATGCTGTCAGATAACTCACGCAGAGGTTGGCGGATAAACTGGGTTGGATTGGCCAACAGAAACTCGGCCACATTGCGCAAGGCGCGCGACAACTCGGGCAGGTCGCTTTCGATCTGATTCAAAATGTCAGCATTTTCGGTCAAGCCGACCCCCAATCCCACACGCGTAAATATCAGTAAAACTACATTAGCGAAACAAATGGGAAATACAACTCCCTAATTCACTTCCTAAAAAGTACGCAAAACTCAAGAAATGTTGCAAAACTACATATGACGCTCTAATGTCCGATTCGATATCGCCGCCCGTGGCGAAACCTTGAGGGAGGAATTCTTGTGTCTCACATCAAACTTTCCGGTCTGAGCCTGATCGCCGGCCTGACCGCCAGCGTGGCTTTTGCCGAAACCGAAATCACCTATTGGTCATTCTGGAACGAACCCGAGCCACAGGCGCAAGTTCTGAAAGCTTTGATGGATGAATACAGTGCGGCAAATCCGGATGTAAGTTTCAATGTGGTCTGGAACGGACGCCAGAACCAGACAACCGTGCGGAATGCTCTGGCGGGCGGCACAAGTATCGACCTGATGGACGCGGACATGGATGGCCTGAATGGTGGTCTGGTCGGGCAAGGCGCAGCGGTTGCGCTGGACGGTCTGGTTGCCTCAGAGTCGCCTGATGGCGGAACTGTGGGTGCGGCGCTCTATCCCGCTCTGTTGGCCAATGCAGAACTGAACGGATCGGTCGAGCAGTTGCCTTACGCCTTTTACACCTATCAGATTTTCTACAACGCAGCCCAGTTGCGGGATGCGGGCGTGGCCGAGACCCCCTCGACCTGGGCTGGTTACGTGGACGCCATGAAAGCCGTGAAGGACAGCGGGATCAATGCGATTGCGGTGGAAAGCGATATCGCGTTCTACAACATCAACTGGTTTAACTACCTGCTGGCGCGCATCGCAGGCCCCGATTTCGTGCTGAAAGCGGCCGAGGACAAAACCGGCGAAACATGGCGCGACCCTGCCGTGCGTCAGGCGCTGGAGCTTGAGGCCGCCTTGTGGGCCGACGGCCTGATCCCCGAGGAAAGCAAAGGCTATCAGTGGCCTGCCGGTCAGCAGACTCTGGCGTTCGGCGAAACCGCGACCGAACTGGTTGGTTCGTGGTTGCCCATCGAACTGGCCGATCAGGTGGAAGATGGCTTTGAATGGGGCGCGATGAACTTCCCCATGGTCGAGGGCGGGAAGGGTGACGTGAACGACACCATCATCTACGCGGTCAGCTTTGCCATCCCCGAAGGTGCCGAAGATGCCGAAGCAGCGCAGGATTTCATCAAATTCGCGCTCAGCAAATCGGCGCAGCAAAAGATGGCGGACGACGCGCTGATTGGTGTCGCTAACGCCTCGGTCGAATGGGCTGACGTGATCGCGGACAGCCGCGAGGCGGTGGCCAATGCGACTAGCCTGCTGTCCGAAAACCTGGGCCTCAAGGTTGCGTATGCGGATTATTCCAGCAACATCTATGAAGCGATGCACAACAAGGTGTTCCTTGGCCAGATCACCGTTGATGAGTTCATCGACGGCATGGTCGAGCAGACTAAGGGCTATTGGGAAAACCGCTGATTTCAGCATCTGACCGGCCCTGACACCGGGGCCGGTTATCAAAGGACAGGGTGGAGCACATGATCGGCAAGAGACTTATCGGGTTCTTCGTAGCGCCCGCTCTGATCGTTTATCTTTGCTTTTTCCTGATCCCTACCGGCTTTACCTTCTACTTCAGCTTGTTCGAATGGTCGGGTTTTGGGACCGAGGCCAAGTTCATCGGCCTTGGCAACTATCGCCGCCTGTGGAACGATCCGACATTCTGGCTGAGTTTCCGCAACACACTGGCCTTGCTGTTTGTCGGTGGGTTTTTCGTCTTCTTTCTGGCCTTCCTTTACACCATCCTGATCAATTCGGGCATCTGGGGCAAAAAGCTGTTCCGACTGGTGTTCTTCCTGCCCAACGTAGTCTCGGTTGTCGCTCTGTCGGCGATGTGGGCCTATATCTACAACCCGCGCTATGGGTTGCTGAATTCGTCCCTCAAAGCCGTTGGTCTGGATGAGATGGGGCGTACGCTCTGGACATCGCCCGACAACATATTCTGGGCGATGCTGGCCGCGCTGGTCTGGGTGTTCACCGGGTTTTTCCTGATCCTGCTGCTGGCGGGCGTCGATAAAATCCCGCCCGATATGTACGAGGCCGCCGATCTGGAAGGCGCAAGCCTGTGGCACAAGTTCTGGTACATCACCGTGCCGATGATCTGGGACGTGATGACGATTTCCTTTGTCATCTGGATCATCAACGCTGTGAAGATGTTCGAGTTTCCCTTTGCGTTCGGCTTCCTGCAAGTGCCGCAGCAGCTTTATACGCTGGGGATTTACCTTTACATCATGGGCTTCGGCCAGCGTGACCCGATCTATCAACTGGGCTATGCCACCGCGATCGGCGTGGTGATGCTGGTGTTGGCGTTTTCGCTGATTGTCCTTGTCCGCCGCCTGATGCGCCGCGATCAGTTGGAGTTCTGAGCCATGACCCTTCTGCGCCGCCTGCCTGCCTACATCGCCATCTGGGCCTGGGTCGCCTTCACTGTCGCCGCAATCCTGTGGGTGGTGATGAGCGCGTTCAAGTCCAAGCGCGAGGTGCTGCGATCCGGCCTCAAACCTCCCGCCGAATTACGATGGGAAAACTTCGAGACCGCGTGGAATGTTGGGAGGCTGGGTGAGTTCTTTTCGAATTCGGTCGTAATTGTCTGCCTGTCGGTGCTGTTGATCCTCGTGGTCTCGACCCCGGCGGCTTATGTGCTCAGCCGAGCAAAGTTCCGGGGCCGCGAGGCGCTGACCAATCTGTTCGTCATCGGCATGGGCATCCCGATTCCGATGTTGTTCATCCCGATCTTCGGCATCCTCGCATGGCTGCGCCTGTCCGACAGTCTGACCGGCCTGACCATTGTGTTCGTGGCGATCTCGATCCCCTTTACCGTCTACCTACTGACCGGGTTTTTTGCCTCGCTCCCGTCCGAGCTTGAGGCCGCATCCCTGCTGGACGGGTGCAGCGATTTTCAGACCTTCCGCTATGTGATGTTGCCGATGGCAATGCCGGGTGTGGCAACGGCGGCGATCCTGAATTTCATCTGGCTGTGGAACGAATACCAATTGTCGCTGGTGATCCTGAACAGCCCGGAAAACCGGACCCTTCCGCTGGGCCTTTATTCGCTGCAGAACGCGATGCAGTACACCAGCGACTGGCCCGGCCTGTTTGCCGGTGTGACCATCGTCATCATCCCCACCATCCTTGTCTATGCCATCCTGTCCGAGAAAATGATCGCGGGAATGACCATGGGCGCCGTGAAGTAAGGACCGACCCAAGTGACCGCTTTCGAAGCCATTTCCCTGGACAAGCACTATGGTGATTTTCACGCGCTGAAAGACATTAACCTGAGCGTTGAACCGGGCGAATTCATCGTGCTGGTCGGTCCCTCGGGCTGCGGCAAATCCACCCTGATGCGCACGATTGCGGGGCTGGAAAATGTCACCTCGGGCGATCTGAAGATCGACGGGCGGTCGGTCACCGGATTGCTGCCCAAGGAACGCGACGTGGCGATGGTGTTTCAGTCCTATGCGCTCTATCCGCATATGACGGTGGCCGAGAATATCGGTTTTGGCATGAAGATCGCCAAACGCCCCAAGGCCGAGATCCGCGAAAAGGTTCTGGCCGCCGCTAAGGTTCTGAAGATTGAGGATTATCTGAACCGCAAACCCAAGGCCCTGTCCGGAGGTCAGCGCCAGCGCGTCGCCATCGGACGCGCCATCGTGCGCGATCCCAAGATTTTCCTGTTTGATGAGCCGCTGTCCAATCTCGACGCTGCTCTGCGCGTGGAAATGCGGGTCGAACTGGCGCGGCTGCACAATCAGCTGGATGCGACCATGATCTATGTGACCCATGATCAGGTCGAGGCAATGACGCTGGCCGATCGCATCGTGGTGATGAACGCGGGCGAAATCGAGCAGATCGGAAGCCCACTGGACCTGTTCAACCGTCCGCGCAACAAGTTTGTGGCCGGGTTTCTGGGGCAGCCGCCCGCGATCTTCGTGCGGCTGGACGGGTACGAGTTCGGGGCGCAGGGCCTGACCGTACAGTTCTCGGACACGTCGGTCATGTTGCCGCTGTCTGACAGTACGGACGGCATACCGGTCGAGATCGGATTGCGGCCTGATTTCTTTGAGCTGGACCCTGAAAACCCCAGCCTGTCGCCGAAGGTCGAGGTGGTCGAGCAGCTTGGCGACACCACGTTGCTTTATACGCGCCTGCCCGATGGTCAGGCGGCCACGGTTCAGCTGTCCGGGCAGGTCAAGGCCAGACCGGGTGATCAGGTCCCGCTGCGGGTCACTTGCAAGTCACCAATGCTGTTCGATGAGGCGGGGTTGAACCTCTACGCCTGAGTCATTGGCTTCTATGCCACTGAAGCAGAAGGGTATTTTTCTCCATGAAATAATGTCGGACAAAATACTTGTTTTTGTCCGACATTATATGCGACGCTGATCTCACCCCCGGAATCAAAGCGAGCGATCCGTGCCCCAGACCCCCGGCCTCTCTCAGCCAGCAAAACCGCTTAGCGCCGGTTTGCAGAAACTGCCTCGGGGCAGCACCAGCAAGGATGTCATCGATGCCCTCTCGACGATGATCGAGGCGAACGGGCTGACCATCGGGGACAAACTGCCGACCGAGGTTGAGATTGCGCAACAGCTGGGCATTAGCCGCGCCAAGGTGCGCGAGGCGCTGACCTCGTGGCAGAACATGGGCATCGTGGTACGTAACAAGAAGGCCGGCACTCGGCTGGCGGCTGAGGTTGCGTCGAACTCGATCCATCTGCCCGTTTCGGTCAAACTTGAAGCCGAGAGCCTGCTGCGGACCCACGCGGTACGCCGCCCGCTTGAGATCGAAACGGTTCGGCTGGCCGCGCACTACGCGGACCAGCAGCAAAAACGTATCATCATGGCCCGCGCGATGGAACTGATGGCGTCATACGAGGCAGGCGAAGACTGGCGCGACGCGGATCGCCGTTTCCACGACACCCTGCACGAGGCATCAGGCAATCCTTTGTTCCGGCAATTGATCCTGCAAATCCAGCAGGGATTTAACGAGGTTTACGAAGCACCTTTCGGACAGCCGCATCTAGGGCAAAGCAGCATCCCTTTGCACCTTCCCCTGGCCGAGGCAGTGATCGCCGGAAACGCCGAAGAGGGTGCCCGGCTGATGGATGAAATCCTCGCGCTGGTCGAGGATGAAATCCGGCAAGTGATGGAGCAGCAAGATGTCTGATCCCCGCGATCTTGCCACACTGCTGGCCGCTGTGTCCGATGACGGGCAGGGGGCCGTGACACCACCCATCGTGCAGACCTCGCTGTTCACTTTCGACAATTACAAAGCGTTCGAGGACCGCATGGCCGGGCTGTCGGACACCGCGCTTTATACCCGCGTACAGAACCCGACCGTTGCTGCCTTTGAAACGCTGATGGCGCAGGCCGAGGGCGGTGAGGCCGCCGTAGGATTCGCCTCGGGCATGGCGGCGATTTCATCAACCCTGCTGGCGTTCCTCAAACCCGGAGACCGGGTCGCCTGCGTCGAACATGTCTATCCCGACACGTACCGGTTCATGGAGCGGATGCTGCGTCCCTTTGGGGTGCAGATCGACTATTACCCGGTGGACCGGTTCGAGGATGATCCCGATCTGCTGAAGGATATCACGCTGGCCTATCTGGAAAGCCCCAGCTCGGTCATCTTTACTCCGATGGATTTGCGCCGCGTCAGCGAACATGCCGGGCGGCATGGAGTGCTGACCTTGATCGATAATTCCTGGGCCAGCCCTGTGTTTCAAAACCCGATCTCTTTGGGGATCGATATCGTTATCCACTCAGCCTCGAAATATATCTCGGGGCACTCGGACACGGTTGCGGGCGTTGTTGTTTCCTCCCTGACCAACATCGCCCGCATCCGTGACCTGACCCTGCCTCTGCTGGGGGCCAAGCTGGCCCCGTTTGAGGCGTTTTTGCTGACCCGGGGCTTGCGAACCCTGACCGCGCGGATGCGCCAGCATGAGGCGACCGCGAACACCTTTGTCGACCGTTTGTCCGCCTTGCCGCAGGTCACCGCCATTCACTCACCCGGGGCCAACACCGTGCCGGGTCTGAAAGGGCGCTCGGGCCTGATGTCGCTGGAGTTTGACGACAGTATCGACATTCCCGCCTTTGCCGATGCGCTGTCGATCTTCCGGCTTGGTGTCAGCTGGGGCGGTTATGAAAGCCTGATCCTGCCTGCGCGCGTTGGGCTGGCGCAGGCGGGGGAACAGAACTCAATGCAGAAATTCGGGGTTTCACCAAACCTCGTGCGCCTCAGCCTCGGGCTGGAGGACGTTGACGACCTTTGGGCAGATTTCGAGCGGGCGCTCGCAATAAGCACCGTCTAAGCGGGCATTCACAACAGTTCTTTCATGGAGGGAAACAGAAAATGAAACGCATACTGACAGGGTTGACCCTGGCGGCCACTCTGATGGGATCGGCGGCTTTTGCCGAGACCAAGCTGAAGCTGGTCGAGGTGATCACCAGCCCGGAACGGACCGAGGTACTGCAGGGCCTCGTGGACAATTTCGAAGCCGCAAACGAAGGCGTCACTGTTGAGATCGTGTCATTGCCATGGGGCAGCGCGTTTGAAAAGCTGGCCACAATGGTTGCGGGTGGCGACATCCCCGACGTGGTGGAAATGCCCGACACATGGCAGGCGCTGTATGCCGGATCGGACCAGTTGGTCAGCCTTAAGGATTATGTGGCCGATTGGGAACATGGCGGCACGCTGACCGACAAGACCGTGGCGATGGGGTCGCAGGCCGGGGACCTATACATGATCCCTTACGGCTTCTACCTGCGGGCCATGTTCTACAACAAGAAACTGCTGGCCGAGGCCGGTGTCGACAGCCCTCCGGGCACGATGGAAGAGTTCATGGCAGCCTCGGCCGCGGTGTCCGAGCTTGACGGCAAATACGGTTACTGCCTGCGCGGCGGCCCGGGCGGCACCAACGGCTGGATCATGTTCAGCGCAGTGATGAACGGCACCAACGAGTTCTTCACCGAAGATGGCAAAAGCCGCATCAATGAGCCGGGCTCGGTCGAGGGGCTGCAGTTCATGATCGACCTGTATCAAAAGGGCTATGCCCCCAAGGACAGCGTCAGCTGGGGCTTTAACGAGATCGTCGCCGGGTTCTATTCCGGCACCTGCGCCTTCCTCGATCAGGACCCGGACGCTCTGATCGCCATCGCAGAGCGGATGCCAGCCGAGGATTTTGCGGTGATCCCGATGCCCGTCGGCCCATCGGGCAAGGCCTTCCCGACCATCGGGTTCGCAGGCTGGTCCGTGTTCAAGGCCACCGAGCATGAGAAAGAAGCGTTTGATCTGGTCGCGGCCCTATCCTCACCCGATGCCAACGCCACATGGGCAAAGCGCGTCGGTGTTATTCCGATCCACAAAGGCGCGGATCAGGACCCGCATTTCAAGACCGAACAATTCAAAGGCTGGTTCGAGGAACTGAACGGCGCGCAGTACGAGCCCACAACCATGCCCACCTATCTGGAGCAATGGGGCTACTTCGCCAGCACTGTTCTGCTGGAATCCTCTCAGGAGGCCTTGCTGGGTCAACGCACCGCACAGGACGTCGCGGATGAGTGGGCCGAGATGCTGACCGACGAGTATGCGAAGTGGAAAGCCGGTCAATGACCGCGCGCCTGCAAAAAACTGTTGTGCCCGGGAAAGCCCGGGCGCGACGCTCGCTCTACCTGCAATATCTGGTCGAGCCGTTTTTCTACCTGTCCCCCGCGCTGATCCTGATCGGAGCGGTGATGATGGTGCCGCTGATCATCGGCATTTCTTATTCATTCCAATCCATCGAGCTGTTGAACCCATTCAAGACCGGCTGGGTCGGGTTCGAGAACTATCTTGACCTTTGGGGAGATCGCAAATTCTGGATCGCCCTTGAGAACACATTCTTCTGGACCTTCTGGTCTATCACCTTTCAGTTCCTGCTGGGTCTTGGTCTGGCGATGCTGCTGAACACGGACTTCTTCGGCAAACGTCTGTTTCAGGCGCTGGTCTTTCTGCCCTGGGCCGTGCCCACCTTCCTGTCCGCGCTGACTTGGGCTTGGCTGTTCAACCCGGTGATCGGACCGTTGCCGCACTGGCTGGCAGCCTTGGGTGTTTTATCGGAGCCGTTCAACATCCTCGGCGATCCAAGCCTTGCCATGTGGGGGCCGATCACGGCGAATATCTGGTTCGGAGTGCCCTTCTTCGCCATCACCCTGCTGGCCGCGCTGCAATCTATCCCCTCAGAACTCTATGAGGCGGCCGAGATCGACGGCGCGTCGCCATGGCAGATTTTCACCAAAATCACCCTTCCATTTCTGGCACCAATGATCGCCATAACCGTGATGCTGCGCACGATCTGGATCGCCAACTTTGCCGATCTCATCTTTGTCATGACCGGCGGAGGCCCCGCCAATTCGACGCAAATCCTGTCGACCTACATCTTCACCACCGCCTTCCGAAAGCTGGATTTCGGTTACGCCTCGACCATCGCGGTGGCGCTGTTGTCCATCCTGCTGATCTATGCGGTCATCCTGCTGTGGCTGCGGAAAAAGTTGGTGAAAATCTGATGTCATCCGTCGTGTCTCGCAACCCGGCATTGGTCGTTGGCAAATATGCTGCCCTTGCCTTTTATCTGCTGTTCGCATTGTTCCCGCTCTACTGGCTGGTCAAGATCGCGATCACGCCGGATGCGCTGATCTTTTCCGAAGGCACGCGCATGTTCCCAAGTGCCGCGACCTTCGAGAACTTTTCGACCGTGCTGTTCCAGACAGATTTTCTGGCTTACTTCCGCAACTCTCTGATCGTCTCGCTGGGCACGGCCATTGTCACTACACTGATCGCCGCAGGGGCCGGGTACGCGTTCTCGCGCTTTGTGTTTGCGGGCAAGCGGATCATCATCGCGGTGATGTTGATCACCCAGATGTTCCCGCTGCTGATGATCATCGCACCCATCTACAAAATCGTGGCCGATCTGGGTCTGCTCAACTCGCTGACCAGCCTGATCATCGTCTACACCGCCTTCAACATCCCCTTCGCCACTTTCCTGATGCAGTCCTTCTTTGACGGCATCCCGACCGATCTAGAGGACGCGGCGATGATGGACGGTTGTTCGCGGTTTCAGGCGCTGCGGCTGGTGGTGTTCCCGCTGACCTTGCCGGGGCTGGGCGCGACGCTGGGCTTTGTCTTCACCGCTGCATGGTCTGAACTGCTGTTCGCGCTCATGCTGATCTCGAAGAACGACGCAATGACCTTCCCGGTGGGGCTGCTGACCTTCGTGTCCAAGTTCTCGGTCGATTGGGGCCAGATGATGGCCGCAGGCGTGCTGGCGCTGATCCCAAGCTGTTTGTTCTTCATCTTCATTCAACGCTATCTCGTGCAGGGGCTCACCTCTGGCGCGGTCAAAGGGTAGGAGGCTGCAATGGCACGGATCGAGCTGCGCGATGTCAGCAAGAATTACGGCTCGGTACAAGTTCTGCGCGACATCAATCTGGACATTCAGGATGGCGAGTTCGTGGTGCTTGTCGGGCCATCGGGCTGCGGCAAATCCACCTTGTTGCGGATGATTGCGGGGCTTGAGCCCATCACCGGCGGTGATTTCCTGATCGACGGGGACCGCATGAACGACGTACGCCCGCGCGACCGGGACATAGCAATGGTGTTTCAGTCTTATGCGCTTTACCCGCATATGGATGTTCAACGGAACATGGGATTTTCGATGGAAATTCGCCGTGATCCGAAAGAAGAGCGTACATCGAAGGTGGCACAGGCGGCCGAAACCCTCGGCCTGAAACACTTGACGGATCGCTTGCCCAAGGCCCTATCCGGTGGTCAGCGGCAACGCGTAGCTATGGGTCGTGCCATCGTGCGTCAGCCGCGTGCGTTCCTGTTCGACGAACCGCTTTCAAATCTTGATGCTGCGTTGCGGGTCGAAATGCGTCTGGAAATTGCACATCTGCATCAACGGCTTGGCGCTACGATGATCTATGTCACCCATGATCAGGTCGAGGCGCTAACGCTTGCCGATCGGATCGTAGTGCTGAACGGCGGTGTCATCCAGCAGGTCGGCAGCCCGCTTGAATTATATGAGAAGCCCGCAAACAAATTCGTGGCCCAATTCATCGGTTCGCCCACGATGAACGTGATCCCGGTTTCAGGAACTGAAACCGGGATCGCCCTGCAAAGTGGGGTCGAACTGGCTCTGCCGTCGCAAAGCGCAGTTGGCGCCACAGAACTGGGTATCCGGCCCGAGCATCTGGATGTGGTCGCCCCCGGTGCAGGCGACCTCGACGCGGTTGCCGATGTGGTCGAGCATCTGGGCTCGGATACAAACATCTATGTAAACGCCGTCGGTATCGGGGCGCTCATGGTGCGTAAACACGGAAATATCCCGGCCAAACCCGGTGATCTGCTGGGCCTGCGCATCATGCGGGACAATATCCATGTCTTCGACGGTGATGGAACCGCCATAGCCTCACATTGACAGCCGCCAGGACGCAAGACAGCTGGTCCTGAATGAGGGGGTCGTCGCTTGCGGCGTGTCTGCGGCTAACACTCCCGCGCATCTGTGTACTTCCAGGTTTTGGCGCGGTTTGTGATTGACGGGCGTTGAAATATCTCAGCATCACTGCGAACGTCGTAACCAAACCTGAGGAGACCTGCCATGCCCAACACAGCTCTGATCACCGGTGCGTCCTCTGGCATCGGCCAGGAATTCGCCCGCCTGCACGCCCGCAACGGCGGTGATGTCATAATCACGGCGCGCCGTGCCGAGGCGCTGGAAGCTCTGAAAACTGAGCTTGAGACCGACCATAAGGTGACGGTCACAGCGATCCCGCTGGACCTTGGCGCAGAAGGTGGGGCGCAAAAGCTTTATGATGCAGTGCGGGCGACGGGCGCTCGGGTCGATATCCTGATCAACAATGCTGGGTTCGGTGGCCACGGCAAGTTCATCGAGCGCGAACTGCAAGCCGATCAGGCTATGATCGACCTTAATGTTGATGCACTTATCGCGCTTTGTCACATGTTTGGCAGGGATATGGTTGCGCAGGGTGGCGGCAAGATCCTGAATGTGTCGTCGACAGCGGCGCATATGCCGGGGCCGCTGCAGGCCACCTATTTTGCAACAAAGGCCTTTGTGTCTAGCTTCAGTCAGGCCCTGGCAGAGGAATTGAAGGATGACCGAGTGACGGTGACGGCGTTGGAGCCCGGCTATGTCGAGACGGGCTTTGCCGAGGCCGCTGACCTGGAGGGCACGGGACTGGTTCGCCAAAAGGGAATGACCGCGGCTGAAACAGCGAGGATCGGCTATCACGCGATGAATGCGGGCAAGCTGACTGTGATTAACGAAGGTCGGTTAAGGTTCGTCTTGAACTGGGTTTTGCCGTTCATGCCACAAAAGGCCAAGCTGTCGATGGTCCGAAAGATGCAAGAAAAATAGGCTCCGATGTCGGCCTTCGTCCGATTGCTGATTGGCGCCGCGATCATTGTCACTATCATCAAACAGGTCGATCCCACATAGTGCACTTAATCCAGGACAAGGGCGCAAAAGACATGAAACTGGAATTCCACCACATAAACTATGTTTCGGACAACGTGGAACGGCTGCACCATTTCTATACGCAGGTTCTGGGTTTGCAGGATATTCCGATTGAAAATTTTCCGCGTTCGGACGCAACGGACGAAACGGGATATAGCGGCAAAATAAGATTTGCGACGGATGGTGCAATGCAGATGCATCTGGCTGAAAGGAATTTGGATGTGGCGTTCAAACACGGCGAATCCATAAATCCCGTGGAGCGTGGCCACATCGCGTTTCGAACCGATGACATTGCAGCGTTCAAGGCGATCTTGGCAGAGCAGGGCATCCCCTATTCCGACTATGGAACCGCTTTTGCAAAGGAATGGCACCAGATATTCTTCCAAGATCCCGAAGGTAATATTATCGAGGTGCATCAGGCCGTCTGAGAAAGGACCTGATGAGTTTGTCTCCGCCCCCAATGGTTCCCGGCATTTTGGGTGATTCATCGCAGGGGAAGCGGGTGGCTACATGTCTGATTTATGCCGATAGACTGACGCGCCCTGAGTGGATCACCCGGCAATCTCGTGACCTCGCGTTGCCTGATAGAATGTCTCAAGGTCAACATTGCGACCGCTGATGACGACAATTGCCCGTCGGGGGCGGCGCTCCTTAACTTCGGGGGACAAAACAGCCAGCACCGAAGTGATCGAGCCACCCTCGACAATCATTCCCTCCTTATTTGCAAAGCGGCGCATTTCAGGGGCTAGGCTGTCTTCGGAAATCAGGACTGCATGGTCCATCCGGTCCCTGACAATCGGGAAGGTGTATGTGTTGCGAAGGCCGATGGCACCGGTGATGCAGCTTGCAAGGCTTTCATGTTCGTCCACATGCACGGGCTTTCCGGCCTCTAGGCTGCGCACCATGCCCGGTTCGATCTCCATCGACGATCCGATGACCGCCACTTTGGGGGATATTGCTTTGGCAGCCAGCGCGATGCCAGACAGCAGCCCGCCACCGGACAGCGGCGTGACGATCATGTCGGCGTCGGGCAGATCGGTAAACGCCTCAAGCGCGATGGTGCCCTGACCGGCGATCACCCGCAGATCGTCATAAGGATCTGCCCAGGTATAGCCCTCGCGCGCCATCAACTGATCGGCGTGGGCCTGCGCCTCGTCCTGCGCGTCGCCATGCACGATCACCTCGGCCCCATAGGATCGCATCGCCGCGCGTTTGTTTTCGGGGCAAAGATCGCAGACCACGATCTTTGCCGAAATTCCCAGATGCTGCGCCAGATAAGCCACCGCCCGCCCGTGATTGCCGCTGGACACGGCGATGATCCCACGCGCACGCTCTGCCTCGGTCATCTGTAGGATTCGGTTCGAGGCCCCGCGGATCTTGAAACTGCCGGTTGTTTGCAGATTTTCCAGTTTGAGCCAGACCTCGAACCCGGCGCGTTCGGACAGGTGCTCCGAAAAGACCAGAGGGGTTCTGCGCACATACGGGTCGATCCGCTGGCGCGCGGTCATGATGTCCTGAAGAGTGGGGTAGTCTGACGGTTCGATCATCGCATTGCCTTTTACCAATCCCTACGGGCCGCTGAACTATGCACGGTGCTAACAGAGGCACAAGAGGCACACGCCTGCAGTCCTGAAACCGCTATTCTGCACCTTCCGCAAAGATCTGCTGCAAAGCGCGGCTGGCAGCATCAAGATCGTTGCAGATGATGATCCCGATTTCAGACAGCTCATCCGAAACATCCACTGGCAGGCTTGTGTTGCTGCCTTCAGGGATTTCATTCAGGCGGCCGCCGATCAGAACCGGTACATCCAGCCCGGCCTGTTTCAGCTTTTGCAGCAGGGTTTTCGAATAGCGCAGCGCGACACCGTTATAGGTGCTGAGGGCGATCACATCTGCGCATGTCTCTTTTGCACGGGCCACAATATGATCCGGGTCGCTTGAGACGCCGCCATCCTCGACCGTGAGCCCTGCTGTGCTGAAAACCAGATCCAGTAACATTTTGCCATGTTCGTGCACGTCCGTCGTTGCGGTCAGTATGCAAATGGGTCTTTCGGCAAGGGTCGCCAGCGCCCGACCGGCATCAGAGGTTGCAAAGGCATTGGCCTGCTGCTCCAACTCGTGATAGGTGGTTGCGCCGACGATGGGATTCCGCCGTCCCGGCGCATCCTTGCGCAGCGCACCGCCGCCAAAGGCACGCTCCAGCGCCCGCCCACCGATGCGACGCAGGGCCAGCAGCAGTTCAAACGGATCAGTTCTGTCGATACCGCCCTGTGACAGCCCCATTAGAACCCGATCTGCGAAACACTGACCTTCCTTCAGCAAGCTGGCGCTGATCCGGTCGACCTCATCGGTGTCAAACAACGGAACATAAGCATCCGCCAGCGTGGTCAACCGGCTCAGGTGACATTGCGCGTCGCAGATTTCTGCAACATCTGGAATGCGCTCATTCTCGCTGACCGGTACCGGGTTCAACGCGTGCCCGGTTGGCTGAGTTTTCTGTGCAAGGATATCGGACAGAAGATAGGTGGACAAACCAGCATAGTTCTCGGCGTGGGTTCCCTTGTACAATACCGTTGCGCCGTAGATCTGCGACCCAGGGACCCCGCCACTGATCTTTGCCAGTGCTCGTTGAAAGGCGATCCGCGTCAGTGGTTCGGTGAAATGATGGCCATAACAGACCGCATAGGGTGCGCCGATCAGATCGGTCACGATGTATTTCTCAAGCAATGCCTGCCCCAGGGCCGAGGTCAAGTCCTCGAACACGGCAGCATATCCGTCATCCAGATTGGAATGCACCAGAACCGGCACGGGCTGCGCGGCGATCAGTCCGAGGGCCTGGACGGTGGATTGCGTGGTCTCGATATCGTTGTCATATCCGGGCAGGCGAAAGGTGAAATACTGACCCAGATTGCCTATCGTCGTCGCCCCCGCCGCCAATGCAGCCGAGGTGTTTTCCAACGCCGCCGGAAACCCCAGCATGAAATCCCCGAAATGTAACGCGGCAGGGCTTGCCTGTGTCAGACGCGCGAATGAGGCCGCGTCTTTCAGTATTAGGCCGGTTCCGCGCACCTGGTCCGAGCGGCGATCCTTGGGATAGCCCATTGACCAATCCAGACAGACGCCAATCCGATCGACCCGTGCACCACGCCTCATGCAGGTGTCATGAGCGTGCCGGATGGCCTCGACGCTATGCGACAGGTCGCGAAACCCAAGATGCGCATGTTGCATCACTCGCCCGGCTCGCATCATCGCGCGCTTGTGGTCGATTTCGTTTCTGAATCCGGTTGCGCGGTGGAAATGACTGTCGCCGACGGTCCAGTCCAGAGCCATCTGCCCACCCGCGCGCAGCAATTCGGTACCCGTGGGCACATCCCGCTCGGGCAGTAATTGAGACCGGTCGAAGTTGAGGGTCGGGTCGTTCATGATGTCAAATTGTCAAACTGACGGGATTTGACAAGGCGATTTGGCGTGTCGCGCATCGGCCCGGCTAATCGACCCCCTCGGCCTGCCATGTCATGAACCGGGCGAAAAGCTGTTGCTGGGTGTTGACGCCAAGCTTTGAATACACCCGCGCACGGTGGGTTTTGACAGTGGGCAGTGCGATGCCCAGCCGCAGGGCGATAGACTGGCTGGAATGGCCCATCAGTACCAGTTGCGCGACCTCGGCTTCGCGGGGGGTTAGCAGGTCGTTGCCGAAACTCTCAAGCGTGGTTTCGACCTGCTTTTGCTGCTGCGCCGCGCTGTGATGGCGGCGCCAGATGGCGCGGAAGGCGACCGAGAACAGCGGGAAAAACGGGCGCAGCCGGTTGGCAGCGGTGCGGGAAAACCCACCTTTGGCGGCTGGATGGGCAAAGCTGATCTCGCCGGTATTGGCCTGACCAAGATCGACGGTTAGCGAAAGTTCCTGCAAGCCCAAAGGCCAGCCGGGGGTGCGAAATCCGATCTCTTCATGGCGAGTGGGGAGGATGCCGGCAGAGGATTGCAGCCGAGTCCAGTTGTCCGGTGCATGGTCAGCCATATGGTGAATGCCGGGCGGCAGGCCCTGCAGAATCTGGTTATAGATCGGATTCACCAGATAGGTCCGGGCCACATAGGTCTGAACCGCTGCCTTGGCCTCGCCCTCGGGGTATGTGTCACACAGATAGAGCGGACGTGCGCCGGGGCGGTTGACGACGCAGAAGGCATAGGTAAAGGGCAGCACATGGCGCGCAGCATCAATCAGGCCGAGGGCTTGCCGCTGTCCCTCGATCACCTCGGCCAGGGTGGTGTTAAGGAGTTCGATGTTTTGCATTTCAGGCATCAAGTGCCGCTTTCTTTCTGCCTGTCATCCTTTGGGATGATAGCCTGCAACGATCAGAGACTGTAAGTGTCCTGGGCAAGAAAAAAGGGGTCAGAGATGTCAGACAAACCAATCATTCTGGATGCCGCAGATGTGGCCGCGCTACTGCCGCAGGTCGATGTTCTGGCCGAGATGCGGGCGCTGTTCGCCGAACTGGGGGCGGATCTGGCCGTTCAGCCGCCACAAACGCTGACCCTGCTGCCTGATGATCGCGGAGATTTCATCACCTATCTGGGTGCGCAAAGCGGTGCGGATGTATTCGGGGCCAAGCTGTCGCCCTACCTGCCGACCGATGGCAAGCCGATCATCACCGCGTGGACCATGCTGATGTCGATGACAAGCGGCCTGCCGCTGATGCTGTGCGATTCCGGGGCGCTGACCTGCGAACGTACTGCCGCCACAACCGCCCTGGCGGTGGATTTTTTGGCCAAATCCGACGCCGCTCGGGTTGCCATCATCGGTGCCGGAGCAGTTGCGCACGCGCATTGGTCTTACGTCAGTGCGCTGCGCAACTGGAATGAGGTGCAAGTGTTTTCGCCCAGTCTTGCCGGGTCGTCGGAGAAGCAGGCCGCATGGCGTGCGGCTTGCCCGGATGTTGTATTTGCCGCGTCGGCGGACGAGGCCGCGCAGGCGGCGGATGTGATCATGCTGTGCACCTCGTCCGGTACGCCAGTCATCGACCCCGACCGGATTGCGGGTGGCACGCTTGTTACCTCGATCAGCACCAACGTGGCGCAGGCTCACGAAGTTGCACCCGCTTTCCTGAACCACGCGCAGGTCTATTGCGACTATCGCAAAACCACCCCGAGCACCGCCGGAGAAATGCTGCTGGCCGCCCAGAACGAAAGCTGGTCACCCGAGGCCGTGCAAGGCGATCTGGGTGAATTGTCGGCCGGGACTTGCCCGCGCCCGACTTTGGATCAACCGGTT
Source organism: Ruegeria sp. E1 (assembly GCF_056534225.1). Classification (NCBI taxonomy): domain Bacteria; kingdom Pseudomonadati; phylum Pseudomonadota; class Alphaproteobacteria; order Rhodobacterales; family Roseobacteraceae; genus Ruegeria; species Ruegeria sp. E1. The sequence continues at coordinate 91,063 of NZ_JBQFPE010000010.1, read as the reverse complement.
TTCTTCCGCTCGGTCGGGCTGGGGCTGGAAGATATCGCCGTGGCCAATGCCATCTACCGCGCAGCGCGCCAGTAACGTCAGGAGAAGACTATGAAAATCGAACCCTTTGGCGTTGAAATCTGGATGAACGAGTGGGAAACCCGCTGCGCCCATAACCTAGCCGAAACCTGTGTCGAAAGCCTGACAATCGCCGAGTTGCTGCAGCTTGCAGGCAAGAACTCGGATGATCTGAGTGAGCTTTTGGGCATGAAGATGACCTATGGCGCGATCGAGGGGTCAGATCGGCTGCGCGATGCGATCTGTGGATTGTACGAGGGGCAGAAGCGCGAGAATATCATTGTCACCCACGGCACCATCGGAGCCAATATGCTGGTGCACAAGACACTGGTTGAACGCGGTGACAAGGTGGTGGCCGTAGTGCCGACCTATCAGCAGCATTACTCGATCCCCGCCAGTATCGGGGCCGAGGTGACGCAGATTCACCTACGGGCTGAAAATGACTATCTGCCCGATCTGGATGAACTGCGCGCCGCAGCGACCCCCGGGACCAAGTTGATTGCCATCAACAACCCCAACAACCCGACCGGCGCGGTGATGGATCGCGCCCTGCTGCTGGAGATCGTCGGGATCGCCCGCGCCGCCGGAACGTGGTTGCTGTGTGATGAGGTCTATCGTGGCACAGGGCAGGATGGTTCTGGCATGACCGACGCGATTGCGGACCTCTATGACAAGGGTATCTCGACCGCGGGCATGTCCAAGGCGTTTTCTCTGGCCGGGCTGCGGCTGGGCTGGGTTGCCGCAGACCCGGAACTGATCGAGGTGATTTCGATCCACCGGGACTACGACACCATCTCGGTCGGCATGATCGACGATCATTTCGCAGCGCTGGCGCTGGAAAACCACGAAAAGGTTCTGGCCCGCAGTCACGCGATCACGCGCGGCAACCTCGCGATACTATCCGAGTGGGTCGAAAACGAACCCCGCATCTCGTGGGTCAAACCCAAGGCGGGAACCACTGCGTTGCTGAACTTTGACCTAGAAATGTCGTCGCGCGACTTCTGCGTGAAGCTGTTGGAAGAGACGGGCGTGATGTTTACCCCGGGTTCGGCGCTGGGGCTGGAGGGCTGTGTGCGCATCGGCTATGCCAACACCCCGTCGATCCTGCGGGACGGGCTGGCGAAGGTGTCCGAGTTTCTTGCCAGACAAGGCCAACGCGTTTGATGATCTTATGGTCCCGTAGTTTTCGCCAACGACCGTCTGTTACGCGGTGGGCGAGGTCATGTTTGGTCACTCTGTGCGGTTTCCAGCGCCGCAAGTTCGCCCAATGTGATGGGTTTGGCAGGCCATCGGGCGCGTGGTGAGTCATCGGAAACCGAATTGCGGCCATCTTCGGTCAGCAGGGCGCGGATGGTCGGATCGCACATCCGACCCTGACAAGGGCCCATCCCGGCGCGGGTGGCGGCCTTGATCTTGCGAAACCCGTCTGCGCCTTCGCGAATGGCTGTGCGCAGCGTGCCACAGGTGATTTCCTCACAGCGACACGCAATGACAGCATCCGCGAGCGGTTGTGTCGCGGTCGCGGGCGGATAGGCGGCATCCAGAAACGGGCGGATGGCCAGCGCACAGCGCAGATGTTTGCGTGGGGTTGCGGCCAATTGGTCGCGGTCTTGGGCCGAGAGCTTGCCAGCCTCGCACAGGATAGCCAAAGCGGCCAGTCGCCCGGCGGCTTCGGCAGCCTCGGCCCCGGCGATGCCCGCGCCGTCGCCCGCAAGCCACAGGCCCGGTACGTCGGTCCGGCCCCAGTCATCAGCAACCGGCTGCAATGACTGCTGCGCCGGGTTCCATTCATGCGGAATACCCGCAGCGCGGCTCAGCACAGTCGAGGGGATCAACCCTTGGTGGGTCAGCAGCAGATTGCACTCCAGTTGCCGCCGTTGACCGCCGCTGTTGAAGTCCAGCGTGATGCGGCCCCCGTCCTGCGCTGTCGCTTCCAACCCCTTGGCACCGCGATAGCGAGGGACGCCAGCGATGCGGATGCGGCGCAAAAAGCCTAGACCTTTGACCATAAGACCGGGTGCCCGCATCGCCGCAGCGGGCAGGTGCCGTGCGGCGGTGCGCAGATCGGCGGCGGATTGGGTCTCGACCAATGCCAGCGGAGGTGCGCCGGCATCAATCATCTGCACCGCGATCTGGTACAGCAGCGGCCCACAGCCCGCCAGAACCGCGTTGTTCGGGATCATGCCCGAGGACTTCATCAGAATCTGCGCCGCCCCGGCGGGCATGACACCCGGCAGGGTCCAGCCTTGAAATGGCATTGGACGTTCCTGCGCGCCGGTACAGATCAACACATGTCGCGCATGACTAACCGTACTGACCCCCTGTTGCGACCATGCGACCGTGCCGCCAGCCTCAATGGACCAGACGGTTGCGCCATACAGCGCCTTGACCTTGTGCCGGGTGAAGTCCTGCACCAGATGTGCACCCTTGGCATAAGTCTTGCCCAGCCAGGGCCGCGCACCGGCCCCGATATTGCGATAGATTTGCCCACCGGGTCCCGGCTGCTCCTCAAGCACCAGAACCGACGCACCCCGCGCGCAGGCCTCGGCTGCAGCCGCCATGCCCGCCGGACCGGCACCGATGATAATCAGATCATAGCTTTGCATGACGGTCCTGTGTCTAAAGGGGGCGGGAGCCCGATTGGCGGCGCACCACCATGCCGTGGCGGGCAGGGGTCATGCAGGTCTGCGAGTTCGGCACGCCGTCGATTTCTGCAAGGCAGTCGAAGCACACGCCCATCATGCAATAGGGCGCGCGCGGTGCGCCGGTGCGGGTGTGGCGCAAGGGGGCTGCGGACCACGCCAGCCATGCCGCTGCAACCGTATCCCCGTCACGAAACGGCACCTGAGCGCCGTCGATCATCAGGTAGGAAACCCTGTCCCCGTCAGCGCGGGGCAGGAATCGAGAAGCGCCGCTCATCAAAAGCCTCCAGATTTGGTGCATCGGTGGTGTCGTCCAGCCAGTCGCACAGATCGCTGGCGTGCAACGAGGCCAGCGAGACACCACTGTGACAGGTGATCAGATAGGCCTCGGGGAAAGTAGTTGAGCGTGCATAGACCGGATAGCTGTCCGGTGTCATCACCCGCAGCGCACCCCACGCCCGGATAACCCGCACCGAGGCCAGAGCAGGCCAGACATCCACCGCGTGCTGCGCCAGCCAGGACATCTTGGCAGGAGTCTGGCCATCATCCTCGCCCACATCCTCGGCGGTGCCGCCGATTTGCAAGCCGCCCTCGTTGACCTGCCGGATCGTGCTTGAGATCAGCGGGAAAGCCTCGCCCAGTCTTTCGGTGATCATCACCTCACCACGCTGGGGTCTGATCCGGGTGGTAAACCCAAGGTCGCGGGTAAACCGGGCCGCGCCCAGACCCGCGCACAGGATCAGCCGGGTGGCCCCCCGCTGCGCCCCATCGGCGCTGGTTAAGGTAAAGCCGCCGCCCGGCTGAGCCGCGATATCCTGCACCACCCAATTGTTGATTACCGTCGCACCCAGTTTCCTCACTGCCTTGCGCAGCGCGCGCAGGGTTGCCAGCGGATTGGCATGGCCATCCATCTTGCTATAGGTCGCGCCCACCACCTTGGGGCCGATGCCGGGAAAACGGCGACACAGCGCCGCGCCATCGTAGACCTCGTGGCTAAAGCGGTTACCCAGATAGTCCTGCTGGCGTCGCACAGCGGCGCAATACCTGTCGTATTCATCCAGTTCAGTGAAAATCTCGTAGCCGCCGGATTGATCCAGGGCCGGGTCGATGCCGGACAGGTCGTGCAGGTCCTCGGCAAAGGTGGCCCATTTGTCGACCGCTTTGCAGGCCCAATCCGCGTAGGCCAGGTAATCGGCCCCTTTGCCCTGCAACCAGACCAGCCCGAAATTCCCCAGCGACGCCCGCTGATCGCTGTCCTTGCCATCCAGCACCGTGACCCTGTGCCCCTTTTTCAGCAGACCCAGCGCGACAGACAGCCCGACGATTCCACCACCGATAATGGTGGTTTCCGATGTTCGGCTATGTGTCTGAATGCTCATCCCGCGACTGTTGCACAGCTCATTCAGCATGAAAAATTGTAATTTCGCTTATACTCATACGTTCTTGGTATATATGGCCCATGCCCGCGCGCCTGTCACACCGTTATCTCGGCCCGGGCTCGGTGCCAGCGACAATCTTCTCGGGCTAAGATTTGATCCTGGTTATACAAATTGCCTTCTTTGAGCCAAGACAGTAGCGTAGCGCAATGACCTGGCCCAGGAACACACTGACGTCGCAGCCCGATGATGCGGCGGCAGGGATTGAAACGACCGAAGAGTTCGAGCGTTTCCGCCAGCGCAATGACATCTTCACCCGTGCCTTCTGGGACGATCAGGTCCGCAGCAAGCAGACCGATGCCTTTTTCGCGTCCTATCGGATGGAGGCGACGCCGCGGCGGGGCGACGGGTTCACTCAGCGCGACTTTGCGCTGCGCAACGCGGCCTGGCTGGTGTCGGACATCGTGTCCGAACGCCGCGCCGGGCAGGGGATGCGCGAGGGGTTTCAGGCCCCGATCCAGCCGGATACGCCGGTTGCCCTAGACCAACTGCCCGTCGATGATCCCGGAAAAATGTCCGACGAGGTCAAACGCATCGCCCGGTTCTTTGGGGCCGATCTGTGCGGGATCACCGATTTTGACGAACGCTGGCTATACGCCGCGCGGGTCGATGTGCGCGATATGTCCGAGGTGCCCCATGACCTGCCCGAAGGCCTGAACTCGGTGATCGTGCTGGGGCACGAGATGGACAAGGAGCTGGTTGCAACCTACCCATCGGCGCTTGCCGGGGCAGCGACCGGGCGGGAATACAGCCATGAGGCGGCGATTGTCATGCAAGTGGCCGCCTATATCCGCAATCTCGGCTATCAGGCGGTGCCGTCGATGAATGACACCGCGCTGGTGATCCCTTATGCGGTCAAGGCCGGTCTGGGCGAATATGCCCGCAACCAGATGGTCATCACGCCCGAATTTGGCCCGAGGCTGCGGTTTTCCAAGATCTTCACCAATTTACCGCTGGCCCATGACAAGCCGCGTCCGCTAGGGGTGCGGGCGTTCTGCGGCATCTGCACGAAATGCGCAGATGCCTGTCCGGTCAAGGCGTTGCCCTATGGGCCGCCCTCCACGGATACAGCCAATATCTCGGCCATCAAGGGCGTTCGGAAATGGACCTCGGACGCCGAAAAATGTTTTTCCTTCTGGGCAAAGCTGGCTTCGGATTGTGCGATCTGTATGCGCGTCTGCCCGTTTAACCGGGATTTCTCAAAACAGCGCGACCGGTGGTGGCTAAAGCTTGCCCTTGGCCCGATGCGGCGGCTGGCGCTTTGGCTGGCGCGCAACCACGGCCAGCGCCGCAAACCGGGGACATGGTGGAACGGCTAGGGTCAGCCATCATCGCCGATTGTGATGGCGTTGACCTCTTCCAGCGAAAGATAGCGGACTTCTTCGGTGCCATCCTCCTTGAACTTCCACACCACGGCAGGGGCCGAGACATCGCCATTGGCGTCGAAACGGACATTCCCGGTCGCGCCCTGATACATCACCGTCCCACCCCCGGCGAGCACATCGCGCGCAGCGGCAAAGCCTGCGCTATCGGCCGTGATCGGAGTGCCGTTCGGATCCGTCACGCGGCCCACCTGGGCGGCGATCTGATCGCCGGTTGCATCCTTGCCTGCGGCCTCCATCGCCAGCAAAGCGATCATCGTTGCGTCATAGCTGTTGCCCAGACCGGGGCCGTTGGGCTCGCTGTCGAACCGGGCCTTGTAGGCCTCGACAAAGGCGTCCGCACTGGCCACGCGGGGCGAGGCGGTATCGGTGCCAAGTGCTTCACCCAGATATTGCAGGCCGACATTTTCGCGGAATTCGTCCGATTTCAGCGAGTTTGCCATGATCATCTTTGGCGTGCCGCCCAGTGACAGCCATTCGCGGACCGCTGCACTGCCTTCGGTGGGATAAAGCCCAAGATACAGCGCCTCGGGGTTGCCCGACAGCGCCTCGGTCACTTCGGCGCGATAGGACGGCTGGCCATCATTGATGGCCACGGCCGAGGTAACCTCGATGCCCAGATCGGCGAAGTCCTTGGAAATCAGGGCATTCAAATCCTGCCCCCAATCGTCATTCTTGTAGAGGATGGCCACCGATTTGTACCCTTGCTCGCCCGCGATCTGCGCGCCGACTGCGGCCTGAACGCCAGTAGTGGCGAAGGTGCGATAGAACAGACCGTTTGTTTTGCCCTCTTCCGACAGTTTGGTAAACGCGGTGGACGACGAACAGCAGGACATCTGCATCACATTGCCCGGCACCGTGACCGATGACAGGATTGGCATGGACACGCCCGATGAGACAGCCCCCAGCAGAACCTGAACCCCGTCCAGATCCACCAGCGCCTTGGCGGCGTCGACACCGATTTTTGGATCGACCTGCGTGTCGCGTAGAACCATTTCGATCTGGCACCCGGCGGCTCCGCCGGCCTCGTTCACCTGATCTACCGCGAATTGGGCAACCTCGGCGATGGGGCGGCCCCAGTCTACGGATGTCGGCAGAACTGCACCGATCTTTGTCGTGCAATCCTGCGCCATCGCGCCGCCCGCCATCAGTGATAGGCCCAGGGCAGAGCCCAGCATCAAAACTCGTTTTGTCTGTTTCATATCATTTCTCCCTTTGGACTAATTCTGTTCGGGCCCGTCTGACCCGATTGTGACACGACAAGTCGTTCCGGCAACAGGCCCTGCGGACGCCATAGCAGCATCCCGACGATCACAAGGCCAATCAGCATGTACTGGATCGATCCGGCGTAAAGCTGGGTCTCGATCGGGGCAAAGCGGGACAGGGCCCAACCGCTGGCGGTCCATGCCCCCCAGATCAGAAACGCCCCCAGCACCGCACCGCGCATGTTGCCAGCGCCACCGACGATCAGCATAGCCCATATCTGAAAGGTCAGTACCGGCAGCACATCCTGCGGGCTGACAAAGGCATAGAATGTACCATACAGACCGCCTGCAAGCCCCATGATCACCGAGCCGATGACGAAGATGGTCAGGCGGACGCGGTTGGGGCTTTTGCCCAGCGATTGCGCGGCGACCTCATCCTCGCGTATGGCGCGGACAAGACGGCCAAAGGGCGAGGCGATGAGCCTTTGCAGAAACCTGTAGGTTCCAAGCAGCAGCGCCAGAACCACAAGCAGAAACAGCGCGTTGTACAGAAATCCGTCGCCCAGCAATTCGCGCAGCGGGCGTTCGAAACCGCGGATACCCTTGGCCCCGCCGGTAACGCCCTCGGCGTTGCGCATGACATTTTCAAAAGCAATGGCCACGCCGAAGGTCGAGATCGCGAAATAGTCATGCCGCATCCGCAGTGTCAGCACCCCGATGACCCAGGCCAGCAGCCCAGCGGCGACCATGCCGCCCAACAGGGCAAGCGGATAGAAAATGTTCCAGCCGCCAACGTGATCTCCGGGCGGGCCGCCCAGCATGAGCGTGCCATAGGCGCCGGCCCCAAAGAAGGTGACGACGCCGCCATTGAACAACCCCGCATTGCCCCATTGCAGGTTTAGCCCCAGCACCGCAATGGCCAGGATCGACGCGATGGTGCAGAAAAACACCAGATAGGACAGCACCCCGATCATGCCCGCGCCTCGCCAAACAGGCCGTGCGGGCGGATCAGCAGCACCAGCAGGATAATCAGGAACGGCACCGAGGGGCTGTAGCCCGATGGCAGGATGACCAGCGCCAGGTTCGAGGCCAGCCCCACGATGAACCCACCCAGAAGCGCGCCGTAAATGGATCCGATCCCACCCACGATTGTCGCCGCAAAGACCGGCAGCACCAGATCCCGCCCGATCACAGGTGTTATCTGGTTCGTCAGCCCGTAGAACACCCCGGCCAGCGCAGCGAGGCCACCCCCCAGCAGCCACACGGCGATGATCATGCGTTGCAGGTTGATGCCGTTGACTTGCGCAAGGGTCGGGTTCTCGGCCACAGCGCGCAGGGAATAGCCGAATGTCGTGCGCGACAGCATCAGATGCAGCAGGGCCATGACAATCAGCGCTATCACCAGCGTCGCCACCTGATCGGGCTTAATCAGAATCAGTGGGTCACGGCTGAGAACCGTCGCAAAGACGATGTCATGGCTATAGAGCTGAGTGTTCAGCCCAAAGATCAACCCGATCCCGTTGCGGATAATCAGCGCCAGCCCGAATGAGGCGAAAACCATCGACAGTTCCTCGCCCTTTTCGCGCACGCGGCGGAATACCAGCCGGTCAAACAGCACCGCGCTGGCTCCGGTCAGGGCCATTGACAGCACCATCGCTAAGGCGAGTGATACAGTCATCGACAGCGGCCCAATCTGTGCCGCCAGCACCGGGCTGAGCCCCTTGAACAGCCCGTCGAAGACCAGCGCGCAATAGGCCCCGATGGACAACAGCTCGGCGTGGCTGAAATTGGCAAAGCGCAGCATATGCATCACCATGGTCAACCCCGTTGCCCCAAGTGACAGGATCGAGCCGATCAGAACGCCATCAATAAGGTGCTGGATCATGCGCCGGCCCTCAGACGTTTGCCGCCCAGATAGATATCGGCAACCACCGGGTCATTCAGCAGGTCAGCGGCCTTGCCATCGACCTGATTGCGCCCTTCGGCCAGAACATAGCAATAATCGGCCAGCCGCAGGGCCTGATGGACGTTTTGCTCGATCAACAGGATCGTGACGCCGGTCTGGGTCAGGTCTCTGGCATGGGATAGCACTTCTTCCGCCGCCTTGGGGGCCAACCCGGCCGAGGGTTCGTCCATCAACAGCAATGTCGGGTCCGTGGCCAGCGCCATGGCCACCGCCAGAAACTGACGCTGCCCGCCTGATAAGGCCCCCGCTTTGTTGTCGAGTTTGTCTTTAAGGGCCGGGAATTGCGCCAGCAGCGGGTCCAGCGACGCAACTGCCTGCCGCCGCAGCGCAAGATCAAGGTTCTGGCGCACGGTCAGGCTGCGAAAGATATTGTCGCTTTGGGGCACATAGGCAATGCCGTGCCGCGCCATCTGATCGGGGCGTATACCGGTGATGTCCCGCCCCCGAAGCCGGACAGAACCGCTGGTCACGCGCACCAGCCCGGCAATCGCCTTGATCAGGGTCGACTTGCCCGCCCCGTTTGGTCCGATGATCACGCTAACCGTGCCACGTTCAGCCCGCATCGACACGTCCCGCAGGATTGGCAGGTCGGGCCTATAGCCGGCGGTGATCCCGCGCGTTTCCAGCACCAGCTCAGGCATCTTCACGCGCGCCCAGATAGGCATCCAGCAGGACAGTGTTGTCCAGCGCCTCGACAGCCGAGCCTTCGAATACGACCTTGCCCTGCGCAAGGGCGATGATCGGATTGCAATGGCGCATGACGAAATCCATGTCATGTTCGATGATCAGAAAGGTTTTTCCCTGCCTGTTCAACTCTTCGATCTTTTCGATCAGAGTTCCGGCAAGGGTAGGGTTCACACCGGCGGCAGGTTCGTCCAACAGGATGATCCGGGGGTCGCCCATCAGCACGCGCGCCAGTTCCAGCAGCTTCATCTGACCGCCCGAGATTTTGCCTGCTGGCTGGTCGGCCAGCGGGGCCAGCGTCATGAAATCCAGAATCTCCATCGCGCGGGCGCGGACATCGCGTTCCTGCGCCTGAACGGCCGCGCGGCGAAAGATCGGCCCAGCAGGGCGTTCCCCGATCTGGGCCTGTGGCGCCAGCATCACGTTTTCCAGAACCGTCATCCGCGCAAAGGGGCGCGGGATCTGAAAGGTGCGGCCCAGACCCTTGGCAAACAGGCGGTCGGGGGACAGGTTCGTCACATCCTCGGCCCCCATATGGACATGCCCCGTACTGGGCCGAAGGGCTCCGGTGATCGCGTTGAAAAACGTTGTTTTGCCCGCCCCGTTCGGCCCGATCAGCCCGGTGATCGAGCCCTGCCGGATTGTGATATTCACCGCGTCGACGGCGCGAAACGCGCCGAAATCAACCGTCAGGTCCGAGGTGGCCAGAACTGCCTCAGCCATTCAACGACCCCAGAACCTGATCGTCTGGCTTGGTGTTGAGGTTGTATTTCATGATCTGCCCGTGGCGCGATGACCTGTCGCCCTCAAGCCCGTAGACCGGCCCGTTCGGTCCCGCAGCCCGCGCGTGGACCGAGGCGATGGCGGCGCGGTCCTCGGCGTCCAGAGCAAAGCTGAACACCTGTAACGTCTTGGGCAAATGCCGCGCATAGCGCGCACCTACGATGGCTGCTGCCACCTGCGGCTGATCCAGAACCCAGCGCGTCGCGACCGCGCTTAACGACACGCCATGTTTGTCGCCGATCTGTTTCAACGTGGCCAGAAGGCTTTGGAACAGGGTCCAGGGGCCGAATTCATCAATGATCAATCGGTATTTCACCAGGCTGCGATTGGTGAAGTCAAACCCCGGATCGGGTTGATCCAGCCAGCTTTCGGTCAGAAACCCACCGGCCAGAGTGCCATAGCACAGCAGATGCACATCCCGCGCCGCCGCCCAGTCGGCCAGCCCATGCGATGGCCGTCGGTCCAGCACCGAATACTGGACCTGCGCAGCAGCAATGTCATACCCCGCCTCGACAAATCGTCCGATTTGCGGGGCGTCCCAGTTGTTGACACCAAGATTGGCAATCTTGCCCTTGGCCTGACAGTCTTTCAGCACTGAAAGCGTATCGACCGCATTGCCCTGCGTCAGATCCCACCAGTAGAATTGCACCAGATGCAGCCGGTCGATCTGCAACCGTTTTAGCGAGCGGTCAATGATCGCCTCGACCTCATCTGGGTGCATGTCCGACAAGCGTGATAGGTCGGGCACCAGCTTGGTATGCACCAGCACCTGATCCGCGACCGAGTTTCCACGCCTGCGCCGTAGATCTGCGATGAACTCACCGATCATCTCTTCAACGCCGGTGTAGATATCGGCGCAGTCAAACGTGACGATACCCGCGTCGACAAAGGCCTCCATATCGGCAATCGCGGCAGCGCGGTCCACCGCGCCGTGATCGCCCGCCAGTTGCCATCCGCCCTTGATGACCCGGGAAATCTGATGTCCGGGCCGCAGGGTGATTGTCTCGGGTCCGCTCATCCGGTGTCGTCCTTATTCCAATAGGGCGCGCCGCGCTGATCCGGCAGGCCCGTGGTTTCGGCATGGGAAAACCAGCGTTTACTTTCACGAATGATCCGAAATCGCCCACCGCAATGGGGGTCGGGGCAGGCGACCTCGGCGTCGGTTGACATCCAGTCTGCCGGGTCCGTCAAACGCTGTTTTGCAGGCAACAGAGGCAGCAGGGCCGCAAGGGCATACATCGAGACGCGCTGCCCGGCATCAAAGATCAGCGTCTCGCCCTGAACGCGAAAGCTTTCACCTTCCACATGACGGCAAACGGGCGTGCGGCCATCCAGCACCGTCTCGACCCGCAGATCATAGAGCCAGAATCCCGCCTCATCCGCCATTGTTCCCCCAACATTGTCATTTGCAATGTTATCTGTGATATTTGATCATAGAGATGCGATATTTTCCGAGTCAACCCCGACGCCACCAACGCATAAGAGACCATGCCAGACGCACAAATCACCCCGCTGGATCAGACCAACCTGCGTGACAGCGCCTATAAGGCGCTGCGCGATGCATTCATACGCGGTGCTTTTGCGCCCGGTGATGTGCTGTCGCTACGCTCATTGGCAGATCAGCTTGGAACCTCGATGACCCCCGTGCGCGAGGCGGTGCGCAAGCTGGTCGCCGAAGGGGCGCTGATCGACACACAAAGCCGCACTTTGCTGGTGCCGAATTTTTCGGCGCGGCGGATGTCCGATCTGAAATCGGCGCGGCTGGCGCTGGAGCCGATGGTGCTGGATCAGGCAATGGATCATCTGGGTCCGGCGGATGTTGCCCGGCTGCGCGACGTACTGGACAGCCCGAAAGACACCACCAGCGACCGTCCCGATCTGGTCAAGAACTATCGCTTTCACTTCCAGCTATATCGCCATTCCGGCTCGGAGGTATTGCTGCCCATCGTCGAGGCGCTTTGGGTGCAATACGGATCTTATCTCAATCTGATCATCCGCCATCAGGCCGCGCGTGAGATCGAAGAAGATCGCCATCACATCGAGATTATCGCGGCGCTTGAATCAGGCGACCGCGTTGCCGCTCGTGCCGCCCTTTGCGCGGATATCGAGCGGTCGTTCGGCGTTCTGGACATCGATGCCGCCGAAAATGACGCCAGCAGGAAAGGCCCCTGAATGCCCGTTCCCGATCGGATTCAACTTACCCCCGATCTGTCCATCAGCCGCGCGCTGGTCGGCCTGTGGCAGGTCGCGGATATCGAGCGTAAATCTGGCCCGATAGACCCAGATACCGGGGCCACCTATCTGCGCGCCTATGTGGATGCGGGCTTTGATACCTTTGACATGGCTGATCACTATGGCAGTTCTGAGATCATCGCGGGCCGTTTGCTGGCGCAAGCCAGCCCGGATCACCGGCCCATTGCCTTCACCAAATGGTGCCCCGCACCCGGCCCGATGAGCGCAGATATCGTGCGCGCCGGTGTCAAGGACCGCCTGCACCGGCTGGGTACGGACCGCATTGATCTGTTGCAGTTCCATTGGTGGCATTTCGAACATCCCGCTTGGCTGGACGCCTTGCACGAACTGGCCGCGCTGCGCCAGCAGGGGCTGATCGGCGAAATCGGCGTCACCAATTTTGACGCGGCGCATCTGCATCTGGCGCTGGCCGATGGCGTGCCGCTGTGCTCAAACCAGGTCAGCTTTTCGCTGCTCGACCGCCGCGCTTGTGGGCCACTGGCCACGCTGTGCGCCGAGCATCCTGTCAAATTGCTCGCCTATGGCACGCTTGCCGGTGGGTTCCTGTCGGAACGGTGGCTGGGCAAGGACGAGCCGCACGACATTCCCGACTGGTCCAAGATGAAATACAAACGTTTCATCGACGCCGCAGGGGGCTGGACGGCACTGCAAGCCATCTTGCGGGCGGCGCAGGATATTGCCCGAAAACACGGCGTCTCGATCCCGAATGTGGCGACCCGCTGGGTGCTGGAACAGCCCCATGTCGCAGGTGTTATCATCGGGGCGCGCCTGGGTGAAAATATGCATACGGCGGACAATCAGCGCCTGTTCTCTTTTGCGCTGGACGCAGAGGATCACGCGCATCTGTCCGATGCGGTCTCGGCCTCGTCTCCAATTCCGGGCGATTGCGGTGACGAATATCGCAAACCGCCTTTCCTGACCGCATCCGGCGATCTGAGCCATCATCTTGAGCAGGTGCCAAAGCTATTTGCGGCGGAACCTGTCGCTGGCGATCCGGGCGGGGCCCGGGTCAGCAGCGGTTCGGAATGGGAGGATATCGCAGGCTATTGCCGCGCCCGACAGGTGGGCGATCGCATTTTGGTGTCCGGTACCACTGCCACAGCAGGATCGGACCGTGCGGTGGCAAGCGGGGACGCAGGGGCACAGACCACTTTCATCCTCGACAAAATCTGCGCTGCCTTATCGGCCTTTGGTGCCAGCGCCGAGAATGTGGTGCGCACGCGCATCTATCTGACCGACGAAGCGGATGTGATGGCCGTGTCAAAAGCGCATGGCCGGGTGTTTGGTGCAATCAAGCCTGCCAATACACTGGTCGTCGTTGCCAAACTGATCGGAGACTATCGCGTCGAGATCGAGGCAGAAGCAGTGATGCCCGGAACTTAGTTCGGCCCTTCCGGGCGCATCACGCCTTTACCGGATCGCCATCCGACTGGGGTCTGCTGGAAAGCAGCACCAAAAGCAAGAAGGACAGATTCAGCACAACGTTGACCGGCGCCCCAACCAAAACCGAGCCTACACTGTCTGTGCAAAACCAGACCCATGCGGTAATCGTTGCCACTTTGGCCGCTGCAGTGGGCGACAGCGGCGCGACATAGGTGCCAAGGGCCCATTGCATCGCCCCCAACCCGGCAGTCAGGCCGCCGACAATGGCAAGCAGCAACGGCGACGGTACAGACAGGTCCGGGGAAACCGTGTGGATCGGCCAATAGGCAACTGTCAGAAAGATATGCGCCAGACTGTGCAAAGCAGGTAGCGCAGTCAGGGCAAACAGAACTCCGGTAACGACAAGAACCGTGCCGGACAGGCGCATGGCGGATTGTTGTGGGGTCATGATGTCCTCCTGTCTTTTGTGCTGATGTTCATGCAACCGGGGCAGGGAGGAAATCAATTACCTCAGAGGTAAGTGATTTCTGTTCACTCGGTTGCTAGACTTGCTGCATGACCCCGTACCCCGATTTGCTGAAAGAGTGGCGGAAACGCCGACGTCTGAGCCAGCTTGATCTGGCGACCGAGGCGGATGTTAGCGCGCGACATATCTCGTTTCTTGAAACCGGCCGATCCCGGCCCAGCCAGGATATGATCCTGCATTTGTCCGAGGTCATGGATATTCCGGTCGATGCCAGAAATCAGATGATGCGCGCCGAAGGTTTTGCCGCCCGCTTTGCCGCGACCCCGCTCGAGGATGGGGTAATGGCACCGATCCGCGATGCGGTTGAATGGACGCTGAAACGGCACGAGCCGTATCCGGGGATGGTCCTGGACCAGGTCTGGCGGATCGTCAGGCTCAACCGGCCGGCCCAGATGCTTTTTGCACCGCTGGGGATCGAGGCCGGGCAAAGCCTGCTGACGCTGTTGACTGCGCCGGTCATGGCTGAGCTTGTCGAAAACTGGCCCGAGGTTGCGCATCACACGATGTTGCGGCTGCGCTCGGAAAGCGCCAATGCCGGTGGGCTGCCCCAACTAGATGCAGCGGCGCAGGCGCTTGAACCTTTCGCAAAAGCACGCTGGGACAGGGCCCTGGCACCAACGGTTCCAGCGATTTATCGCTTTGGAGATCAACGGGTTTCGATGTTCGGCACCATAGCGCAGTTCAGCACGGTCACGGACGTGACGCTTGATGATCTCAAGATCGAACTTTTCTTCCCTTCCGACGAAACAAGCGCTGAATTCCTGAGGTCGATTTCGGTGGGTTAGTGTGATGCTTACTGGCGCGATGGCGTTTCGACTTGGGTTTGCCCTCGATGTGGCCACACATTATCGCGCGGGCGATGCCCCCTTCACTCGGCACCCTCAATCCAGGCCTCGAACCGGCGTGTGCGCAGGGCTTCGGTGTTTGCGTACCAGGTGCTGTCCAGTAGCAGCGACCGGCCCCCGTGCTGCGGCGCATTTGGCAGATAGGGACGCATCGGGATGCCCGTTTCTGGGTTCAGCCCGATCCGGTCAAAGGCCGAGGCGCGGGCGGGACCATAAGGGATACGCTCGGCCAGACGCGCCATGCTGGACGGTTTGGCGGCGTATTGCAGAAACGCGCGGGCCGCGTCGGTGTGGGCTGAGGTGGCGGTGATGGCCCAGACCTCAAGCCCGATGATGCGGCCATCCCAGACAGTGACAATCGGCGCGTGGCCGCGCTGTACAGCATCAAAAAACCGGCCGTTATAACCCGCGGCCATAACAGCGCGGCGGTCGGCCAGCATATCCGCAGGTTCCGGCGCCGCTTCCCACCACAGGATGTGATCCCGAATCGTATCCAACCGCCGAAAGGCCTGCCGCAGGCCGCGATCGGTGCTGAGCAGCCCGTAGACCTGTTCCGGCGGCACGCCTTCGGCCAGCAGGGCCCATTCCAGAATGCCATCCGGGCTACGCTGTACAGCGCGCTTGCCGGGAAACCGGATTATGTCAAAGAAATCTTCGATCCGGGCGGGTTTGACGCCGGGAAAGGCGCGGTCATCATAGGCCATGACACGGGCATATGTGTTTTGCGGCACCGCGCAGTTGTCGGGTTCGAACGGAGAAAAGTCAGTAAGCTGACCGGCAGAAAACAGCGTTTGAGGGCGAGTCTCCAGCAGCAAGCCGCGGTTGCAGGCGATGCGGGCCTGATCAGCCAGCATGTCGACGACATCCCAACCCTCGGTCGCGCCGCGTTCGGCCAGTGCCTGCCAGGTTCCGTCATACTGGGTCAAGCTCATCGTGGTGCCGGTTTGATCGGCAAACGGGTCGATGACGGCCTGCCTCTGGGCAGCCTCATAGGCTCCGCCCCAGGAAACGACCGAAAGCTCATCGGCTTCCAGCGGGGTGGCGCAGAAGGAGCAGAGCAGAAAGATCTTACACAGACGCATTTTCTTCCTCTCGCAGGCGCGCGGATTCGTCCAGCCAGGCGGATACAATATCCGCTTCGGTCACAGCACCCAGATACCGCCCGTCCGCGCGTGACACGATGGGGATGGCGTCACCTACGAACCCTCGTAGTTGTTCCAGTGCCTGCGCCAGGTTGGTCTGGTCATCAAAAACCAGCATTGCGGGCGTGACGTGCCGGTCGACCGGATCGGCAGGGCTGTGCAGACCGGGGGCATAGACCCCCAGCAGCCGGGCGTCGCGATCCAGTACAAACGCCTCGCGCCAGTCCTTGTCGGCAAGCCTCTGCGCCACCTGTTCAACGCTGTCCGATGCAGCGACTTGCAGGGCGTCCTGCATCCTGTAATCGGTCACTTTCAGATTGCTGAGGCGCGGATGATCCCGGCCGATGGAGAAATCGAACCCCCGCGCGGCAAGCTGCACATCGAACAAGGACCGCCCAAAGACGCGATGTGAGAACAAGTTGGAAAACACCACCGCCACCATAGCGGCAACTGTCACGTCATAGTTCCGTGTCAGTTCGAAAACGATCAGAATGCAGGTCAGCGGTGCGCCAATCACGGCGCTGGCAAAAGCCATCATGCCGCTGATCGCATAGATCGCCGCGCCTGAACTTGGGATGCCCCCCAGACCCGAGGCTGCCGTCCAGAATAATACGCCGATCAGACTGCCGATCAGCAGCGAAGGGCTGAAAGCTCCGCCCGAAAAGCCCGCGCCGATGCAAAGTGCGGTCAGCACGATCTTGGCGGTGATCAGAACCACCAGCTCACCCATCCCGAACGCCCCGTCGATGGTCGCAAAGCGCAGGGTCGAGGTGCCAATGCCCAGCACGTCGGGCAGCGCAAGCGCGGTCAGACCGACCGCCAGACCTGCCGCAGCGGTGCAGTATTCCGGCTGCCGGATGGTCCGGGCAAGGGCCGGTCCTGCGGCCAGCAAAAGCCGCATGAAGACAATCGCGGCGATCGCCACGCACAGGCCCAGGACCGCGACCAACGCAAATTCATACCCGTGGGCAACGCCTGCAAATTCGATGCGGAAAAGGGCGGGGCGTTCGAACACCACATTGGCGATGACATAGCCGGTTACAGATGCGACCGTGACCGGGGCAAAGGCGCGGGTGGCGTAGTGGCGCAGAACGACCTCATGCGCGAACAGAACCCCTGCGATGGGCGCGTTGAACGCGGTCGAGATGGCGGCGGCCACGCCGCAGCTGATCGCGATCCCGGCAAGGTTGGGCACTCCAAGGCGCAGGTGGCGCACCAGATTGCCCAGAATGGCCCCAAGATAGACCATCGGCCCGTATTGCCCGACCGACGCCCCGGCCCCCAGCGACAGCGCGGCGGTCGCGGTCGAGATCAACCCGCTGCGGAAATCGGGCAGGGGTTTGTGGAATTGCACCGCCTGAATCACATCCGGCGGTCCCAGAGGCCGCCCAGCGGGCGACAGTTTGCGATGCATCAGCCCCACGACCAGCCCGCCAATTGTCGGCACCAGCACGGTGGCACCGGCCACCAGCCACGGCAAGCTTTCCCACTGCACCCGCGCCTTGGGGGCCACCAGAAGGGCATCGTTGAGGATCGACACTAGCTCGACCAGACCGATCGCTGCCAGCGAGACCGGCGCGCCCACAGCCAGCGCCACGCAGGTCAGCACGATCATTCGCCATATGGGGTCCGAGGGGGTTTGCGGGCCGGTTGAATTCATTCACCCGATCATCGGGCTGTTGGGCCAGATTGGCAAGCGGCGGAAATGCAAATTGGGGCTGTGTTCGCAAGCCGGGCGCCGGAACCGGCCTGTTTCAGGCCAGCAGCTCCATCCGATAAACGATTGCATGGATTTACACCTTTGCTCCTGAAAACGTGACTGAACTCGACATGAATATGTCGTTTTTTGAACATCGAGGGCCGTTCGGAGTGCTCGCTCTGGCGTTTGAATGGGTCAAGCTATGTGCATCGCGGCGCGGCAGAGCGTGACCGAATACCGGCCACCTTGACCGACGCCGGATCAAAACAAAATCTACAGGGAGGAAAAGTATCGATGACTGATATTGTAGATGACCAAACCGAGGACATACCTCATCCGATAGAAACGGACTATGAAGTCGGACAGGACAATGTCAATCCGCTCGGGCTTGATATCCACAATCCGGTTTTCGCGATTTCAGGCATCTCGATTCTGGCCTTCGTCCTGTTGACGCTGGCCTTTCAGGAACAGGCCGGAGGATTCTTCAACTGGCTGCGCCCGTTCCTGACCTCGAACTTTGCGTGGTTCTTCCTGAGCGCGGGCAATATCTTCTTGATTTTCTCGATCTTCCTGATGCTTTCGCCGCTGGGCAAAATCCGTCTGGGCGGTCAGGATGCCACACCTGATTACAGCTATTCCGGCTGGTTTGCGATGCTGTTCGCGGCCGGCATGGGTATCGGCCTGCTGTTCTTTGGTGTGTCCGAGCCGATGTCGCATTTCGCCTCCTCGATGGGCGGAACCGCCTCTGAGGCCGGGGCGCGCACCGACTGGGCGCCGCTGGGTGCCGCTGCCGGAGACCCGATTGCCGCGCGTGATCTGGGTATGGCCGCGACCATCTTCCACTGGTCCCTGCACCCCTGGGCGATCTATGCGGTGGTGGCCCTGTCACTGGCGTTTTTCACCTATAACAACGGCTTGCCGCTGACTTTGCGGTCTGCCTTCTATCCGTTGCTGGGCGAACGCGTGTGGGGCTGGTGGGGTCATGTCATCGACATCACCGCCGTGTTTGCGACGCTGTTCGGTCTGGCGACCTCGCTGGGCTTCGGTACGGAACAGGCGCTGGCCGGGTTCAACTACCTGTTCGGCTGGGGCACCGGCGGCGTGGCCAAGGTGATCCTGATCGCGGTGATCACAGCGATTGCACTGGTCTCGGTAATCCGGGGTCTGGATGGTGGCGTCAAGGTGCTGTCCGAGATCAATATCGGTCTGGCCGCGCTGCTGCTGCTGTTCGTCATCTTCGTGGGTCCGACTGCAACGATCTTCGAGACGATCTTTGCCGGTGGTGTTGCTTATGCCAAGGAACTGATCCCGCTGTCGAACCCGTTTGGCCGTGAGGACAGCAACTTCATGGAAGGCTGGACCGCGTTCTACTGGGCCTGGTGGATTTCCTGGTCGCCCTTCGTGGGTATGTTCATCGCCCGCGTTTCCCGTGGACGTACCGTGCGCGAGTTCATCTTCTGCGTGATCATCATCCCGACGCTGGTTGGTATCCTGTGGATGGGTGCATTTGGTGGCGCAGCGGTATCGCAGGTCATCAACGATGCGGCTGCACCGGTGCAGGAAGCCGCGCTGGAGCTGAAATTGTTCGTGATGCTTGAGGCTCTGCCTCTGGCGACGGTCACGTCGATCCTGGGCATCATCCTGGTGCTGGCGTTCTTCGTCACCTCGTCGGACTCGGGTTCGCTGGTGATCGACACCATCACGTCGGGCGGCAAGACCGACGCGCCGGTGGCACAGCGTATCTTCTGGTGCACCTTCGAGGGTGTGGTTGCGGCGACGCTGCTGCTGGTCGGTGGGTCGGCGGCGCTGACAGCGCTGCAGGCGATGGCGGTTTCGACGGGCTTCCCGTTTACCATCGTTCTGCTTGCGATGTGCGTTAGCCTTTATATCGGGCTGAAGCGGGCTCAGAGAGATCTAAAGTCGCAATAGAGCTTGAAAACAACTGTGCCGCGGGAAATCCCCGCGGCACCATCGCTTTGGCGGGGTCGTGCCGCTAGACCGGTTGGATAGTGCCGCTAATGCTCGGCTCGTTTCCGATCAATCCCATCTCACTCAACATGTTTGACCCTGCCTACACGGGTCCGCTGCGCAGCGACTGGGCACCAGTTGCATTGCGGGCTATCATCAGACCATCTTCGCCGACCGGTTGATCGATGCCGGGCGTGTCAGGCCCGTATTCGCTTTTGGACTGGAAAGCTCTGATGAACAAACCCGATTTTCTGGCACGCATTCAGGATTTGCCCATCTGGGATGGCGCAATTCAGGCGCAGCCGCTGACCGGTGGCATTACCAATGTGAATTACAGGGTAACGGATGCCAAAGGCACTTACGTGGTGCGCGTGGGCAATGACATTCCATTACATCAGGTGATGCGGTTCAACGAGCGGTCCGCCAGCAGGGCCGCACATGCCGCTGGCCTGTCCCCGGCGGTGCTTTACACGGCAGGCGATCTGACGGTGCTTGAGTTTATCGAAAGCCGAACGCTCAGCGAAGAGGACGTGCGGAACCCCGAAATACTGCCGCGCGTTCTACAACTGGTAAAAGCCTGCCATCACGAGGTGCCCAAATATCTACGCGGCCCGTCGCTGGTATTCTGGGTGTTTCATGTTATTCGCGACTATGCCGCCACGCTTTTGGAACGTGGCAGCGCGCATGAGGCGCTGATCCCCGACCTTCTCGCCGCAGGGACCGAACTGGAGAGCGCCGCCGGGCCCTATGACATCGTCTTTGGCCATAACGACTTGCTCTGCGGTAACTTTCTGGATGATGGCGACCGGTTATGGCTAATCGATTTCGACTATGCCGGTTTCAACTCTCCGCTGTTTGATCTGGGCGGGCTAGCCTCGAACAATGGTCTGTCGTCCCAACAGGAGGACTGGGTGCTGGAAACCTATTTCGAAAACCCTGTCACCAACGACCTGCGCCACCGCTATACAGCGATGAAATGCGCCTCGCTGCTGCGCGAAACGATGTGGAGCATGGTGTCCGAGATCACCTCGGAGATCGATTTTGATTATGCAGCCTATTCTGCCGAGAACCTCGCGCTGTTCCGTGCAGCCCAGAGAGACTTCAAAAATACCTGAGGACAGACATGACCGACCTTCCCAAAACAGCCAAAGCCGTCATCATCGGGGGCGGCATTATCGGGTGTTCGACCGCGTACCATCTGGCCCGGCTGGGGTGGACCGATACGGTGCTGCTGGAACGCAAGAAACTAACCTCGGGCACGACATTCCATGCCGCAGGGCTGGTGGGTCAGCTGCGCTCGAACGCGAATATCACGCAGTTGCTGGGCTATTCGGTCGATCTGTATAACAAGATCGAAGAAGAAACCGGACTTGGTACGGGCTGGAAAATGAATGGCGGTCTGCGCCTGGCCTGTAACGAGGAGCGCTGGACCGAGGTGAAACGGCAGGCCACCACCGCCCATTCCTTTGGTCTGGACATGCAGTTGCTGACCCCGTCCGAGGCGCAGGAGCTGTGGCCGCTGATGGATGTCTCGGACGTGGTAGGGGCCGCCTATCTGCCGACCGATGGTCAAGCGAATCCGTCGGACATCACGCAGGCACTGGCCAAGGGTGCGCGCATGGCCGGGGCGACGATCTTTGAGAACACCAAAGCCACTGATATCGAGATCGAGGACGGCAAGATCCGCGCCGTGATCACGGAGCAGGGTCGAATCGAATGCGAAAAGGTGATCTGCTGTGCCGGCCAGTGGACCCGCAGCTTTGCCGGTAAGTTCGGTGTGAACGTGCCGCTGGTGCCGATGCAGCATCAGTATCTTGTGACCGAACCGTTCGATGTGCCTTCGAACCTGCCCACCCTGCGCGATCCTGATCGCCTGACCTATTACAAGGAAGAGGTTGGCGGGTTGGTCATGGGCGGGTATGAGCCCAACCCGATCCCTTGGGCCACGCAAGGGATCCCGCAGGGCTTTCACTATACCCTGCTGGACAGCAATTTCGACCATTTCGAACAGGTTATGGAACAAGCGCTGGGGCGGGTTCCGGCGCTGGAGACTGCGGGCGTCAAAACCTTGACCAACGGGCCGGAGAGTTTCACGCCCGACGGCAATTTCATCATCGGTGAGGCGCCAGAGCTGCGAAATTTCTTCGTCGGCGCTGGCTTCAACGCCTTTGGTATCGCTGCCGGTGGTGGAGCAGGCATGGCGCTGGCCGAATGGGTCCACAATGGCGAGCCGCCGTTTGATCTGTGGTCTGCCGATATCCGCCGCTTTGGCCGCCCGCATTTCGACACTGACTGGGTGCGCACCCGCACGGTCGAAGCCTATGGCAAGCACTACACGATGGGCTGGCCGCATGAGGAACATGACAGCGGCCGCCCCTGCCGCAAATCGCCGCTTTATGACAGGCTCAAGGAACAAGGGGCGTGCTTTGGCGAGAAACTGGGCTGGGAGCGTCCGAACTGGTACGCAGATGCGTCGCTGGGCGAGACCGCCAAGGATGAATACAGCTTTGGCCGCCAGAACTGGTTTGCCGCCGTGGGCCGCGAACACAAGACCGCGCGCGAGGCGGCTGTGCTGTTTGATCAGACATCTTTTGCCAAATTTTCGCTGAAAGGGCCCGATGCGCTGGCCGCGCTCAACTGGATCTGCGCGAATGATGTGAACAAACCCGTGGGCGCGCTGACCTATACCCAAATGCTGAACGACAAGGGTGGCATTGAATGTGACCTGACCGTTGGCCGCGTGGCGCATGACGAGTTCTACATTGTCACCGGCACCGGTTTTGCCACCCATGATTTCGACTGGATCAGTCGCAATATTCCGGAAGGTATGAACTGTCAGCTGTTCGACATCACCTCGTCCAACGCGGTTCTGTCGCTGATGGGGCCGAAGGCACGGGATATTCTGGCCGCTGTAACGCGCGATGAAGTGTCGAATGAGGGGTTCAAATTCGGCACCATTCGCACCATCGGCATCGCCGGGTATCCGGTCAGAGCGCTGCGCGTGACCTATGTGGGCGAGTTGGGGTGGGAGCTACACCTGCCGGTGGAATATGCCCAAACCGTCTATGATGCGCTGATGGCAGCAGGCCAGCCGCATGGTCTGGTCAATGCGGGCTATCGCGCGATTGAATCGCTGCGGCTGGAAAAAGGCTATCGCGCCTGGGGGTCCGATATCGGGCCCGACCACACTCCGTTCGAAAGCGGGTTGGGCTGGGCCGTGAAGCTGCACAAGAACATCGACTTCAAGGGACGCGCCGCTGCTGAAAAGCAAAAAGCTGAAGGCGTCGCCAAGATGCTGGTCTGCTTTACCGTCGACCCCGATATCGTGCTGCTGGGGCGCGAGACCATTTATCGCAACGGCAAGCGCGTGGGCTGGCTATCCTCGGGCGGTTATGGATATACCATTAACAAATCCATCGGGTACGGATATGTCCGCAACACCGACGGGGTCAATGCCGAATACGTCACCTCAGGCCACTACGAGCTTGAGGTCGCGACGCGGCGGGTGCCCTGCGAGGTGACTTTGCAGCCGCTTTACGACCTCAGGATGGAACGCATCAAGGCGTAAGGATCAAAGGATGTTGGATACCAACAATTTGGAAGGCCACGCAAAGGCGGTGGCAAAGGTCGCCTCGGACGCGGCGATGCGGTATTTCCGCGGGCGACTGGGTATCGAGTTCAAGGCGGACGAAAGCCCGGTCACACAGGCCGATAAACAGGTCGAGGCCGAGGTGCGCGCCTATCTGAAACAGCACTTCCCGGATCATGGTGTGTTTGGCGAGGAAGAAGGCAAGGATTTGGGCGATGGTCGTCATATGTGGGTCATTGATCCCATTGACGGCACCCGGTCGTTTCTGTCCGGGCACCCTCTGTTCGGGTTCCTGCTGGCGCATCTGAGCGAGGGCCGGGCCGAGCTGGGCGTTGTCGGGATGCCTGCGCTGGATGAAACCTTTGTGGGTGTCGTGGGTCGAGGGGCGACACTGAACGATCAGCCGATCCATGTCTCGGATCAGACGCGGCTGGATCAGGCGATCCTGTTCGTGAATGAAGGCGACAAAATCTATCGCGACCACCCCGAAGTGTTCGACCGCCTGATGCAGGCAGGGCAGACACGGCGTTTTGCCTATGACTGCTACCCCCACGCCCTGCTGGCCGCCGGTCATGTGGACGCGGTGGTGGACTATGATCTGCAACCTTACGACTACCTCGCGCTGTCACCGCTGATCGAAGCCGCCGGAGGGGTGATGACCGGTTGGGATGGCCAACCCTTGACGCTTGACTCGAACGGGGCGGTGGTTTCTGCCGCGACGCCCGCGCTTCATGCTGAGTTGCTGGATGTGCTACAGGCCGGATCGGACGACTAACCGCTCGGGTCGTCTGCTGCTCAGTTGAGCGGCGCTCGCTGACTGGGTAATGCGCCAAAACGGTTTTGATAGTCGCGCGAAAAGCGGCCCAAATGCGAGAACCCGCAGTCGAATGCAACCTGCGTGACACTGGGCCTATCTTGCCGGGTATTCAGCCGATAGTGCGCCGCATCCAGACGGGCGTTTTTCAGATACTGCATCGGCGTCAGGTCATAGCGTTGACGAAACCCGTTTTGCAGGGTGCGAACATTCACCCCAGCCTCAGCCGCGATATTGCCTAATGTGATCGGCTCGGCCAGCTTGGCGTGAATAAAGTCGACGGCGCGGCGCAATGCGCGGGGCGTTGGTCCGGTGTCGGCCTGATCCAGAATATGCGAGATGTTGCTGCTGTGAAGGGTCAACAGGGCGTGGGCCAGGTCCATCTCAGCCTTCAGATCGTGGCCATGCCCCGTACCAAGACACAGATCGCCCCGATCCGTGGCCGTCGCACAGGCCAGTACCATCCGCTTCAAGCGCGCGCCATCCGGTGAGCGCAAATCGACCCGCGCATCAAAGCGCACAGGGCCCGGCAAGGGCGCACCGCTGAGACTTTCGGCGACCGCGTGCAGGTGGGATTTACTGATTTGCAGGATCAGTTTCCGGCACTCGCCCTGCCAGATCATCCGCGTGTCGCGGTCGGGGTTCAGCAGGGTGGCAGTCGCAGCGTCGGCCAGAACCTCTTCGCCGCGATGGGTCA
Source organism: Ruegeria sp. E1 (assembly GCF_056534225.1). NCBI lineage: Bacteria > Pseudomonadati > Pseudomonadota > Alphaproteobacteria > Rhodobacterales > Roseobacteraceae > Ruegeria > Ruegeria sp. E1. The sequence goes on along the minus strand of NZ_JBQFPE010000010.1, from coordinate 65,992 downwards.
CGCTGGACTGGCCTGATAGCGGGATCTGCAACAGGTAGAAAGACCGCAGCTGGCCGGGATCAATGCTGACATCTGCGCCATAATGCAGATAGTTCAGCGACACATTCCGCCCCGCCACATGATTATGGGTCACCGCCAGCCCCCGGCGTCGGCCCATCTGTTCCAGCCGGTGATCGCAGAATTTCTGCGCCACGCAACTGCGCGCCTCATCCAGATCGCCGGTTTGAAGCAGCGGGAATCGGTTCAGGAATACCGGGGTCTGCGATTGAGATATGTGCTGCACGGGTCAGATCTCCTGCTGTCACGCTAGCAGGCGAACGATTTATTTCAAGCCTAAAGCTTTTGGGCGCAGAATGGTTCGTTTTCTGGATAAACGGATATGCAAACCTCGTGCACACTTGGCCAATCGCAGCACATGCAGGGAGGGTATGAATGTCGGCGGGCACAGCAAAACGCAAATCGGTTGCGGTGATTGGGGGCGGGGTCAGCGGGCTGGCCGCGGCCAAGGCCTTTGCCGAGCGGGGGCATGACGTCACCGGGTTTGAACGCAGCCATGACTTTGGCGGCGTATGGGAATTGTCGCGCTCTTACCCGGATGTGCAGACGCAATCGCCCAAGGATCTGTATTGCTATACCGACCACCCGATGCCGCAGGACTATCCCGAATGGCCCAAGGGCCCGCAGGTACATAAGTACCTGCTGTCTTACGTGCAAAAGCACGATTTGGCGCAGCTGTTCCGGCTGAACACCAATATCAAAGCGATGGAGCGGCGCAGCGACGGGCAACCCGGCTGGACGCTGACGGTTGAGGCAGACGGCGCGGAACAGAGCGAGGATTTCGACTTTGTCGCGGTCTGCACCGGTCAGTTCTCGGAAAAGAACATCATCTCTCATCCGGGTCAGGAGGCGTTTCAAGGGCGCGGCGGGCAGGTGATGCATTCGTCGGAATATACCGATCCCAGCATTGTGCAGGGCAAGGATGTTGTCGTTCTGGGGGGATCCAAATCGGCGACCGATATTGCGGTGAACGCCACCATGAACGGTGCGAAATCCGTGCGGCTGGTCTATCGCGAGAATGTCTGGCGCATCCCGTATTTCGTTGGCGGGATCAACTTCAAACACTTGCTTTACATGCGCGCACAGGAGCAGCAGTTCAACCAATGGGGTAAGTCCCCCGCGCAGCGCTTGGTCGCGGCGCTGTTCAAACCGCTGGTCTGGGCAAATTTCCGCGGACTTGAAACCATGCTGAAACTTCAGCTGGGTCTGAAAAAGCACAATATGGTTCCGGACATTCCGATCGAAAAGGATGTCTCGTGTTCCGTTCCCATCGTTACGCCCGGCTTTTTCGAGGCGCTGAATGCGGGCCAGTTGCAGACAACCATCGGATCGTTCGACAGCTATACCGAGGACGGACTGAAGCTGACCACGGGCGAGGTCGTGCCCTGCGACGTGGCCGTTCTGGCCGTGGGCTGGAAACTGGGCGTGCCCTACCTGCCGCAGGAGTACCAGGACAAGCTGATCGAGGCGGATGGTCAATACCGGGTCTATCGTCTGTCGGTAAATCCGGATCTGCCGGATATGGGCTTTGTCGGCTTCAACTCCAGCTTCTGCACCATCCTGTCGGCTGAAATGATCGCCAATTGGCTGGTGCGCTATGCGGATGGACAGTTGGCCAACCAGCCCTCGGAGGCCGCGATGAATGAAAATATCGAGATGATGCTGAACTGGCGGCGCAATGAACGTCCTGCGGCGCAGGTGTATGGCGGGCTGTGCTCGGCGCCGTTTCATTTCAAGCATTTTGACGAATTGCTGGCCGATATGGGGGCTGCGAGGACCAAGCGCAGCAATCCGCTGGCCGAACAGTTTCGGTATCCGGATGCGGCGGCCTATGGTGAATTTCTAGGCTCGGCCCCGCAATACAAGGCAACCTGAAATGCAGATGGACATAAACCGAGGAGGACATGATGAAAGATCTGGAAAAAGGTATCACCAAGAACGGTGTCGGCTATAAAGAGACGACGTGGAACATTCTGGGGCAGGTCTATTACCCCAAGGCGGTCTGCGGGACAACATTTGCCTTTGAGACCAACTCGAACCCCGGCGATTTTGTGCCCGTCCACATCCACCCCACGCAGGACGAGTTCATCCTTGTACAGGAAGGCGAGCTGGATCTGAAGCTGGATGGCGTTTGGACCAAGGCCTATGCTGGCGATCTGGTGCGGATGCCGCGCGGTATCCCGCACGGCTATTTCAACAAATCCGACAAACCGGCGCGCGCGCTGTTCTGGGTCTCGCCTATGGGTAAGCTGAAAGACTTGTTCGAGGAATTGCACGAACTGACCGACGTTGAGCAGGTGGTGAAAATCTCAGCTGAGCATGATGTCGACTTTCTGCCACCCGAAGCGAACGAATAATTCCAGACTCCGGCGGGTGAAACCGGCGGAGCCACACCCAATCTCCGGAAAAAGCTTTAAGGTTGAAATAGTTTCCCGTAGGATGGACCTGGAAGGCTGACACAGGTGCGGGTGACGCGCCAATGGGTGAGAAGGTTTGAATGAGCGATAGCGAAGATGTCTTGAAACGCAGGCGCCTCAGGGCGTGGATCAGGCTTCTTCGCGTGACGCGCGGAACCGAAAACCACCTGCGGGAATTTCTGAGAACGCAATATAGCACAACGCTGCCCCGCTTCGACGTTGCGGCTGCCCTTCATCGTCACAAGAAGCCAATGAAAATGAGCGAGCTTGGCAAACTGTTGCTGGTGTCGAACGGTAATGTGACGGCGGTTGTCGAACGAATGGAGAAAGATGGGCTGACGGTGCGATCCCAAAGCCCTGAGGATCGCCGCAGCGTTCTGGTCTCGCTTACCGATCTGGGGCGAGAGACATTCGAAGAGATGGCCCGCGCCCATGAGGCCGAGGTTGACGCCCTGTTTGCAAATCTCGACGGAGATGACCTTGATCTGGTGCGCGACCTGCTGCGGAAGTTCGAAAGCAACCACCAGTCCGATACGGCGCGCAAGGCCTGAGCAGAGCAGGGCAGGCCCTGATGCTAACGCGCGCCGGTTGTGGCAAGATACATCGGCCCGCCTTTCCACCTGGGAAAGCCGAACGCGTTCACCATGACCACATCGATATCCTGCGCGCTTTGGGCGATGCCTTCGTCAAGGATGGACTGTGCTTCGGATTGCATACGGGACAGAATTCGCCCCATGATCTCGTCCGAGCTTAGTGCCACGCGGGGAATGCCCTTGCGTCTGGATTCCGAAAAGATCAGCGCTTCGACCTCGGGGTTGGGCGTGCGGGTCTTGCCGTCATACAGATACCATCCGCGCCCGGCTTTTTGCCCGAACCAGCCCTGTTCGCACATCCTGTCGGCGATCTCGACATATCTCTGGTCCGGGTCGCGGGTTGCGGCCTGTCGTTTGCGCATGGCCCAGGCGATATCCAGACCAGCAAGATCCTGCATCTGGTAAAGCCCCATGGGCATACCAAATTCGACCATGGCTTGGTCGATCTGCCAGGGCAGGGCCCCGTCTTCGAGCATGTACTCACCTTCGCGGCGATACGCGGACATAATCCGGTTGGCGATAAATCCGTCGCAGACCCCGGCAAGCACGCATGTTTTTCCAAGCTGCTTGCCAAAGCTGATCGCGTTGGCCAGAACCGAGTCGGAGACCGCGTCAGGAACGACGATTTCCATCAGCTTCATGATATGAGCCGGGGAAAAGAAATGCAGCCCGACAACCCGGCTTGGGTCGCGCACGGATCGGGCGATTTCGTTGACGTCCAGATATGAGGTGTTCGAGGCCAGAATGGCGTCGGGCCGTGTTGCCATATCAAGCTGTGCAAAGACCTCTCGCTTGACGTCCATATCTTCAAACACGGCTTCGATCACAAGGTCGGCGGTCGCGAAATCGGCGTATTGCGTTGTGGTTGAAAAGTTCTGCAACAACTGATCGTGCCGGGATTGCGAGATCAATCCTCGTTTCAGGCTGCCGGACAGGACATCTGCGACCCGTTCTGCTCCGGCGTCCGCCGCTGCAGCATCTCGCTCGGCCAAAGCAACTTGCTTGCCGGACAAAAGGCAGGCCGCAGCGATGCCTGCACCCATTGTACCTCCTCCGACCACGCCAACGGACGCGATTTGCGATCCGGTTACGCCTTTCAACCGGTCCAACCGCCCGGATGCACGCTCGGCAAAAAAGATGTATCGCAGGGCGGCGGATTGGGGATCGTCTTTGAGGATCAGAAAGGTCTTACGCTCTTCGGCCAGGGCTGCGTCGGGGGGCAGGGTCAGGGTATTCCGCACTGCCTGAGCGGCCGCTGCAGGCGAATGTTGCCCACGCGCACGGGTCTGGATTTGCTCGGCTTTTGCCTCAAAGGCAGCCGAGTCATTTGGCGCTTTCACAGGGCGCTGCAATGTCGGCAGGCTCAGCGCATCGGGGTCCAGCGTTTGGGCAAAGCCGACCGCCGCCTGCGCCAGATCGTCCTGTGTCTGCACATCGATCAGACCGGCACTTTGGGCCTTGTCAGCGGGGATTGGCTTGCCACCCGCGATCATCTCAAGCGCCATATCAGCGGCGACGAGGCGCGGCAGCTGCACCGTCCCCCCTGCACCGGGAATGAGGCCCAGATTGACCTCGGGCAGACCCAGTTTCGCGCCGTCGGACGCGATGCGATAGCGGCAGGCCATGGCCAGTTCCAGCCCACCACCCAGAACTGTGCCGTGCAATGCGGCAACCCACGGTTTTTTGGCGGCCTCGATGGCGCGAAGCACGTCGGGCAGATGGGGTTCAAGCGGTGGTTTGCCGAATTCACGAACATCCGCTCCGGCCACAAAGGTGCGCCCGGCGCAGGCCAGAACCACAGCCGCGATGGAGGTGTCGTCTTCGGTCTGCCGCAACGCGTCCACAAGGCCTTGTCGCACGGCGTGGCTTATCGCGTTGACGGGTGGATTGTCGATGGTAACAACCGCAACAGGGCCACGTTTTGAGAGAGAAACAGTCATGACGATGCTCCGACAAAGGCGTTAACTGGGGTGGTCACGGGATCACAAAGATCCTCGCTTTACCTGGAAGGTGTGACACAGGCGGGTTCGGATGTCATTGGGTAGAATACCTTTCAAGACAAATGCCAATGTGCGAGCCATAATATTTTAAACTTAAAAATTCAAGCTTGAAGCAATAACGCAACTCCGGTACGGTCGAGACACTGGTTTTGTGATATGTAACACCAACGTCAGACGGAGGGGCAAATGCGGATTGCCTGTTTGGGAGGGGGGCCAGCGGGCCTCTACTTTGCCATTTCGATGAAGCTTCGCGATCCGGCGCATGACGTTGTGGTGATGGAACGCAATCGTGCCAATGACACGTTCGGCTGGGGCGTCGTGCTGTCTGACGATGCGTTGGAAAATCTGCAGGAAAACGATCCAAAAAGCGCGCAGGCGATCCGCGATCACTTTGCCTATTGGGATGACATCGCAGTTGTGCATGACGGGGTGCGCACGGTTTCGGGCGGGCATGGGTTCGCCGGTATCGGTCGCAAGCAAATGCTGTTGTTGCTACAAAAGCGCGCGCGCGAACTTGGGGTTGAACTGCGCTTTGAATGCCCGTTTGAAACGGCGGCAGATTTCAAGGATGACTATGATCTTGTGGTGGCCTGCGACGGCATCAACTCTCAGACCCGGGCGGCCTATGCGGATCATTTCAAGCCAGATGTGGATGTACGCGCCTGCAAGTTCATCTGGCTTGGCACGCATCAGAAATTCGATGATGCTTTTACCTTTATCTTTGAAAAGACCCCGCATGGCTGGATCTGGGCGCATGTGTATCAGTTCGACGACGACACGGCGACCTTCATCGTGGAATGCGCGCAGGACACCTGGGACAAGTTCGGGTTCGAAGGCATGTCCAAGGAGGACATCATAAAGTCCTGCGAAAAGGTATTTGCCGATCATCTGAGCGGCCACGCTCTGATGTCGAATGCGGATCACCTGCGTGGTTCGGCGGTCTGGATGAACTTTCCGCGTGTTTTGTGTGAGAAATGGTATCACGAGAACATCGTGCTGCTGGGCGATGCATCCGCAACGGCGCATTTCTCAATCGGATCCGGGTCGCGGCTGGCGTTTGACAGCGCGATTGCGCTGGCGAACTATCTGCAGTCTGAACCAGACATGCAATCCGCCTTCCAGCGATATCAAGAGGAACGGCGGCTTGAAGTTCTGCGCCTGCAATCGGCGGCGCGCAACTCGTTGGAATGGTTCGAGGATGTCGAGTGCTATCTGGATCTTGATCCGGTACAGTTCAACTATTCGCTGCTTACTCGGTCGCAGCGGATCAGCCATGAAAACCTGCGCCTGCGCGATCCGAAATGGTTGGAGTCGGCCGAGCGCTGGTTCCAGACCCAGGCCGGAGTTGCAGCAGACGCACCGGTGCGAACACCGATGTTTGCGCCTTACAAGCTGCGCGGGATGGCGTTGAGCAACCGGATCGTCGTCTCTCCGATGGCGCAATATAAGGCGGTAGATGGCTGCCCGACAGATTGGCATCTTGTGCATCTGGGCGAGCGCGCAAAAGGCGGGGCGGGGCTGGTCTATACGGAAATGACCTGTGTCTCGGATACCGGCCGCATCACGCCGGGCTGTCCGGGTCTGTATCTGCTGGAACATGAGGCGGCCTGGAAGCGGATCACCGACTTTGTCCATGCCGAAACGGACGCAAAGATCTGTTGCCAGATCGGCCACTCGGGACGCAAAGGATCCACCAATCTTGGTTGGGAGGGGATAGACAAACCGCTGGCCAGTGGCAACTGGGATCTGATCTCGGCCTCTGCCGTTGCATGGTCGCCAGACAATGCCACTCCGCGCGCAATGACACGGGCGGATATGGATCAGGTGACGGCGCAGTTTGTCGCCTCGGCACAAATGGCGGATCGTGCCGGATTCGATATGATCGAGCTGCACGCGGCGCATGGATACCTGATCTCGTCGTTCATCTCGCCGGTCTCAAATACGCGCGAGGATGATTATGGCGGTTCCCTGGAAAACCGTCTGCGCTATCCGCTTGAGGTTTTTGCCGCGATGCGCGCGGCTTGGCCTGCAGACAAGCCTATGGCTGTGCGGATTTCGGCAAATGACTGGGTTGGTGATGTCGGCGTAACCCCGGAAGAGGCGGTGAAGATCGCACAGGCGTTCGAGGCCGCCGGCGCCGACATTATCGACGTATCCGCAGGCCAGACGACGATAGATGCCAAGCCGGTCTATGGCCGGATGTTCCAGACGCCGTTTTCCGATCGCATCCGAAACGAGGCCGGAATCAAAACCATGGCGGTTGGCAATATCTATGAGGCCGATCATGTGAACTCGATCCTCATGGCCGGGCGGGCCGATCTGGTCTGCCTTGCGCGTCCGCATCTGTCCGACCCGTATTGGACGCTGCACGCGGGTGCCTCGATTGGCGACCGTCATGCCGACTGGCCGCTGCCGTATCTGGCGGGCCGCGATCAAAGCTGGCGTCTAGCCGATCGCGAGGCCGAGATGGTGGGCAAGGTATGACGCTGGCAGGCAAACATGTGGTTGTCACCGGCGGCGGGTCCGGCGTGGGGGCCGAGACCGCCCGACAGTTCGCGGACGCTGGTGCCAATGTCACCATCATGGGACGGACCGAGCAGCACCTGAAAGCGCAGGGATTGCCATGGCAGGTCTGCGACGTTACCGATCCGGGTTCGGTTTCACAGGCATTTGAAGCGTCCCGCGACCAATACGGACCCATTGCTATCGTGATCGCCAATGCCGGTGCAGCTACCTCGGTACCTTTTACCAAGATGGCGGCGCAGGATCTGGACGACATGATCGGCGTCAACCTGCGCGGGGTTTTCAACGTCTGGAAACAGGCGCTGCCCGATATGAAACAGGGCGGTTGGGGGCGGATGATCGCCATCGCCTCGACCGCGGGGCTCAAGGGCTATCCTTATGTTGCCGGATATTGCGCGGCCAAACACGGCGTCGTGGGCCTGACCCGCGCGCTGGCGCTGGAACTCGCCCCAACGGGCATTACAGTGAACGCGATCTGCCCAGGGTTTATCGAAACACCGATGCTAGAGCGATCCATCGCAAATATCACCGAAAAAACCGGGATGAGCGCCGAGGAGGCCGCCAAATCCTTATGGCGCAATAACCCGCGGAAACGATTCATCCAGACCGATGAGGTGGCCGGAACAGCGCTATGGTTATGCTCGGATGCGGCCAGATCGGTGAATGGACACGCGCTCAGCCTGTCGGGTGGCGAGATTTGATGGAGGACGAGAATGCGCAGTGATGTCGCTCATTTCATCTGCACGATCGAGAACGGAATTGCCACGGTTGCGTTGAACCGGCCGGAGCGTAAGAACCCGCTCTCGTTCGACAGCTACGCAGAGTTGCGCGACTGGTTCCGCGATCTGCACTATGACGACGAAGTGAAGGCTGTGGTTTTTGCGCCGAACCAGGGCAATTTCAGCTCGGGCGGGGATGTGCATGAAATCATCGGGCCGCTGACCAGAATGAACATGAAAGAGCTGCTGGCCTTTACCCGCATGACCGGCGATCTGGTCAAAGCGATGGTGAATTGCGGCAAGCCGATCATTGCGGCGGTGGATGGCATCAGCGCCGGGGCGGGGGCGATCATCGCAATGGCCTCGGACCTAAGGATCGCCACGCCTCAGGCAAAGACCGCGTTTCTGTTCAACCGCGTCGGGCTGGCTGGGTGCGATATGGGGGCCTGCGCAATCCTGCCGCGGATCATCGGGCAGGGCAGGGCGGCGGAATTGCTGTATCTTGGCCGCTCGATGAGCGCAGAGGAAGGTGCGGCGTGGGGATATTTCAACCGCGTTGTGCCGCAGGATCAGTTGCTTGAATCCGCGCAAGACATGGCGGGTCGGATTGCCGAGGGGCCGGGTTTTGCCAACATGATGACCAAGACCATGTTGGCGCAGGAATGGTCCATGTCGATCGAACAGGCCATCGAGGCCGAGGCGCAGGCGCAGGCGATCTGTATGCAGGGTCAGGATTTTCACCGGGCCTACAACGCCTTTGTCGCCAAAGAGAAACCGGAATTCGAGGGCGATTGATGGCAGACAAAAGCTTTCTCAGCTGGCCTTTTTTCGAAGACCGCCATCGCGATCTGGCGGCGCGTCTGGACGATTGGGCAGCGTCGGAACTGAAGGGCATTGATCACAGCGACACAGATCAGGCTTGCCGTGATCTGGTCAACGCCCTTGGCCGCGACGGTTGGCTAACCCATTCCGCGGTTGATCCCGATGCAACGGCACCGCTGGATGTGCGCAACCTGTGCCTGATCCGCGAGACGCTGGCGCGCCATGATGGGCTGGCCGATTTTTCCTTTGCCATGCAGGGGCTGGGAACGGGCGCGTTGTCCCTGTTTGGGACCGACGCGCAAAAGTCCGAATGGCTGACGCAGACCCGCGCGGGCAAGGCTATATCGGCCTTTGCCTTAACCGAGCCGCAATCGGGATCGGATGTGGCCAATTCAACCATGACTGCCGTGCCGGACGGGGATGATTACATCCTGAACGGCGAAAAGACATGGATCTCGAATGGCGGCATCGCTGATGTCTACACGGTCTTTGCCCGCACCGGAGAGGCTCCGGGCGCCAAGGGGCTGTCGGCCTTTGTGGTGCCAGCCGGTCTGCCTGGGTTTGAAGTGGTCGAGCGGTTGCACACCATCGCACCGCATCCGCTGGCACGGCTGCGGTTCGCTGATTGCCGTATTCCGGCCAGCGCGCTGATCGGCGAACGCGGGGCCGGGTTCAGGATTGCCATGTCTGTTCTGGATGTTTTCCGCTCGACCGTGGCCGCCGCCGCATTGGGCTTTGCGCGGCGCGCGCTGGACGAAGCCCTGAGCCGTGTGAGCACGCGCAAAGTTCAGGGGGGCCCGCTTTTTGATCTGCAGATGGTGCAGGGGCATATTGCAGACATGGCGCTGGACGTCGATGCCTCGGCACTGTTGGTTTATCGCGCGGCGTGGGCCAAGGACAGCGGCGCGGCGCGGGTCACCCGCGAGGCCGCCATGGCCAAGCTGTTTGCAACCGATCAAGCACAGCGCGTCATCGACAAAGCGGTTCAGCTTCACGGCGGCGATGGCGTCAAATCCGACGAGACTGTCGAACGTCTGTACCGCGAAATCAGGGCATTGCGCATCTACGAGGGGGCCTCGGATGTGCAGCGCGTCGTCATCGCGCGGCAGGCGCTTGGCGCGATGCAAAGGGGGTAATCATGCTCAGACCTTCAGCCCATACCGATACCTTCGCGCGGGATAATCTGCCGCCGCAAGAGACATGGCCCGACCTTCTGCTGGACGGGTTCGACTATCCCGACCGTCTGAATGCAGCGGTGGAACTGACTGATGCCATGGTCAACAAGGGGTTTGGGGATCACACGGCCCTGATCGGCAACGGACGGCGGCGGACGTATAAGGAACTCAGCGACTGGACCAACCGGCTGGCCAATGTGCTGGTCGATAACCTTGGGGTGAAACCGGGCAACCGCGTGATGATCCGCTCAGCCAACAACCCGGCTATGGTGGCCTGCTGGCTGGCGGCGACAAAGGCCGGTGCCGTGGTCGTCAACACCATGCCGATGCTGCGCGCGGCTGAGTTGGCAAAGTACGTTGATACCGCCGAGATCACCCATGCGCTATGCGACACAAGGCTGATGGACGAGATGACGGCCTGCGCCAAGGGCAGCAAGTTCCTCACCAAGGTTGTTGGGTTTGACGGCACCGCCAATCACGATGCCGAACTTGACCGTCTTGCGCTTGAAAAACCCGTGACATTTTCGGCGGTTGATACGGCGCAGGATGATGTGGCCTTGATTGGCTTTACCTCGGGGTCGACCGGCGATCCGAAGGGCACGATGCACTTCCACCGCGACCTTCTGGCCATCGCGGATGGCTATGCCAAAGAGGTGCTGGATGTCACGCCCGATGATGTGTTCATCGGGTCGCCACCGTTGGCTTTCACCTTTGGGCTGGGCGGGTTGGCGATCTTTCCCATGCGATTTGGTGCAGCGGCAACGCTGCTGGAAAACGCCGCGCCCCCAAACATGATTGAAGTGATCGAAAAGTACCGCGCCACGGTGTGCTTCACGGCCCCGACCGCTTACCGGGTGATGATGCAGGCGATGGATGACGGCGCTGATCTGTCCTCGCTGCGGGCGGCTGTGTCGGCGGGCGAGACGTTGCCCGCACCGGTTTATGACGAGTGGATGCAAAAGACCGGAAAGCCGATGCTGGACGGGATTGGTGCCACCGAGTTGCTGCACATCTTCATCACCAACCGGTTTTCGGACCATCGCCCTGCCTGCACCGGCAAACCGGTCAAAGGGTACGAAGCCAAGATCATAGGCCCGGACGGGGTCGAGCTTGCGGCGGGCGAAGTGGGCCGCCTTGCAGTTCGCGGCCCCACGGGTTGCCGGTATCTGCGTGGGTTGCGCCAGACGGAATACGTGCTGGACGGCTGGAATATCACGGGTGATGCGTTTTCAAAGGACGAAGATGGTTATTTCCACTTTGCCGCCCGCAATGACGACATCATCGTCTCTTCCGGGTACAACATCGCCGGCCCCGAGGTCGAGGCCGCTCTGTTATCCCACGAGGCGGTCGCAGAATGCGCCGTCATCGGCGTCCCTGATGAGGCCCGCGGCGCTATCGTGCAGGCCCATGTCGTGCTTTCGCCGGAACAAAAACCGAGCGACGCGCTTGCACAACAGTTGCAGGATCACGTCAAGGCCACGATTGCCCCGTTCAAATATCCACGCTCGCTGGTCTTTACCAACGCTCTGCCCAAGACAGAAACCGGTAAGATTCAGCGGTTCAGGCTGAAGGCCCAGCAATGACCAAAACTCCGTACGATCCCGGTTCCGAAGGCGCAAAAATGGGGTTCAAGGACGCCATGTCCTATGGCGACTATCTGAGGCTGGACACCCTTCTGGCGCAGCAAACCCCGCTGTCGAATGCCCATGATGAAATGCTGTTCGTCATCCAGCACCAGACCAGCGAGTTGTGGATGAAGCTTGCGCTGCACGAAATGTCCGCCGCGCGTGAGGCGCTGAATGCAGGCAATATGCCCCAGATGTTCAAGATGCTGGCCCGCGTGTCGCGCATCTTTGAACAACTCAACAGCGCATGGGATGTGCTGCGCACCATGACCCCTGCGGATTACACCCAGTTTCGCGAGTCTCTGGGGCCGTCTTCGGGGTTTCAGTCCTATCAATACCGGATGATCGAATACGTGCTTGGGAATCGGAACCCCAACATGCTCAAGCCACACGCGCATTTGCCGGACGTACACAAGATGTTAAGCGACGAACTGGCGCGGCCCAGTTTCTATGATGATGTGATCCGCCATCTGTTCACCGCGATTGACGGACCCGACGCTGACATCCCCGAACCGCAACTGACCACACCGCACGCGCCGGTGCCCGAGGTGCAGGCCAAGTGGCGGCAGGTCTATCAGGCCGTTGATACCCATTGGGCACTGTATGAGCTTGGAGAAAAGCTTGTCGATCTTGAAGATTACTTCCGCCGCTGGCGGTTTAACCATGTCACGACGGTGGAACGCGTGATCGGATTCAAGCGTGGCACCGGAGGCACCTCTGGCGTCGACTACCTGCGCAAGATGCTCAGTGTCGAGCTGTTCCCCGAACTCTGGCACCTGCGCGGAGAGCTTTGAACTCATGATGCGCTTCACCTGTCTTCAGGACGTCCTGTTTCGCCACTGTGATCCGGCGGGAATTGTGTTCTATCCCCGCTACTTCGAGATGGTGAACGATTGTGTCGAGCTCTTTTTCCGCGACGCGTTGAACTGGCCGTTCGAGGTTGTGCACAAGGACGGGGCGGTGCCGACCGCGCATATCACGGTGGATTTCACCGCACCCACCCGACAGGGGGATCGGTTGCAGATCGATCTGCAGATCACAAAATTGGGTAGGGCCAGCATGTCCTACGACTTTCAGGCCACCTGCCAGAACGAGCTTCGCCTCAGGGGATCTTCGACGCTTGTCTATGTCGGCCCCAATGGACGCCCGCAACCCTGGCCCCAGACGGTTCGGCAAATCGTCACAGATAAGAAACTGGAAACGCAATGACATTGAAAGAGATTCACCCGGATGGTTGGGCCCCCGCCCTGGGATACGCCAATGGTATGCTGGCCCCGGATGGAACCCTGCATATCGGCGGCCAGATCGGCTGGAATGAAAACAAAGAGTTTGTGGCCCACGACTTCATCTCGCAGATGGAGCAGACGTTGCGTAATATCGTCGCCGTGGTCGAAGCCGCAGGCGGTCAGGCAAGTGACGTGGCGCGTCTGACATGGTTCGTGAAGGACAAACAGGAGTATCTTGCCCATCAGCGCGAGGTCGGGCAGGCTTATCGCCGCGTTTTTGGCAAGCACTTTCCAGCGATGTCGATGCTGATCGTCAAAGATCTGGTCGAAGACGAGGCGTTGATCGAAATCGAGGCCACTGCGCATATCGGATAGATGTCAGACGCCCAGATATCTGTCGGTGACCTCTGAGCTGAGCGATGCGAAGTCTCCGACCCAGACCGATTTTCCCTTCTCAAGAATAACCGCCTTGTCAGCAACCGCGCGCAGTTCCTTGAGCGATTTGTCGACGATCACGATCGCCATCCCGGTTTCGACTTTCAGTTTAGTGATCGCCGCCCAGATTTCCTGCCGGACCACGGGGGCAAGCCCCTCGGTCGCCTCATCAAGAACCAGCAAGCGCGGGTTGGTCATCAGGGCACGGCCAATTGCCAACATCTGCTGTTCGCCCCCCGACAGGGTGCCTGCGGTCTGATCCTTCCGCTCCTGCAATCGGGGAAACAACCTTGAGACAGCCGCAAAATCCCATTCGCCGCGACGGGCGGCAGCGATCAGGTTCTCGTAAATGGTCAGGTCGGTGAAACACCGACGCCCCTCGGGCACCAGCCCGACGCCCATGCGGGCGACTTTGTAGGACGGCAGGCGCGCAATGTCCGTGCCGTCAAAGGACACCGTTCCGCCCCGGTTTTTCAGCAACCGGCAAATCACCTTGATCGTGGTTGATTTGCCCATGCCGTTGCGACCCATCAGTGCAACAACCTCGCCATCGTCTACGGTAAGGTGGACGTCGAACAAAGCCTGAGACTGGCCATAAAACGCGGACACATGGGCGAGTTTCAACAGGCTCATTCTGCGCTCTCCTCTCCGAGATAGGCGCTGCGAACGTCCGCGTTTGCCCGGATTTCGTCGACCGAGCCCGAGGCGATGACCTCGCCATAGACAAGGACGCTGATCCGGTCCGCCAGCGTGAAAACCGCATCCATGTCATGTTCGATCAGCAGGATCGGGGCCTTGTGCCGCAGTGTATCGAGGAACCCGATCAGACGCTGCGATCCTTCAGCTCCAAGCCCCGCCATGGGTTCATCCATCAAAAAGGCTTTGGGCTCCAGAGTCAGCGCAACCGCGACCTCTAGCTGCCGACGCTGGCCATGCGACAGGTCCGAGGTGCGAAAGCTTCGGAACTCCTGCAGCCCGACCTGTTCCAGCGCCTGTTCTGCAATGGCCAAGAGGTCCGCATCTTTCATAACGCGATTGAAGAAACGAAATGTATTGCCGCGATGACCCAGTGCGCCCAGAACCGCGTTCTGCAAAACCGTATAATCCATCGCCAGGGACGAGATCTGGAATGTGCGCCCCATTCCCAGTCGCGCGCGATCAGCGGTGGACAGGGGGCTGACGTCTTGCCCGTCGAAATGCACGCTGCCTGCATCCGGGCGCAGCCCGCCTGCGATTTGCTTGATCAGCGTCGACTTTCCAGCCCCGTTGGGCCCGATCAGCGCGTGGATTTCCCCCGGGCGCAGATCGAGGCTGATATTCTTGCTGGCCACCAGCCCGCCAAAGCTTTTGGTCAAGCCGCGTACATCGAGAATGGGATCAGTCATGCGCCACCTCGCGCCCGGCAAGAAGGCCGAACAAACCGCCCCGCGCAAACAACACCACCCCCAGCAGGATCGCGCCGAGATAGACGTGCCAATAGTCGCTTAGCCCCCCAAGGCTGTGTTCCAGCAGGATGAACAAGGCCGCGCCCGCCACAGGCCCAAAGACCCGCCCAACGCCGCCGAGGATCACAAAGATCATGATTTCGCCCGAGGTTTGCCAGCTGAGCATGGTAGGGCTTACAAACCGGTTCAGATCAGCGAACAGCGCGCCCGCCAATCCGGTAATGGCGCCCGAGACCGTAAACGCGACCAGATACAGTCGATAGGATACCTGACCAACGGCCTGCACCCTATCCTCGTTCTGGCGCGTGGCGCGCAGCATCAGGCCAAAGGACGAATGCGCCGCGCGATGTACACCGAACAGTACGATTGCCAGCAGGGCATAGCAGATCACGAAGAACTGGAACGGGTCCATGGTGTTGAGCCCGGGAAACCCGTTGCGCACATAGATCGACAGGCCATCCTCGCCGCCATAGGTCGACCACGAAATCATGAAGTAAAAGAACATCTGGCCAAAGGCGAGCGTGATCATGATGAAGTAGACGCCGGTGGTGCGCAGGCTCAGCGCCCCGATGGCCAACGCCGCCAGCGCGCTGAGGGCAATTGCAACCGGCCAGATCACCAGCATCGAGTTTGAGCCTTCGATGACAAAGGGCCACTCCATCAGCGGGGTGTAGGTCTGCGCGTGATGTGCCAGAATACCCATCGCATAGCCGCCAAGGCCAAAGAACACCGCATGGCCAAAGCTGACCAGCCCGCCGAACCCAAGCGCAAAATTCAGCCCGATCCCGGCAATCGCAAAAATGACGGCCCGTGTGGTCAGCGTGATCAGAAAGGGTTCATCCATGAACCACGCGGCCACCGGCACCGCCAGAAGCAAAGCCATCAATCCCGTGTTCAGAGCTGTTTCCTTTTTCATCTCATGCGCCTCCGAACAAACCTTTGGGCCGCACAAGCAGAACGCCCGCCATCAGCACATAAATCGACATCGAAGCCAGCGATGACCCCACCGAAATGGCGGCGGACGGGGCCAGGATCAGCGAGAAAAGTTTAGGCAGAAGGAAGCCGCCCAGCGTGTCGGTCAGACCGACCAGAATGGCACCGATCAAGGCCCCCTTGATCGAGCCGATGCCACCGATCACGACCACGACAAATGCAAGGATCAAAACGGGCTCTCCCATCCCGACCTGAACCGACTGGATCGCGCCGATCAGCGCACCGGCAAACCCAGCCAGCGCGGCCCCCAGCGCAAAAACCATCGTATAAAGAAGCGTGATATCGACGCCCAACGCGCCGATCATCTCACGGTCATTCTCACCCGCGCGAATGCGAATGCCGATCCGGGTCTTGGCAATCATCCAGAACAATCCGGCAGCGACCGCAAGCCCGATCACGATCAGGCTGAGCCGATAGCGGGAGTATTCGATCCCAAAGGGCAAGGACACCGTGCCCGACAGATAATCCGGCGGGTCCAGAAACAGGGGAAACGAGCCGAAAACCCAGCGCGTGCCTTCGGAAAAGATCAGGATTAGCGCAAAGGTTGCCAGCACCTGATCCAGATGGTCCCGGTCATAAAGCCTGCGGATCACCGTGGTTTCGACCACAATTCCGGCAATTGCCGCAGCCGCAAGGCTAGCCCCCAGCGCCAGCAGGAACGAGCCTGATGCCGTTGCCACCACCGCTGCGGCAAAGGCTCCGATCATATACAGCGATCCGTGCACAAGGTTGATCAGCCCCATGACGCCAAAGATCAACGTCAGGCCTGCCGCCATCAGAAACAGCATCACGCCGAACTGCAGCCCGTTCAAGGTCTGTTCAACAAGTAAGATCCAGGACATTGCCATCCCTGCACATGCCTGCGCCCGCGCCGTCCAAAAGGCAACGCGGGCTGCGGTCAGTTACATTTTACACTCAGCCGCATAAGCGTCGCTGTGATCTTCCAGGCCCAGCGAGATGATCTTGTTCGTGTAGACATCGCCTTCTTTGATGACTTCGCGAACATAGATATCCTGAATGGGATGATGGTTCGGACCAAAGGCGAAATCGCCGCGCGTCGACTCGAACTCTGCCGCCTTGAGCGCAGCACGGAACGCATCCTGATCGCTTACATCCGCCGCATCCATGGCCGAAATCAGCAGATTGGCGGTGTCAAAGCCCTGGCTTGCATAAAGCGAGGGAAGCCGACCGTATTTGGCCTGAAAGCTTTCGACAAATGCCGCGTTGGTTGCGTTGTCGAGATCCTTGGACCATTGCGAGGTGTTGTGCACACCCAAAGCGGCGTCTCCTACGGCCTGAAGGATGCCCTGATCAAAGCTGAACGCGGGACCGACAACCGGAAGGTCCACGCCGCTATCGGCATATTGCTTCAGAAAAGAAATACCCATTCCACCGGGCAGGAAGAAAAACACGCTATCCGCCCCCGAGGCGCGGATCTGCGCGATCTCGCTGGCATAGTCCGTCTGCCCGAGCTTCGTATAGATCTCACCAGCCAGATCCCCTTCGTAAAAGCGTTTGTAACCCGACAGCGCATCTTTGCCAGCCGGATAGTTTGGGGCCAGAACAAAGGTGTTGGCATAGCCCGACGCATTGGCATGTGCCCCCGCGGCCTCGTGCAGATTGTCGTTTTGCCAGGCAACGTTGAAATAGTTCTGGTGGCACCCTTTCCCGGCCAGCGGCGAGGGTCCGGCGTTAGGTGAAAGGTAGAACTTACCTTGTGCTACTGCACCCGGGATCACTGCCATTGCCAGATTGGACCAGATGATGCCGGTCAGGACATCCACCTTTTCGGACTGGATCATCTTGTCGGTCAGCTGCACTGCGATATCCGGTTTGCGCTGATCATCCTCGATCACGACCTCAATATCGTCGCGCCCGGATTGCTCGACCGCCAGCATAAAGCCGTCGCGGACGTCGATCCCAAGCCCGGCGCCCCCGCCCGAAAGCGTTGTTATCATGCCAACCTTGAGGCCCTCGGCCTGTGCAGACGTCGCCAACACAGCCGCAGTGGCCGCAGCAAGTAACGGTTTCAGATTCATGGGTTCCTCCTGTTTTCCAATTCGCTTACTTCTTGGCTTTGATCAGCGGTTCGACATATCCACAGATGAGGCATAGACCGTTGCAGGTTCTTTGTGTGTCGACCAACCGATCAGATGCCGCCAAGGTCCGACATGTGCGAAAAGAACGCAATCTTCGGAACATATCTTCGCCGATTTTATTACCCGCCAGACTCCAGAGCGCCCAAGGCAAGCAGGAAAGGTTGCTGGCAGAATGCAAAAAGCACCAAACGGCAGTGCCCATAGCGCCACTTTTCCGAATTCCTGTGCTCAAGGATGCAGCTTTCAAAATCACCTCGGTTTCGAACGGGGTTGATCGCAATCTTTATCTCAGGCGCATATTCGCTTCAAGTTTAAAATTTTAAACTTGAAGATTAAGTGCCGTCATTACCGCGCGCCGCGAAATCCTGCCAAACGTGCTGCCTGCCCGCTCTGCCGGCGCTTGGTTATCCCGAAACCTGATCCGCCTATTGCCGGGCCGAATGGATCGCAGATTGGCATGTATCGAACAGATGTTTGTTTGATGCCGCTTTGGCGGTGCCTTTTCGCCAGGAAAAGCAAAGCTCGCGCGATAACGACTGGTTGGTGATGGGACGCAGCGAAATATCCTGGCTGTGTCGGCATTCGGAGTTCGCATAAAACTCGGGGAACAACGAAAGACCTTTGCCGATTGAGACCAGGTGCCGGATGCCATCCAGGCTGGATCCCTGATAGTCATAGCTGATGGCGACACCTGAGGCCTGGCAAAACGCATAGACTTCGTGGTTCAACTGGCAAAGCTGCTCTTCCGAAACCATAAGCAAAAGCGGCTCACCAGCGAGCATGTCAGATCGAATCTCTGTATTGGTGGCCAAAGGATGCGTAGAGGGCAGGCCCAGTTTCAATTCCTCGCGCAAGAGATTGCGCTGTTTTAACCCCGGAAGGTCCATAGGGGGCATCACGCAGCAGTCCAGCCTGTCGGACATCAACAGATTGATAAGCTCGGGAATGGGGGCCTCACGGACTTTGACGTCGATTCCTGCTTTGCAGGCATCAAGCTGACACATCAGGTGTGTCAAGAAGTATGGACCAAAGCTTGATGGTAGTCCCAGCCGAATTTGTGCCGCCGCTTTGTTGGTGCGATTTGCGGCATCCTGAATCTCTGTAAGCTTGCTCAGAACCTCGCGCGACAATTCGATTACCTGTTGCCCTA
Organism: Ruegeria sp. E1; assembly: GCF_056534225.1. NCBI lineage: Bacteria > Pseudomonadati > Pseudomonadota > Alphaproteobacteria > Rhodobacterales > Roseobacteraceae > Ruegeria > Ruegeria sp. E1. Next base: position 46,713 of record NZ_JBQFPE010000010.1, on the reverse strand, counting down.
GCGCGGTGGGTTCGGCTCCGCGCGGGGATCGGTTGATCAGTTGCGCGCCCAAGCGCCCTTCCAGAAGTTGAAGCTGGGCCGAAAGGGTGGGCTGCGAAACGTGGCAAAGCTGGGCTGCGTGTCCGAAATGACCGGTGTCGCCAACCGCGACAAGATACTCAAGCTGCCGATGGGTTGGGCGGGTCATTGATGAAATTCCGTTTTGGTCGATGGGCAAATCTGTCCTGCGCACCTAGAGGCTTTGGGGCTGTGCGGGCAAGCTATTCCGAGGTACTTTTGGCCACTTTAAACGAAGTTTAACCCGTGCTTTATCAATTGGTTACGTTGCGAAATATTCCAGGTGACATGGACGTGACTTTGCATAGGCCTCTATTTTGCAAGGCTCTCGCATGGTCGACCTAACTTTGATCTAAGAACCTGTCTTTTGGACTGATCGAAATCTTCTATCGGCCTATCGAAACTTGGTATTGGATCGCAAGTTTTGACTGGCATAGGGCTGATACCCAGATTGCAGCCTGCGTTCTGGTGCCTCTTGGATCCGCACCTCTGGCTGCAGAATGTCACAACGATCACGTCCCGAACGGCCTTGGCCGAACAATGACTTTGCGCCCGGTTCAACGCGATGGGGCGGCGGGATGAAATGCAGGAAAGAAAAACACATGCCCAATCAACCTTCTGCTGATTTTACCCATGCCTCGTTCCCTGATGGGTGGCCGGGATTGATGTGGTTCGACGGGGATTACCTCGGCTGGCAGAACTGGCTGCACGGGCCGTACACCAACGCGGATGGTAGCGACGTGCCTGAGTCTCCTGCCGTGACCGGGTTTGATGCTGAGAATGACAGCAACCTGCTTTTGGCTCCGGCGCTGACGTCAGTCACCATCGACCCCGAGATTGGTCCCGAGCCGGGCGAGGCCCCGACCGAATCCGGCCATCGGTATTTCTATGCCTCATCACAGGGCGGTCTGTTTGGCGCGTTCAAGAACGAGTTCTTTGTCTATTCGACCGGCAGTCAGCAGATGACACCGGGGGCGATCGTATTCAGAAACCTGGATGTCAGCACCAAGGATACAAATTCGGGCATGACCGAAGAGGTGACGATCCGCGTCGCCTCGCAAGTGATTGGCAATGATAAGGACAATATTATCCACGGGGCGGGAAGTCTGAGGTTCAATGGTAAAACCTATGACCATGACGATCAGCTCTTTGGCATGGATGGCAACGACACGATCTATGGCTACGCCGGCGACGATCTGTTGTCCGGCGGCGCCGGAGATGACGTGCTGTTCGGCGGTTTGGGCAATGACGAACTTTGGGGCGGAACCGGCAATGATTTCCTCGACGGCGGCGAGGGTATGGATACGCTGTATGGCGGGGCCGGGAACGATTGGCTTATTGGTGGCGGCGCGGCCGGAACCTCGGGCGATACGTTCTGGGGTGGCAGTGGGTCGGATGTTTTTGTTCTGAACGATCCTGATAATCCGCTGGCCGACGTTCCGCCCGAAGAAGATCTTTCCTTTGTGACCTTCATCAACAACCAGCTTTGGAGCGTCGGTCGCTGGATACCGGCTGCCGGCGGTCAGTTGAAATACATCTCGACAGGCATGAATATCGTCGAGTTCTTTATCTCGAAGCTGAAAAATGGAGGCGACAGTGAGGGCGTGTCCGACCCGTCCAAGGTCAGCACGATCATGGATTTCAATCCGTTTGAAGATACGATCCTGATCGAGGCAAATGCCGCCAAGGACTTGCAGCCGACCATCGAATGGGTCGGCCAGAACGACATCATGTTCCGCATCAAGGACGGGTTTAACAACTTCCTCGCCGAGGTGCGTTACTACGATGTGCCTCAATTCGACGATCCCAAGATGCGTCTTGGATATTCGGAGTTTGAAAACGATCTTGAGCAGTTCATCAAGAACACCATGCTGATCGTCACAATCAAGGATGGGATTGTGACGCTGAATGATGGGTTCGGCAACGCTGTTGATCCGGGAACCGAGGATCTCAGCGCATTCAAACAGATGGAAGACGGGCGGTACATCATTCTAGGGGCCTATCAGGGCATCCACAATATAGGCGGCACTGCAAACGATTTCGTATTCGGAACCCAGCATAACGACATCTTGTTCGGCTATGCCGATACCAATGAGGCCGCCGGGTCAGGCAATGACACATTGTGGGGCTTTGGGGGCGATGATTTTTTCGACGCAGGTGCCGGGCACAACAAAATCTTTGGTGGCGAAGGCAGTGATACCTATAGCTTTTATAGCGCCATTGGCGGGGTCGAAACGGATATTTCGGGTATCCGTCTGGACATGCGGAAGACCTATACGGATCAATCCGAAAATGACGACCGCCGCTATGTTCTGGGCGAGGCGACATACAAGGATAACCTGAACGAAAACACTTCTCATACTGAACTTTATGATGTTGAGAACATCATCGGCACCAACAAGGATGACGTGATTATCGGCGATGGGGCCGACAACCACTTTCAGGGGGCCGAGGGCGACGATTTCCTGAGCGGTCAGGGCGGCAATGACGTTCTGGTGGGCGGCGCAGGAAATGACACGCTGGAAGGCGGCAGCGGGTCAGATCAGTTTGTTCTGGACGGTGGTCGCGACACGATACTGGACCTCAATATCGGGGACGGGGATTTCATCAACATCCTGAGCCAGAGTTATGGCCTGAACAGCCTGCATGATCTGATCGTCGAACAGCTTGACAGCCACACATTCAGCCTTCGCCTTCCGGGTGGGCAGGTGATTGCCGATATCCATATCGACGGACAGGCGATTGAGGTGGACCAGCTGCTCAAACACCTCGCTTTGGACGGAACGTTCTACGGCCCGGATTTGTCGGTATTGCTGGGATATGACGCCACGCTTGCGGGCTATGATGACGGTCTGCCTGCAGGGTCCGAGGCAGCCATGGACAACTGGATGAACAGCTTTGTCTCGGAGCTCGTCGGCACCGACAAGAACGAATTGTTCAAACCCGGGGCGGGGCCCGTCAATATTGATGGCGGCGGCGGGATCGATACGATCTCGTACGAGGATGCGCCCGCTGGCGTTGCGATCATGTTTGGTCAGTCTGCCGAGCTGATCAACGGGCCGAATAGCGACAAACATGCGCTGAAGAATATTGAGAACTTCATAGGAAGCCATTTCGACGACCTGATATTCGGCGACTCAAAGAGTAACGTATTTGTATCCAACGGTGGTGACGATCAGTTCTTTGGTGGCGGCGGCGTGGATACGTTCATCCTGAATGGCGGCAGCAACAAGATCGCCGATTTCTGTATCGTTGATGGCGAGAAAATCTATATCTCGAAAGACGTCTACGGCATCGAAGATTACGACGATCTGGTCATCGTCACCAATGGTGAGACCGAACAGTATTTTCAGATCACGACCTCGGACGGCTTTGTCATCGCCGATATTCAGCAGGTGGGCGAAGGCGATCTGTACATGCAGGACTTCATCGATTTCGTCTGAGCTGTAGTTCCTTCGGTGGCAGGCCCGACATAAGCCGGGCCACACCGATGCTGAAACGGCGCGTCAGCAGGCGTCGCCGTCATCCTCGCAATCGTCGTCGAAACAACAGGCATCCAGACTTTGCGGTGTACAGCCTGCGTCGCAGCAACAGTCACTGCACGCCTCGCATCCCGGTTTGCCGCAATCGCAGCCTTTGCCCGAACGCACCTGCCAGACCGTATAGGCCAGAAGGTCAAGCACCTTTTCAGGGCAGGCCGGATCGTCGCTTTTGATCACGACCGCCTGCGCGCGCGGACATTTCTCTTCGCCCTTGTAACGGATCAGCAGGTCAAGCGCGGCCCCCGGCGCGAGGGTGGCCGGGAACGGATTGTTGACCAGTTTCCAGTATTTGCTACTGCGCTGAAGGCCGACATGCTGGATATGCAGTGGGCAGGGCCCGGTGTTGGACAGGGTCAGCACCCGCTCTCCGACGCAGCAGGCCTTGACGCCGCCGATGCAGGTCGACCCGGTCACAGTCAATTCGCCCGAGGGCGCAGTGCCCGAAACCCGGATCGTCTTTGCGCCAGCCGGATCGTCGCTTGAGATTGTAAGCGTCCCGGCTTTTGCGCCAAGGCTTGTGGGTTGGAACCGGATCGGTACCTGAACCGAGTCACCCGCACCGACGATGATCGGGAAGGATATCACCTGCGGCACGACGAACTCAGCGGACGAAGACACGATGTTGCTGATCGTCAGCGGGCACCGGGCGCTGTTCGACAGCGTCACCATCCGGTCGGTCACATCCCCAACACAGGTGTCTCCGAAATCGCCGTTATCGGCGATGATGGACACAAGACGCGGTGCCGCCGCCTCGCCCGAGACATTCAGAACACGCGCGCCGCCCGGATCGTTGGAAAGGACGGTGATCGTCGCGGACTTGTTGCCAAACGACGTGGGCCGGAACCGCAGCGTCACGTCGATACTGTCGCCCGATCCGATGATGATGGGATACGCCTGCACATCAGGCACGAGGAACTCGGCCGAACTTGAAAGGATATTTGTGATCGAAAGCGTGTTGAAGCCGCTGTTGGACAGGGTCAGCGTCACATCCCGGTTTGTCCCCACGCAGGCATTGCCGAACGCCCCGGCATTGGGCAGGGCTGTGACCAGCCGCGGACGCAGGTGCACGGTGCGCATGGCAATATTGTTGTCATTGGGCACAAGCCGCCAATCCTCGATCGTGCGGCCTGCATGGTATTTGTCGGCGTGATCGGCATCTCCTTCAGCCGAGACCACAATCATCATGGTGTCATCGCCATCTTCGTTCGGGTTTGGAACCCACTCGAAAGGACCAACGATGATCTCTTCGGCATCGTTTGGCTGAATGGTGGGCGCGGCGATTTCAGGTGTATCCATGGCCGCGAAATCAACGGGCCAGATATGACCAGCAAGCGGTTGGCAGTGGAACCCGCGCACCGCAACCTGATTGGCAACCGAACTGCCCCGGTTCTTGATCCGGACATAGGCAAAGTTGGTTCCGATAACCGGGTCCTGATGCGTCGCACCCGCATCGGCGGCGTGCCGGTTCCAGATCGCCACGGTTGCGCGGTGATCGTCGGTGTATTCGTATTCTCCGCCCCGGCCATCGTCGATATAGACGTCAACCAGCGGCGGGTCGCCCCCGTCCAGCCCCTGCAGCTCGAAAGACCACTCCAGAACCTTGGCATAGGCCCCGCCCGAAATGCCGCGCGTCGTCCAATGGCCGGTATCTGCGGTCAAAAGAGCATCCAGAAAACCCGCCGGGGAGTTTGGGTTCGTCGCAGGCGACAACGTACCAACGGCCCGCAGCATCAGATAGGTCATCAAATGGGCCGAAAACTCGCGCCGGGTCAGGTCGGTCGAGTCCCCTCCGATACTGCGATAGACCCGGAACAGGGTGGTCGAGAGGATTTGCTCGCTCCGGTATGAGCCATCATCCTGCGATCCACCCCAGGACCAGCCGGCGGCTGGGTCACGGTCCGAGCGGCGCAGATTCTGCCGGAACGGTGAGCGGATGAACCGATCTATCGCCCCGCCATTGTGCCATTCCGAACCAAAGTCGTTGAGAATGATCGCGAAACTGTCCCCGGCGCTGTGCGAGAAACCGAAATTCGCCGAATTGACGTGGTCATAGAGAATGCCGTGTCCGCCAAGCTCATGCAGAACCACCGACCATTCGCTGGCATTGCCGACGGGATTGCCGCCGGTGTTGTCGATCAGGCCATAGCAGGTGTGATCGATGCCGTCGCCGTCCCCGATACAATGCGCATTGTTCGCGCCGCCGAACCCGCGATGATCCGCATCGATGGGAAAGCTGGTGCCGTCGAAATAGCTGTTCAGCGAAAAGCCAAGATCCTGAACCAGCCGGAAAAAGCGATCCTGATGGTAATAGGCATTCACGGCTGAAAACTGGTCCGTCCGCACATCGAAATCGAAATCTGTCCCAGCAGGTTGCGTAGGCGGCGCGATATTGGGGTTGTGCACATTGGTCACCTGTACGAATTCGCCGGTCAGCGATTGTACCCCACCAACTGCCGGGTCCAGCCCCAGCAGTTCAACATCGTCGCGCAACGGGTTCAGCACTGCGTTGGGTTGCCCGGCGTCATTGCCGGTATTCCCGGTCGAGGTGATCGGATCGTAGGTGAAGACAAGGCCGTTCACATGCGATGTCAGGGCCCGCATGTATAGGATCTCGCCAGTGCTAACGCCGACCAATAGGCGCCAGTTCATCGGGTGGCCTTCGAACGGAAGCCGGATGATCAGTTCAGCCACCAGTTGCCAGCTTTTGTCCCGGGACTTGGCAGAAAGCGGCGGCAGCTGCAGGGTCGGCAGATCATCGACCTCATGCGGATCGCTGTCCGGCTGCGGCTGGGCACTTGCCGCCTCGGGGTGGTCGTGTTGCCTGCGGGCGCGGTCTATCTGATAGACATAGAACTGTCCCGAGATCAGCTCGGGCGTTGGTTGGTCCTTGCCTTTGCCATAGTTGGTCAGCCCCGTGCCCAGAATGTCCCGAAGCTGACCGGTTGCAGCGCTCAAAGCCTGTTTTGAACTGGTCGCCGCGCCGGGGCCCTTGATTCCTGCAGAGAAAAGTTTGCGATACCGGGCAATGTCTCGCGACGCGGGCAAGGCCGCATTGACGCCGCTGGCGCTTGTATCGACGACTGAGAGCGGTTGACCGGTCTCATCCCCGACCGTGATGGTAATCCCGGCCCCCCAGACGGGCGTGTTTTGATGGGTCTGGACATAGACATAGGTAGTCGTGTCGAAAAAGCTCTTCACATCGGCCAGTCGAAAGGACGGGTCGGCCTTTACAGGCTCAAGAAAGCTTGCATCGCGATCAAGCTCAGCAAGTTTGGACATATCGATGTCAAGCGTTCCAGCTAAAGTGCGCAGATGCGACTTTGCGGACCGCATTTCAGCGGTGTCCGAGGATCCAGCGGCGCTCAGAAACCTGATCGCGCGAGTTTTGCCGTAATCATCACGGGTGATCGTTGCATTAAGAACAGGGTCGAAACTGCGTTTCATCGCATTTCCTTTCAATGACTTTTGAGTATCGATAAATCAATCAACGGCAGAAAATACGCCGCGAGTCGTGTATTAAATATAGACTTATTATCTCATTACTCAGCATATCGAGTCAAATGAGCCTGCTCAAAATAGGGTGTTTTCGGCGCTTTTTGGATCAAATCGTTTGAAGGAACAGATTAATTAGTTGAAACCCGGTGATAAATCAGTGGCCGACGGTCGTCCGTGGCCCCATAGCGGATAATCCCGGCATCACGATCCAGCATGAGAACCCGGTCATCGATATCCCGGGGCTCTTCGCCTTCGCAATAGACGCGGCTGTTGCGCCTCAGCATCCTGTCCGCGCCGTCCAGTGTCCCCTCGGCGACAATCCAACCGTGACCGGTCGTGCACAAGGAAATGACCGAGGGAACGATGCGCAGCTCGTAAGTTTCGTAGTCTGTCCGAGAAATCGACAAATAGTCGATCGACCCGTCCAAAGCATCCAGCCCTTTGTAAAGACCGGACCACGAGTCGTCTTCTGCCGACGCGGGCGTTGCTGACAAAAGCGCGCAACAAATGGCGATTTGCAGAACCGAGTATCTCATGACGCGTTTCCTCGTATTGTTATCCGGTTCTGGCAGGTTCACCTCAAAGGTGGTCTGTTTGCAAGATTATCGCACGGCGGTTGTAGTTTGTTTGGCTCCGCTTTCGCTGGACAGCGTAAGATGCGGGTGCAACATTTCCGATGTGGCATCAGACGTACGAGGGTTCTGGATGAAACGGTTTGTCAGAATGGGGACGACGCTGGCATTGGGTGTGGCTCTAGGCGCCCCGGCAGCCTTGTCCGCGCCGCCTGCCTATAGTGACGACCGGTCAACCCCCGAAGCTTTGGTGCATTCGCTCTACAATGCGATCAACCGTAAGGAGTATCTGCGCGCGTGGAGCTATTTCCAGTCAGGTGCCGCCCCTGCCTATACGGCGTTCAAGTCGGGATATGCGGATACGGCTTCGGTCGAGGTGAAGCTCGGCAAAGCCAGTGCCGAAGGTGCGGCGGGTTCTGTTCAAACCAGACTGCCGGTCACCATCCGAGCGCATCAATCAGATGGCACCAGTACGGTGTTCGCAGGATGCTATACGCTTGTTCAGGTGGATCCGACTGTGCAGGATGCCCCGCCTTTTCGCCCGATCCAGATCGCGATGGCGCATCTGCAGGCGTCAACCAGCGGGTTTGACAACGCCGCGCCGACCTGCAAGTAACCGCGACTGCCAGTTTCTGAACGAAACTTAATGGGTTTTGATATTCATTTACTAACAATAGGTTAGATCGCATGTGTTGCGATTTAGACCTGTCGTGAACAAGCCCTCATATTGCATCGAAGTCCATCTTTCATACCTCGATAGGGCGAAGGCAACAGATGTTGAGGCCCCCGGACGAGCCCGATGTGGACAGCTCCACACAAGCGGTAAACGCAGGCTCTGCGGCGGTTGATACACAGACATCCTTCGGCCCCGGATGCCCGACCTGAAATCGCGCATTCGATGGGTTCCGTGCGGGAGGGGGCGCAGCCGTGCCACTCTGAGCACAGCCTGCTTCTGGCCTCAAAATCGCAGCAGGATCGTCATGAACGATGCAGGAGAGGACCGTCCGATGCAAAGTTCAACACCCGACAAAGGCCCGGTTCTGAATGTTCAGGACAAGGCCGGGATGTTCCACATCGTGCTACCGCAAAGATCAACTCTGGCGGGCAGTTTCGACCGGTACATCAGCGCAAAGCAGGCGCAAGGCAATCTGACCCACATACCGTTTTGCTTTTCGGCGTGAACCAGAAACCCATCAGGAGAAGACCTATGCAAACCACCAAAATCACCCAGTCTGTCAAGAATCTGGCGGACTCGCCCGAGACCTTTCACATCGTCGTGCCGCAGCGCGCCAAGCTGGCCGCGAAGTTCGACGCCGAGATAGGTGGCGATTCCAGCCGCGGCTTTTTCCCACCTTTGCCCAGCGTCGCCTGCATCGGCGGCAAGGGATAAGCCCGGCATTTTTGCTAAAGGAGGAGAAACCATGAAAATCATGACCAGAAAAGTGGCGGATGGCGCTGACATCTATCACATTGTCCTGCCGGTTCGGCCCGCGTTGGCCCGATCGTTCGACGAGGACATAAGCCCGTCCAATCCCGAAGCGATCTTTTGTTGCAGCGACCTGTGTTGTGCCCACGATCCAAATGCGCAACCGGTAGCGGCATGACCAGGGCACATAAAGATCTGCGTCTGGCCAGCGGCAAGGCCGTTGCGAAAGCCTGGAGAGATCCCGCGTTTCGCGAAATGCTGGTCAAAGACCCGGCTGCTGCGCTGACTTCGATGGGCTATGAGGTTCCCAAGGGCGTCTCTCTCCGGGTTCTCGAAGACAGCGACGACGTTACCCATCAGGTCGAACGTCTTGTCACCTGACGGTCAGGGGCGCCCGTAATTGGGCGCTCCGAATTTCCCCGATATTTCACGATTACAAAGGATTACCCTTATGCGCGACAGTTTCGACAACCCTTTGGAATTTCGCCGCGATGTAGTGGCGCATGTCCTTTCGGATCATGAGGTCGCCTTGCTGGGCGAACACTCGGAACACGTTCTGGAAGGCGAAAGCCTTGTGGCCATCGCCCCGTTTCTGGATGGCACCAGAACCGCCGACGAGATTGCCGAGGCCGCCGCCGACATTTTGGACCCGGCCGAGGCGTATCATGCGCTGGATCAATTGCAGGCGCGTGGATATGTCCGCCCCGCTAGCGCTGCGATCTGCGGCGGCTGGGATGCGGTGTCGCCTGAATTGGCCGCGCGGCTGTCAGCGCCGGGGAACTATGCGCTGAAATTCCTGTCCTACGGCTTGGATTTCTACACCGCCTCTCTGATGGAGTACCGTCTGGCGCAACCGGATGTGATGCCGGGCGGGCCTGTGACCATTCTCGCCGTGGATGACTATCTGCGCCCCGAACTGACCGATGCGGTTGAGGACGCTCAGGCCGAGGGCCGTATCCTGTTGCCGATGCGTGTGGCCGGGTCGAAGGTCTGGTTTGGTCCTGCGGTCCTTCCGGGTCACGCGCTTGACTGGCCGCTGTTCCTGAAACGCCACCGGGGTATTCGCGCCACCGATGTGACGATTCTGGCAGCGGGTGGGTCGTTTCCCCTGCGCCCGTCTGAAACGCCGGCAGAGATCGTCCAGACTGCGGTCAGCCTTGCGGCGCAACTTGCGATGCGCCTGTCGGGCGGTGAAGCGGTTGATGCTATCTCCGGAAAAATCTGGGAGATGGATATGCGCGACATGCAGACCCGGACCCATCTTATGCCCCGCGCTGATCAAGCCGTCGGTCCACAGCCCACCGCTGATGGTCACGAGCCGATTGTCCTGAGCGCTTGCAAAAAGGTATTCCGCAAGGAAGGCGGCCATCGCATTTGCCCGCCGACGGACACTCTGGCGCGGTTGATGACCCATGTCGATCCAATCTGCGGTGTGGTTCCCGCCCTGATCCGGGGCGAGGCAGAGGATGATCTGCACCACTATACAGCCCTGCAAACTCAGCTTGGTCTGGGTATGCGCCATTCCGAAAACCGCCTGCTGGGTCGCCCGCAAGGGGCCGAAGGCAAGGGCCAGACCGACACTCAGGCGCGTGTTAGCTGTTTGGGAGAGGCGATCGAGCGGTATTCCTGCTGTCATACCGACGACATCCAGAGCCGCGGCGCGCGCTATGTCGATCTGGGGACCGAAGCGATCCACCCCAATGCCGTGCAGCAATTCAGCAAGGCCCAGTTCGCACAGCGCGACGTTATCAACCGCGAGACCGGCACTTTCAATTCCGTGCCCGAGCGGTTCGATCCAAGGGCCGAGATGGCCTGGACGCCGCTTTGGTCGCTAACCCGCAGCACCAGTCGCTGGTTGCCGACGGCGATGTGTTACTACAACTACGATGCCTCAGAAGGCGGAAAGGCACCGCGCTTTGCAAGCAGCAATTCGAACGGCTGCGCTTCGGGCAACACGCTGGAAGAGGCGATCCTGCAGGGTCTGTTCGAACTGGTCGAACGCGATGCCGTGGCGGTATGGTGGTACAATCGCCTGCGCTGTCCGGGCGTCGATCTGGCGACCTTTGACGATGCGTTTTTCGCTCAGGCGCAAAAGCTTTGCGCGGCCCGGGGCCGCAGCTTGCAGGTGATTGATCTGACAAATGATCTGGGCATCCCGGTCTTTGTGTCGGTCAGCGCGCGCGAGGCTGGAAATGGTTTTGTCTGCCTCGGGTTTGGCTGCCATTTGGACCCGCGACTGGCGATTTCCCGCGCCATCACCGAGATGTTCCAGATGCTGTCGCGGGATGCGGATCTGTCGGATGTGCGCAGCATGTCCGATGACCCGGAGTTCATCCATTGGTTCGAACATGTGACGCTGGACACCGACCCCTATCTGGTCGCAGACCCGGCGATCAGCGTTGGACCGGGTTTCCATCCCGACCGTTCGACCGATGACATTGCGCAGGATGTGCAGCTTTGCGTGGACAAGTTGGCCTCTTGCGGACTTGAGACACTGGTTCTGAACCACACCAGCCCCGATGTGGGCTTTCCAACCGCGCGGGTCGTGGTGCCGGGTCTGCGTCACTTCTGGACCCGCTTTGCCCCCGGCCGTCTATATGACGTCCCCGTTGCGATGGGATGGCGGGATAAGCCGCTGGCCGAAGGTGATCTGAATCCCATCCGGTTCATCTGGTGATCTGACATGAGGACACCTGAACTGACATATCGCTGGCGCTTGCTGGATGGGGTCAAGGCGCTAAAAGAGGGTTCGGCAGATGCGGCGCGCCTGCTGCCCGGTCGCGCACCCATTCCACGGGATGTCGTCGAAAACATCCCGCCGCACGTACTGGACCGCTTTGACGCGGGCTGGAACGAACAGCGCGCGGCACTTGACCCTGAACACGAGGCCGACTGGTTGGCCACGCTGGACTGGCTGGACCTGCTGAAGGGTCTGGGACTGATCCGGGTCGAGCTTTGCTGTGGGTCTGAGGTGCTGATGACGCTGATCCCGCATAACCGGCAGTTCGATCTGCCAGCGCCTGTTCCCGCTGCAGGGCTGACGGCGAAGCCGTTTCTCTACGCCCGCCCCCGCTCTGACGGATTGTCTTTGAACGAGCCGGATGTTCCAGTAACCGCGATCCTGCATTGCCCGGCCCTGCGGCATGTGATCACCGCCGGGCAAAGCTTGCATCTGGAAGACGCGGATGCGTCTACGGCAGAGCTTTGCGGTTTGCTGGCGACGCTTGGCTTCTTTCAACCCGCGACGGCTGAACCGGATCTTTCACCCACATGGGAGTTCCATGACCGCCTGATGCTGAGCCAGTTCAAGACTCAGGATAGGATCAGTGCTTTGGGCGCAACCTATCGGTTCGGGCAAGGCCTGAACGATCCGAAGCAGCCTGAGCCGCAAGGCGACTTTGTCGCTTTGCCAGAACCAGTTGCGACCGGGCACAGCTTTGGCGACGTCCTGCAAAACCGCCGCTGCCGCCGTCATATCGGCGCGCAGCCGGTTACTCTGAAACGCCTGGGCGATCTTTTGGGGATGGCCTGGCGCGACGTCGATCTGGATGATGATTTTCCCAGAACCCGCAGGCCCTTTCCTTCGGGGGGTGGCATTCACGAACTGGACGTGACCGTATTCGCCCCCCGGGTCGAGGGTCTTAACCCCGGGGCTTATCGCTATTGCAGTCGAACCCATCGCCTGTACCCGGTCGAAGTGGACAAAAGCACGATTAACGACATTTGCGCGCAAGTGCGTTCCACGCCCGGCGCGACCGGCGGTGATCTGGGGTGTTTGTTGATTGTTCGATCCGACTTTCCCCGACTGGCGCGGGTCTATGAAAAGATCGCCATGAAGCTGACGCTGATGAATGCGGGGGCCGCGCTGCAGACATTGCAACTGGTGGCCACTGATCTGGGACTGAACAGCTGGATTATCGGCGCGGGGACGGATTTCGACACCCCCGACGGGGACTCGTTTTCAATCGCAGGATTTGCCATCGGAGAACCCTCATGACCCTTCATTCCCCCGAGTTGAGCACCGTTGCGGCGCGTGAAGCCGCGCAGGGCTGGGTGACGCGCTTTGCCCATGCCGTTGCAAATGGCGATGCCGCTGATATCGCCACCCTGTTTCACCCCGAGGGCTTCTGGCGCGATTGCGTTGCCGTCAGCCGCCGCATCTGCACCGCAGAGGGCAAGGATCAGATCCGATCGCTGGCCGCAGAGTTGCATCCCGAGAACTGCCCGCGTGCCATCCGGCTGCTGCCCGGGGTCAAGCAGGAATATGGGATGATCATCGGCGAGTTTGCTTTTGAGACCGCTGTCTATCGGGGCACGGCGCATTTTCGGTTGCTGGGAGATCAGTGCTATCTGCTGGCGAGTTTCGCCGAAGACGTGATTGCGCCTGTACAAACAAATCCCGCCGACCAGGTGGATAGCCACACGATCATCATAGGGGCAGGACATGCAGGGCTGTCGCTGGCCGCCCGGTTGCAGCATCTTGGGATCAAGGCCACCATCTACGATGCGCAGGACCGCCCCGGCGATGCCTGGCGCCATCGTTACAATGCGCTGAAACTGCATGATCCCACACCGTTCAACCACCTTCCTTATTGTCCGTTTCCAAAATCCTGGCCGGATTATGCTCCCAAAGACATGCTGGCTGATTTTCTGGCCGATTACGCCCGTGATCTGAACCTGACAGTCATCCCCCGCACACGCTGCACCCATGCCGCGTTTGATGCCGGAGTCTGGGCCGTCGATCTGATATCCCAAGGCAAGGCCCGGACCGTCACCTGCCGCAATCTGGTCATTGCCGCAGGCAAATTCGGCCAACCGCATCTGCCCCGGTTCAAAGGGTTGAGCCGGTTTGAAGGGCCCATCACCCACGCGGCGCATTTTCAGGACGGGTCCGGATATGCCGGTCAAAAGGTGGCTGTGATCGGGGCAGGAAACACCGGGTTTGACGTCAGTCTCGATCTGGCGCGGCATGGTGCGGATGTCACCTTGGTGCAGCGCAGCCCGATCAGCCTGATCTCGCAAAAGGCATTCTCGAACATGCTGTTCACCCAATACCCTGAGGGTGTTGGCCAAACCGGTCAGCCTAATCTGATCGAACGCGCCATCCACGCGATGCCCGTGCGGCTTTATCTGAAATCCGCCACGATGGCGTGGCAAATGGCCCGCGAAACCGACAAGGACCTGCACGCGCGCCTGACCCGCGCGGGGCTGATGCTGGATGACGGGTATGAGGGCAGCGGCGTGTTCGGTCAATACCATCTGGGCGGCACAGGCTTTGTGATCGATCAAGGCGCCGGAGATTGGATCGCCGATGGTCGTATCGCAGTTCAGACCGGCGGCATCGCCCAGATCGAACCGCAGGCTTTGCGCTTGGACACCGGTGCACAGATCGAGGCCAATGCAATCGTCTGCGCGACGGGTTATGAACCGTTCGACTCGGTTCTGAGCAATCTATTGGGGTCCGAGGTTGCTCGGAAAATCGGGCCGGTTTGGGGCATTGGTCATGACGATTCTGCCCCTTGGACAGGCGAGCAGCGCAACGTCTGGACGCCAACATCAATGCCCGGTCTGTGGATACATGGCGGCTCGTTGGGGGTCAGTCGGTTTTATTCGCAACTGCTGGGATTGCAGATTGCGGTATCCGGCTGAACCGAGCCCACCCGGAACGAACCGAGCGCCCCAAAACATGAGGCCGGAGGCAGCGCGCCACCTCCGGCAGGTGCATTACTCAAGCAAACCTTGCTCGCGGTAGTATTTCAGCGCGCCGGGGTGGATTGGGGCAGACAGGCCCGCCGTTACCATTTCCTCTTTGGTCAGGTTGGCAAAGGCAGGGTGGAAGCCCCGGAAATCCTCGAAGTTTTCGAAAATCGAAGACACCAGCGCATAGACGGCCTCGTCCGAGACATTGGCCGATGTCACCAGCGTTGCGCCGACACCAAAGGTTTCCACGTCACCGTCCGTACCGCGATACATTCCTCCCGGTATGGTGGCCGAGCGGTAATAGGCATTGTTGTCGATCAGGCCGGTTACGGCGTCACCGGTGACCGGCACAAGTTTTGCATCGCAGGTGGTGGCGGCCTCTGTCAGGTTACCCGAAGGGTGTCCGGCAGTGATGATGAACGCGTCGATCTGATTGTCGCAAAGGGCGCTGGATTGCTCAGCCGATTTGAGTTCGGCTGCAAGGGCGAAGGTGTCCTTTGTCCAGCCCTTGGCCTCCATCAACACTTCCATCGTTCCGCGCTGGCCTGACCCCGGATTGCCGATATTGACGCGCTTGCCCGCCAGATCGTCGAAATGTTCAATCCCTGAATCGGCGCGGACCATCACGTTGAACGGTTCTGCATGGACCGAGAACACCGCGCGCAGGTCTTCGAACGGCCCTGCCTCTTCGAATTTCGAGGTACCGTTCAGGGCGTGGAACTGCCAGTCGGATTGCGCCACGCCGAACTCAAGCTCACCCTCGCGGATGGTGTTGATGTTGTAGACCGAGCCGCCGGTGGATTCGACCGTACAGCGCACACCGGTTTCCTTGCGGTTCTTGTTCATCAGACGGCATATCGAGCCGCCCGTGGGGTAATACACGCCGGTCACACCGCCAGTGCCGATGGTAACAAATTCCTCGGCCTGTGCGGACACTGTGCCAAGCGCGAATGTGATGGCCGAAGCCAGGATCAGGTTCTTTCTCATCGTTTCCTCCCTTTGAGATTGAGTTTCCTTATCGAGCGATCTTTCATCGTTCCGGCTGCAGCTCGTCCTGATAGCCGAACAGCGCAGGCAGCCCGCCGGTATGCAGCAGAACGATCTTTTGGCCTTTGCGGATCACGCCTTCTTCCAGCAGGCCCAAAAGCCCGGCGAAGGTTTTGGCGGTATAGACCGGGTCCAGAAACAAACCTTCGCTGCGCGCCATCAGGGTCAGCGCGTCGCGTGTTCGGTCTCCGACGCGGCCATAGCCGGGGGCCAATGCCCCATCCCATACGTTGATGTCGTTCAAGACCAATGCCGGGTCGAACTTCATCAGTGTGGCAAGCTTGCCAAGGACTTTTTCCATCCGCGCGTGTTGCTGATCCCGGTCGCGTCGCACACAGATTCCGTAGACCGGGGCAGTTTGTCCTGACAGGCGTAACCCGGTCAGAAACCCGCCATGGGTCGCGCCGCTACCCGACGGGACGATCGCGGCATCAAAATCCCCGATCTGTTCGTTGAGTTCCGCGCCGCCTTGCACATATCCAAGTGCCCCGAGCGGTGGATGATCGATGCCAAGATGAATCACATAGGGGTGATGACCATCGGCGATCAGCCGATCAGCCCGGTCATGCAAAGCGTTATCAGCGCCGACCTCATCCTCGCCCACCGGAAAGTGCATATGCTCGGCGCCAAGTATCTGTGCCAGCAGCACATTACCCGACTGGTAATAAGCCTCGCCCATGCCCGGCACCCGCTCTTCCAGTTGCAGGACAGCGTTCATTCCCAGACGGGCGGCAGCGGCGGCAGCGGTGCGCACAAAGTTCGACTGCACCGCGCCAGTGATCAAGACCGTATCAGCCTGTTGGTCCAGCGCCTCGCCAAAATAGAACTCAAGCTGCCGGGTTTTGTTGCCGCCAAAGCTGAGCCCAGTCAGATCGTCTCGCTTAAGCCAGAGGTCAATGCCCAGACGGTCAGACAACCGGTCGAGCCGTTCAACCGGGGTTGCTTCGGTCATTAGTCTTGCGCGCGGAAACTCTGACAGCCTCTGGTCGATATTCATCAGTTTGGTCATCCTTCGTCATCCAATCAGCCATGCGCGTCGAAACAAGGCAGCGCAGGCGATAACCGAGATCGCGCGGATGGCATGGGTGATGGTCTGTTGCGGCAGCAGGGGCCCGATCAGCCGACCCAACAGGCTGCCCAGAACGGTTGCTGCGATGAACGGTCCAAGCCAGGGCGCGCTGGCAAAGGCCGCCCAGTCCGACAGGCAATGCAATGCAAAGGCTGCGCCATAAGCGATCAGCGCCACCGGTTGCACCAGCTTGCGGGCCTCGTGCGGGGTTCGGCCCACGGCCAGCAGGCCCAGCACCATCAGCGGACCGGGCGTCGCTGCCCAGACGGTCGCCAGCCCGGACAGGCCCGAGATCGCCCGAAAGCCCTGAGGCCCGACACCATTTCCGTGCGGCATCAGCGAGGTCGCCACTCCGATCAACAACAGCACAGCCGTCAGCGCAAGAACGGCGCGTTCTGACAGGTAGGGATAGATCAGCAGCCCCAGCACGATCCCCGCAAGGCATCCAAAGACCGCATTCCGGACCAGCGCCTTGTTCTGCAGCCAGACTTGCCGGTCCGTCGCAACCAGCGACACCAGTGTGTTCAGCAGCAGCAGGACGGGAACTGCCGTGGCCGTCCCTAACAAAACCATCATCACCGGGGCCACCACGATGCTGAATCCCACGCCAATGCCGACCTGAATCCCGGCTCCGACCACAATCGCGATCAGCAAAATTGTCAGATCAAATGGCAAGCCGGGTTCCTTCTCGGGTGATACACCCGGCAGGATAGAGCGCCTCAATCGCGAATAAAAATCATCTTATTGTATTTTTCGATACACCAATGTTATCAAAACTCATGCGTATCACTGCCCGCCAGATTGAGTTGTTTCAGATGGCATATCGCCATCGGTCCACCCGAAAGGCGGCGGATGCGCTGAATATCTCGCAACCTGCAATCAGCCGTGTTGTGGCTGAACTTGAGGTGGAAATGGGCGTGACGCTGTTCGACCGCTCGGGGCGCAAGTTCGAACCGACCGCAGCGGCCCACAGTCTGCAGCGCGCAGTCCAGAAACATTATCAGGGGTTGGAGCGCATCCGCGACGCTGCCGCTCAGATCGCTCTGGGCACCGGAGGGCATCTGCGTGTGGCCACGGTTCCGGCGGTGGCTGACACCCGGGTCGCAGTCGCGGCTGGTCAGCTTATGGCTGCGTATCCAACTCTTAGGGTGGATGTGGAGGTTCTGGACGAACGTGCGGGCATGGCAGCGCTGCGTGAAGGGCGGGTCGATTGTGCGATTGTGTCCTCGGATCCAGGCGAGTCCAACCTCGCCTGCACTCGGCTTTCCGATTTGAACCCGGTTGCCATCCTGCCCCCTGACGATCCGCTGGCCAGGGCGCAGTCTGCATCCGCGACCGAACTGGCCACGGCTCCGCAGCTCATGCTGACACCCTACAGCCCGTTTCGCCGCGCGGTTGAGATGATGTTCGACCGAGAGGGTGTATCGTTTCACGTCCGTGCCGTGGGGCAGACGCAAACCGCTTTGGTTCAAATGGTGGCCCGTGGGGCAGGCCGCGCCATCGTCGATCAGGAGATTTTGAACACATCCAACGCCGATATCTGCGCGCTGCCCCTGACTTCGGAACTGAATTGGCCCATCCGTTTGGTTGTCCTGTCTGCATCCCAGGATATTCCGGGTTTGCAGCGCTTCACCGATACTCTGGAAAAGCTTTAAGGTCAGGATGTATTGATTTCCGTTACGCGGCACGATTCACGGCTTCGAAAATGAAGTGGTGATATGAGGGGCCTTTTCTGGCTGACCGACGCGCAAATGATGCGTCTGGAATTTTTTCGAAGTCTCGCGGCAAACCTCGGCCCGTTGTGGGTGCTGTCCAGAGGCCATTCTCTCAGTCACTGCGCGCGCGGCAATTGTCATTTACTGGTAATGAATCCTGAGCCCAGGGTAAATCGACAAAATTTCAACCCCCTATTCCGAGGCGCGTTTTCCATCGCGCTTGAGAACAATTAAAATGAGCCATACAATATGAAAAGTCTGAAGATTTAATTGGAGTGGTGTTTTAGTTAAAAGGTAAGCGTCTTATGTTGACGGGGTTGAAGCGTTTTAATGCGCTGATTGTTTCATTTGTTTTTCTCGTATCGATAATTCTTTTGCTACGGCGTCTGGCTTATTTGACCCAGGCTGGCGGTGGTGAATTTCAGCACGCCGATTGGTTGGTGAATTATTCCAGCGGGATTATTCGCCGTGGTATTTCGGGTGAGATATTTCTGTTTTTATCTGAACTTTCCAATATAAGCCCGCTGCTGCTTGTCAGCGCAGTTCAGGCTTTCCTGACGGTTGCGATCATAGTGGTTCTTTTTGGAAAGGGGCTGTCGTTGAGGATGCCGGATCTGGTTGTGATCCTGTTACTCAGCCCCGCGTTGGTGTTGTTTTGGGTCAATGACACGACCTCGGCTTTCCGCAAGGAACTGCTGGGGTTGGCCGCGTTCTTGCCGCTGTTGTTCGCCAGAACCAGCGGTTCGGCGGGAATGGTTGTCGCCGTGATCCTTTATGGTCTGGCGGTCTTTTTTCACGAGGGTAATCTGGTCCTGGTATCAGGGCTAAGTGCGGCGTTTTATTGGCGTTTTGGGAAACAGAGGGCAGTAAGGCCGATATTGATTCTTTGGCTGATCACATTGATAGCCACCGTCTTTTCGGTGATCTATGTCAGCGTTCCGGACACCGAAGCCATGTGCGCACGGTTGCTGGCCACAGGGCTGACGGATCGCATCTGTAGCGGGATTATTCCATGGCTTGTGGACGGGTTTGGTGGCGCGACCGCGGCGGTGAAAGTGGTCGTGCTGGATCGAGTCAATCTGCCGATGATTGCGCTGATGACATTGCTGCTGTTGTTGCCGTGTCTGTGGGCGGCAACCCGCATCCTGCACGGGCGGTTCGAGTGGTCGCTGTTTCTGGTCAGCGCCGGAACCCCTTTTCTGCTTTATCCGGTCGCGACGGACTGGAGCCGCTGGTTGTCGATGCAGGTCTTTGTGATGACTTTTCTTCTGTTGATATTGGCCGAGACGCGCACTGACCTCAGACAGCCAGTGCATAAGATAACATATGCCCTGGTTTTGAGCTTCGCGCTGTTTGTGGGCATAAATCAGATTGCGCCCGGGCCACGAGGCGGTTTTGTCGCCAATCTCGCTCATGCTGTCGGCGTGGTT
Source organism: Ruegeria sp. E1 (assembly GCF_056534225.1). Classification (NCBI taxonomy): domain Bacteria; kingdom Pseudomonadati; phylum Pseudomonadota; class Alphaproteobacteria; order Rhodobacterales; family Roseobacteraceae; genus Ruegeria; species Ruegeria sp. E1. The sequence continues at coordinate 26,660 of NZ_JBQFPE010000010.1, read as the reverse complement.
CTGGGGTGATTGCATCTGACCCGAATCGCCAACTGTTCTTTTTTTGAAAACAGTAAGGACGTCTTCGGTAGAATTATTGTTGATATCAGCGCTATCGCAACAAATAGCCCTAATTTTCTTATGCGCCTTTTTTTGCGGTTCGGTTAGGATCAGGGAGTATTTCATCTTTGGTGTGACGCAATGCCTGGTCACAAAGTTCTATTCGTTGAAGAAAAGCAACCGGACATGTCCCGCGTGTCCGAACTGCTGCAGGCTTGCGCCAGCCAAAGCCAATGGGCAAATCAGGGCCCCCTTTATCATGCCTTGCGCGCGCTTTGCGTAGATTATGTGGGGTTGCCGGAAACCTGGGATGTTGTTCCCCTGGCCAACGGAGGTGCGGCGTTGGAGGCGCTGGCAGCGCTTCAATCGTGCCGTGCGGGCCGCCGCCTGAAATGGGTGGCTTCGGCCTATACCTTCCAGAATCTGGGGCGCGGTCGGTTTAGTGATGTTCTGTTTCTCGACTGCGACGACAGAGGGTTGTTGGACCTGCGGGCGCTCGAGGCTCTGGATCCGGTCAGCTATGACGGCATCATTGTGACCAACCCTTTTGGTCTTTACCGGGATTTTTCCGACTACACGGCCTTTGCGCGCCGCGCGGGAAAACGGCTGTTGCTGGACAATGCATCAGGTTTTCACACCCAGCTTCCAGATGTGCCGTGGCAGGCGATCAGCCTGCATCATACCAAACCCTATGGGCTGGGTGAGGGTGGGCTGGCGATCCTGCCCAAGGATCAGGCAGCGCGTTTGGTCGAATTGACCAGCTATGATCTGGGTTTGCGCGACAGAGACTATTGGGTGGGCAACAGCAAAATATCGGATGTTGCCTGCGCCTTTCTGATCGACCGCATCGAAAGCGTTTATCGTTGGGGTCCTTCCGCCTTGGAACAGCGTGACCGGGTCATCACCCTTGCGTCAGAATTGGGATTGCAGCCGCTTCATCTGCCGGAAGGTAATATCCCGATGACCAGCATCCCATTTCTGGCGCCGCACGAGGTGCCCTACGACCAGTTAATGTCGAGCCGCCACCTGACTCTGCAGAAGTACTATGTTCCCGCGGCGGCGCACCCCAATGTTACGAACATTTTCAACCGTGTCATAAACATTCCCTGCCACATGGATGTCGCCAGGCTGAGCGATGACGCAATCTGCGAAGACATCCAGACTGCCCTGGGCGATTTTACCCTGACCAATAGCCGCCCTGATCTTGTTAGCAGATCGTTCGTTCAAGCTGGAGGGGGGGGGTCGTAGCCTTGATGTATGGCTAAGTTCCATTTTTTTGGCTTCCACTCTTCGAGGCAAGCGGACCGACACCCGATCGGTTCCGCTCTGGCACAAATGTGATGACTCATCAGAGAGAAACCGAAACGCGCGGCCAGTCAAATGAGCTTATCCTGTTGCCGGTTCTGAAAGCCCATCGCGGGCCGGGTGGCGGGTTGTTCCTGACGCAAAAATACCTTGATGGCGCGTCTGAATATGCCAGGCATTGGGACGGTCCGGTGACGACTTTGGCAGAGGTATCACGGACCGCTTCGACCGACATGGACCATGTCGAAATTCAGGCTGGTCGGAACGGCGATACGCGGGTCGAAGAACGCCCGCAGCTATTGGCTGATCTGGTTCGGCGCATAAACGGGGCGGGCGCCGTGGTGGGTTTTCTCGATCCAAGTCAGGCCGATCTGACGCGCCGACTATGCGCCGCGAACGTCCCTGTGATCCATGTCTGCGAATACACGTTGAAAACCGAATACCAGATCATCAACGCCACACGCGCAAATGCAGTGGTCAAATTGCGCCGAAAGCTCTGGGTCCGGAATGCCGAGCGGACGCGCAGGAATCTGCTGCGCTTGGTGGCGGGCCTGCAGTGTAATGGGGTGCCAATCTATGATGCGTATCGACCAAAACGGCCTGATGCGTTTTTGTTTTTTGACAATCGCGTCAGAAGAGCTGACGTCGCAACAGACAGCGATTTGGCCCGAAAAGCGCAGGCGTTGCGCGCGGGAAAACCGCTTCGCCTGATCTTCGGAGGGCGTTTTGTCCCCATGAAAGGGGTACTGCATCTGCCGCGTGTTGCGCGCGGTCTTGTTGATCGCGGGATCGATTTTGAGTTCAAAATCTACGGGAACGGCCCCGAAGAAACCCCACTTGCTGAAGCCATGAAAAGATGCGGCGTCGAGGACCGGGTCACAATACATCGCCCGATAGATTTCCTTTCGGGCTGGGTGCCGTTGTTGAAGAATGAGGCGGATTTGTTCGTCAGCTGTCACCCGCAGGGCGATCCGTCGAGCACGTATTCCGAGGTCATGTCCTGCGGCGTGCCAATCGCAGGATTTGGGAACGAGGCATTCAGCGGTATCGCCTCACATGCCGACAGCGGCTTTGTCTCAGCCTTGGGTGATGCCGATGCATTAGCGGATCGGATTGCAGCCCTTGATCGTAATCGCGAATTGCTGATTGATGCCGCCAGACATGGTCGGGATTTTGCGCGGGATCATTGCTTTGACGCGACATTTGAAGGACGCGCAAAACATTTCGCCCAAGCTGCCGATAGCTGGCGAAATCGTAGGGCGCATGATTGATCCGCTAGGCACCGTCTGCTGAGACCCGAACAATTTTCCGCGGCCCAGTGTGAAAGCTAGACCTGTTCGGTTCGCTTTATCAGAAATTTTTTGAGCAGCGACGCCAGCATTGCCCGATTGTCTTCGATAGACATGTTGTGCAGGCCTTGATCGACCTCGTCGTCCATCAAAACGCTGCCTCGGCGGCTTTCCATCAAGGCGCTGGCAAAGGGTTTGGCAAATTCCGGATGGCCCTGAACTGTTATGGCAAAGCCGGGATACCACAATGCGCCATGCTCACAGAACGTGGTCGAGGCAATTGTGACCGCGCCTTGTGGTTTTTCTTCGACCTGATCCTGATGATAGGCCTGAATGGCAATCTTTTCGGGGGCCTTGCCCAGTTCCTGCGGCCAGTCCGGGGTGGTCGGATATTCATGCACGCCAAGCCCCCAACCCTTGTCAGACTTGCGCACGACACCACCCAGAGCCTGCGCAATGATCTGGTGGCCAAAGCAAATTCCGAACATCAGCCTGTTTGCGGTGCGAACCTTGCGGATAAATGCCTCAAGCGGTGGAATCCAGCTATGGTCTTCGTAGGCACCGGATTTGGATCCGGTGATGACCCAAAGATCAGCCTCTTGCGCGCTGGTGGGAAGCTTGCCGTCCAGTACGGGGTAGGCTGTATAGTCGGCGTTCAGATCGCCCAGCCACTGGCGGACCATACCGGGATAGTCGCCGAACTTCGTCGCCAGATCTTCGGGCGGGCGGCCAGTTTCAAGAATGCCGACGCGGATTTTTTCAGGGCTCATCAGGATCTCAAAAAGCTACATTCGACTTAGATAATAGGTGTATTCCGCCGGGGTGATGGCATCCAGGATCGTCGATATCTCATCACGCTTCACGGCGGCATAGACCTCGCGGTAGGGGCCAAAGCATTCGGCGGCCATGTCAGACCCGGCAAACCGGTCTACCGCAAGCGACCAGTCATGGCCCAGCGGCTGTGCCGGCACGCTGGCCGGGTCGTCCAGCGGCAGGGGCAAGGTCACGGGGTTTTCCAGACCATGCAGCATCCCACCGAGAATGGCGGTCAACACCAGATAGGGATTGGTATCGGCACCGCTGATGCGATGTTCTAGCCGCGCACCGCCGCCTTTGGTCTCGGGCAACCGGACCGCGGCGGCGCGATTGTCTAGCCCCCAGTCGGGCGCGGCAGGCGCAAAACTGTTTGGCCGGAAGCGGCGGTATGAGTTGGCGTGCGGTGCAAACACCGCCTGCAGGTCGCGCATGCTGTCCAGAACACCGGCCACGGCATTTCTGAGCGTTTGCGAGACCTCTTCATCCCCCAATGGGGTAAAGACATTGCGCCCTGCTCGGTCGATGACCGATGCGTGCACATGCATTCCGTTACCCGGCTGGTCGCTATAGGGTTTGGCCATGAAAGTGGCCTCATAGCCGTAGCTTTGAACCACACCGCGCACCAGTCGTCGGAACAGGATGGCGGTTTCAGCCGCCGCAAGCACGTCATCGGTGTGGTGAAAATTGACCTCGAACTGACCGGGGCCATATTCGGCGATCAGCGTATCGGTCGCCATACCCTGTTTGGCGCTGACAGACAGGATTTCGTTCAGGATCGCTTCGCGCTTGTTCAGAAGCTCCAAGTCATAGTTCTGGGCATCGGGGCTGAACGCGGGGGGCTCCGGGGCCTCGGACCGCTCGGACCGGGTGCGCAGGATGTAGAACTCAAGCTCGGTTGCGACCACAGGTCGCCAGCCCTTGGCATCATAGCGGCCAAGCATACGCTGCAACAAGGCGCGGGGTGAATTTGGGCTGACTGTGCCGCCTATATCGGTCATCTCTACCAACACCTGTGCGACATTGCCCTGCAGCCAAGGCGCAGGGTTCAGCGTGCCGTCGATTGGCACCAGAATACCATCGGGATCGCCAACCTCGATCCCCAGCCCGGTCCCGGCCACTTCATTGCCCATGATCGCAGGTGCATAGGTCGAAAGCGGTAGGCGCACCGCCCCTTTGATCAGCTTGTCAGCCGCGCCACCGGGCAGCCACTTGCCCCGCAGCACCGCGTTGCCATCACAAAGCAACAGTTCGATCCGGTCGGGCGTGCCGTGCTTGGTACAATAGACGTCATATTCGGTGATAAAGCTCATATTGCCTGATCCACCATTTGTTCTTCGCGTTGCCATCTGGTAGCCGAGCATGTGATGGCGTGCAATGCGGCCACCGTATCGACCGCTATGTTTGTGGCACTGCGCCTGACATTCCGCATCGATTTCTCTTGGCCTTTGCGGTTGTTGTGTGGTTTTCCCCGAAATTTTGATCATAAATACAACAAGGGGAAAGGGCATCCCCGATTTGAACAGATCGAGGAGGTTTGATGAAAAAGGCAAGCACGCTTCAGTGGCAGAACCAACTGCCCGAAGAATTTGTGGCCTACGCTCAGGGGCGCCGGATTGATGAGGTTGAATGCATTGTGCCCGATCTGGTCGGAACCTCACGCGGTAAGGCGATGCCCTGCGTGAAATTCGACCCCGACGCCGAGCTGGCCCTGCCTGTGACGCTGTTTTATCAGACCATCTCGGGCGAATATGTCGATATGGAAATCGAAAATCAGTGGCTTGAAAAGGACATTGTCCTAAGGCCCGATATGAGCACCGCAAGCGCGATCCCGTGGTCGCCGGACCTGTCGGTGCAGGTGATCTGCGATATGTTCAACCGCGACGGATCCCCGCTGGGCATCTCACCTCGCGCGGTTCTGAAACGGGTCATTCAGGCCTATCACGACCGGGGCTGGGTACCCATCGTCGCGCCCGAGCTGGAATTCTATCTGACCAAGCCCAATCTCGACCCGAACGAAGAGATCGAGCCGCCGCTGGGCCGAACCGGGCGCAAGGGGGCCAGCCGTCAGGTCTATTCCATGGCAGCAGTGGATGAGTTCGGCGATGTGATCGACACGATCTATGATTTCGCCGAGGCGCAGGGGCTTGAGATCGACACCGTGATTCAAGAAGGCGGCGCTGGTCAGATCGAGATCAACCTGATGCATGGCGATCCGCTACGTCTGGCCGATCAGGTGTTCTATTTCAAACGCACAATCCGCGAGGCGGCTTTGAAAAACGGGGTCTTTGCCACCTTCATGGCAAAACCGATCCGCGATGAACCCGGCAGCGCGATGCATGTGCACCAAAGCATCATAGACAGGGAAACCGGCCAGAACATTTTTTCCAACGCTGATGGGTCAACTTCGGACCTGTTCCGTTGGTATATCGGCGGGTCGCAGAAACATCTGGGCGAGGTCGTGCCGCTGCTGGCGCCTTACGTGAACTCTTACCGGCGGATCACGGTCGACGGTCAAAGCGCCCCCGCGAATATCGAATGGGCGGCGGACAACCGCACCACCGGCCTGCGGGTACCCCATTCCGACCCAGCGGCGCGCCGTCTGGAAAACCGGGTGATCGGCATGGATTGCAACCCCTACATTGCCATTGCCGCGTCGCTGGCCTGTGGTCTGCTGGGGATGATCAACAGGATCGAACCCCGCGCCGAGGCCAGAAAAGAGGTGTGGGAGGCTGAAGAGCCGCTGCCCGCCAGCCTGCGCGAGGCTTTGGATATTTTTGATGAGGCCACCGAGATCCGCAACCTGCTGGGCGAAGAATTCTGCAGCCTTTATGCCGGTATCAAACGCGCCGAGAACGAAGAATATCAACGCGAGATTTCCCCTTGGGAACGACAGCATCTGTTGCTGAACGTCTGATCTGAGAGACCCGTTATGACTAGTTTTGCCAACCACCTGCCCACCGCCGAGTTGCAGGCCATCGACGCGGCCCACCACATGCACCCGTTCACCACCGGCACCGAGATCAACGGCAAGGGGTCCCGCATCATCACCAGTGCCAAGGGTGTCTGGCTGAAAGACAGCGACGGGGCCGAGATTCTGGACGGCATGGCCGGGCTTTGGTGCGTAAACATCGGCTATGGCCGGTCCGAGATTGCAGATGCAGCTGCCCGCCAGATGCAGGAACTGCCGTTCTACAACACATTCTTTCAGACATCGCATGTGCCCGCGCTGACGCTGGCCAAAAAGCTGGCCGAGCTTGCGCCGGGTGATCTGAACCATGTGTTCTTTGCCAACGGCGGCTCGGACGCCAATGACACCAATATCCGCATGGTGCGGACCTATTGGGCCGAAAAGGGTCAGCCAGATCGCAACGTGATCATCTCACGCTGGAACGCCTATCACGGCTCAACCCTCGGCGGGGCCTCGCTGGGCGGGATGAAAGGGATGCACGGGCAGGGTGGTTTGCCCATCCCCGGCATCGCGTTCATTGATGAGCCCAACTGGTGGGCGGATGGCGGCGACCAATCGCCCGAAGAATTTGGCCTGGAGCGCGCGCGCCAGCTGGAAGAAAAGATCAAAGAGGTCGGACCCGACAAGGTTGCCGCCTTTATCGGCGAACCCATTCAGGGTGCGGGCGGTGTTATCATTCCACCAACCACTTACTGGCCCGAGATTCAGCGGATTTGCGACAAGTACGGCATCCTGCTGGTCGCGGATGAGGTGATCTGTGGGTTTGGCCGCACCGGCAATTGGTTCGGCTCGCAAACTTTGGGTATCAGGCCCGATATCATGACGGTCGCCAAGGGGCTCAGCTCGGGCTATGCACCGATCGGGGCGTCAATCGTGTCGGATGAGATCGCGCGCGTGATCAACGACACCGAATTCAACCACGGCTATACCTATTCGGGCCATCCGGTGGCCTGCGCCGTTGCGCTTGAAAACCTGCGCATTCTGGAAGAGGAAAATATCCTGCAGCATGTGCAGACCGTGGCCGCGCCTTATCTGAAAGAAAAGTGGGAGGCCCTGACCGATCACCCGCTGGTCGGCGAAGCCCGGATCGAGGGGATGATGGGATCGATTGCTCTGACGCCAGACAAAAACACCCGCGCGCCCTTTGCCTCGGATGCCGGTACTGTGGGTTATATCTGCCGCGAACGTTGCTTTGCCAACAATGTCATCATGCGCCATGTAGGCGACCGGATGATCATCTCGCCACCGCTGGTCATCACTCGGGCCGAGATTGACACTCTGATCGACCGTGCTCGCACATCTCTGGATGAGTGCCTTGAGCAGATCCGCGCAGACGGCATCTTTAAGGCGGCCTGAGATCAAGAACACCTGATGGACCTGCTCACCGCCAACGACCGTCCGGGCGAATACCCGCGATCTTACTACGCTGAGGCTGCAGAACAGCTTGCGCCGTTTCCGAAGGCGCAGGGCGCGCTTGACTGCGATGTCTGCGTCGTGGGGGCAGGGTTCACTGGTCTATCCACTGCCTATCATCTGGCGCAGCGCGGCTATGATGTGATTGTGTTGGACGCGCAGCGTGTGGGCTTTGGCGCATCGGGCCGCAATGGCGGTCAGGTCAGCATGGGCCAGCGGTTGGATCAGGAAGAGCTTGAGGCGATGATGGGCGATGATCACGCTCGCCAACTTTGGGATATCGGGGCACAGGCCGTTGATCTGGTGCGCGAACTGACCGCAAAGGATGAGGTCCGCACGAGATTCCATGACGGAGTGATCCACACAGTTCATCGCGCGCGGTATCAGCAACATAGCGAACGCCATGTCGAACACATGTCGGTCAAATACGGCTATGACAAGATAAGCCTGCTGGACAAAGACGAGTGCCGCCACCTGGTGAACTCACCCGCCTATTTCGGCGGCACGCTGGACATGGGCGGGGGCCATGTGAACCCGTTGGAACTGGTCTTAGGGCTGGCGCGGCTCGCCACAGCCGCAGGCGCGCGGATATTTGAGCGATCCAAGGTCACGGGCATTTCCGAAGGTGATCCGGCGTTCGTCCAGATCGATGGCGCGCGGATCAAGGCGCGCTATGTCGTGCTGGCTTGCAACGGCTATCTGGGCGATCTTCAACAGCATGTCGCGCAGCGGGTAATGCCGATCAACAACTTCATCGTCTCGACCAAACCGATGAGCGCGCAGGCGCAGGAAAACCTGATCCGCAACAATTATGCAGTGGCCGACAGCAAGTTTGTCATCAACTACTTTCGGTTCTCCGACGATCATCGCCTGCTGTTTGGTGGCACCGAAAGCTATGGCTATCGCTTTCCCTCGAACATTGCGGATGCCGTGCGCAAACCGATGGCCGAGATCTTCCCACAGCTTGCAGGGGTTGAAATCGAACACGCCTGGGGTGGCACGCTGGGGATCACGATGAACCGAATGCCCCATTACGAACGGATCGGCGGCAATATCCTGTCGCTATCGGGGTTTTCCGGCGCGGGCGTGGCCTTGGGCACGCTGTCAGGCCAGATCGCGGCCGAGACCATCGCGGGGCAGGCCGAACGTTTTGATATTATGGCGAAGGTGCCGACCATCACCTTCCCCGGCGGGCGGATGTTCCGGACACCCTTGCTGGTGCTGGCGATGTTGTGGTTCAGTCTGCGCGACAAACTCTGACAGGGCCGTCCGTCCTGCGGGCAGGCATCGCATGAAACGCATCTATGAACCTTTGGCCTATGGCGACCGCCCGATCCGTGATCGGTATTGGGACGACACGGTTGCGGCGCCCCTGCCGGTTTACCCGTCACTTGAGGGTGAGCAGACCTGCGAATTTGCGGTGATTGGCGGTGGCTACACCGGATTGTCGGCAGCCCTGAGATTGGCCGAGGCCGGGGCGGATGTGGTTGTGCTGGACGCGCAGGCTGTGGGCTGGGGCGCTTCGGGGCGCAATGGCGGGTTGGTGTCGACCGGCAGCGCAAAGCTGGGCGATGCTGCGATCAGACGCCAATATGGCGACGCGGATGCCCGGTTGTTCTTCGGCGCCGAACGCGCGGCGATAGAGCTGGTCGAGGACTACGCCGACCGCTTTGATCTGGATATCGAAAGGCAATCCAAAGGCTACACCTACGTGGCGCATTCTGGGCGGGCGGTTTCCGACCTTCAGGCCTATGCCCGGCAATGTGCCAACCGATACGGGCTGAAATCCGAGGTCGTCCCAAAGGACGAGATGGCACGGCATGGGATGAACAGCCCCGAATTTCACGGCGCTGTCCACCTGCCGCTTGGCTTTGCCCTGAACCCGATGAAATTTGTGCGAGGGCTGACAGATCAGGCAGAGCGGGCAGGGGTGCGCCTGCATTCGCACAGCCCCGTGACCCGGTTCGACCAGCAAGGCACGCATCTGTTGCATACGCCGCAAGGCAGGCTGCGTGCGCGCAATCTGCTGGTGGCCACCAACGGTTATTCCTCGGACGATCTGCCCCGCGCGCTTGCCAGCGGCTATCTACCGGTGCAATCCAATATCCTTGTTACCCGTCCGATGAGTGATGCCGAGATTCAGGCGCAGGGATGGAACAGCCATCAGATGCTCTGCGACACGCGTGACCTTCTGCACTACTTTCGGCTGCTGCCAAACAACCGGATGCTGTTTGGCCTGCGTGGATCGGTGCGCGCAACCGAGGCCAGTCTGGCCGCAACATATGCCCGTGCCCGCAAGGATTTCGACCGGATGTTCCCGGCGTGGCGGGACGTGGATTCAGAATACTTCTGGTCGGGTCTGATCTGCATGACCCGCAATCTGGTGCCATTTGCAGGGGCGCTTCCCGCTCTGGACAACGCATGGGCCGCGCTTGGGTATCACGGTAGCGGCGTTGCAATGGCCCCCTATGCTGGGGCGCTGATCGCCGATATGGCGTTGGGTCGGTCGTGCCTGCCGCATCCTGACCTGATGAAACGCCCGCTGCGCCGGTTCGAATTGGGCCCCTTGCGCAGATGGTCCCTGCCGCCCGCTTTTGCTTGGTACGGCATCAAAGACAGCCTCTGAGGACGACCCGCCTGCGTGCATCGGCGGAAACAGGCGTGTTTTCCTCAATTGGCAGGTGGCCAATCACCCGCAAACCGCGTAAAGGGTGCCCCACGGATTCATCAGGCAGAAATCAGACCCGTGTTCGACCTACCCGCGCAGCGCACGCATCTTTCCGAAAAATATGACCTCACCCCCTCGCCGGAACTGGCGGCCAGCATGGGTGATATCTACGCGCGCATGTCCCGCGTGGTGTCCCCGGCGGATTGGGCGATCTTTGCGCCTTACGTCAAGGCGATCAACGACCTGAAGGCAGAACGCAACGCTGTCATTCTGGGCCATAACTACATGACTCCCGAGATTTTTCACGGCATTTCCGATTTCGGCGGCGACAGCCTGCAACTGGCGATCAAAGCGACCGAGGTCGAGGCGGATGTGATCGTGCAATGCGGCGTGCATTTCATGGCCGAAACCTCAAAAATCCTGAGCCCTGACAAAATCGTGCTGATGCCGGATATGGAGGCAGGATGCTCGCTGGCGGAATCGATCACTGCCGAGGGCGTCGCCGAGATGCGCCGCCGTTATCCCGGCGCGCCGGTCGTGACCTACGTGAACACCTCGGCCGAGGTGAAAGCGGCCTCGGATATCTGCTGCACCTCATCCAACGCGGCCCAGATCGTCGCGGCGCAAGACAGCCACACGGTGATCATGACCCCGGATCAGTATCTGGCGCAGAACGTGGCGCGGGACGTGCCCCAGAAAAACGTAGTCTGGTGGGAAGGCTCTTGCATCGTGCACGAGCAATACAGCGCCAGCGACCTGCGCGATTTCCGAGAATGGAACCCGGGCACGCGACTGATCGCGCATCCCGAATGCCCGCCAGATGTGGTGGCCGAGGCCGATTTCTCGGGCTCGACCAGCGGCATCATCAAATATGTCTCTGAGGAAAAGCCGGAAAAGGCGCTGCTGATCACTGAATGTTCGATGGCCTCGAACATCGCCGATGCGCTGCCCGAAGTCGATTTTGTCGGCCCCTGCAACATGTGCCCCTACATGAAAAAGATTACGCTTGAGAAAGTGCTTTACACACTGGATACCATGACCGGTCAGGTCGAGGTTGACGAGACCGTTGCCGCCGGGGCGCGGCTGGCGGTGCAGCGCATGATCGACCTCAGCCGGGAACTGGGTATCTGAGCGGACCGATGCGCAGCATTACCACCGACCGAGTGGTTATTGTCGGGGCCGGGTTGGCGGCGATCTATGCGGCGCTGAAACTGGCGCCGCACCCGGTGGTGATGATCTCTCCTGACGCGCTGGGAACGGGGGCCAGTTCGGCCTGGGCGAAGGGTGGGGTCGCTGCCGCGATGGACCCGACCGACAGCCCCGCCGCCCACGCCGAAGATACCGAGCGCGCAGGCGCAGGCGCGGTATTGCGCGAGGTCGCAGACTATGTCACCCGCGCGGCTCGCGACCACATCCTTGATCTGACCGATCTGGGCGCCGATTTCGACCGCGACGCCGAGGGCGGATATGTCCTGTCACGTGAGGCGGCTCATAGTGCAGCGCGCGTGGTTGGCGTCCAGGGTGATCAGGCCGGGACCGAGATCATGCGCGCGCTGATTGCAGAGCTGCGCCAGACGCCGTCGGTGCAGGTTCTGGAAGGGGCGCAGGCGATCCGGCTGGAAACCGACGGCAACAGGGTGACGGGTGTGGTCATCGCCGCTTCCACAGAGGGCGGGTCAGACCCGGTGATCCTGCGCGGCTCCGCCTGTTTGCTGGCCGGAGGCGGCTCGGGCGGGCTTTATGCGCTGACCACCAATCCGGCTCGTATCCGGGGTCAGGTGATCGGCATGGCCGCGCGCGCCGGGGCCGTTATCGCAGATGCTGAGTTCGTACAATTCCATCCCACCGCCATTGATGTTGGCGAAGACCCTGCGCCGCTGGCAACCGAAGCCCTGCGCGGTGATGGGGCGATCCTGATCAACCGGAATGGGCAACGGTTTATGGTGGGGGCACATCCGGATGCGGAGCTGGCCCCCCGCGACGTGGTGGCGCGCGCGATCTACGCTCAGACGCAGGCAGGCAATCGCCCGGCTCTGGATACCCGCGCCGCGATTGGGCCTGAGATCCTCACTCGGTTCCCCGCCGTGGCTGCAGCCTGCGCACGCAACGGGCTTGACCCGGTCGCGACCCCGATCCCGGTCGCAGCGGCGGCGCATTATCATATGGGCGGCGTTGAAACGGACCTGAACGGGCGCACGTCGCTGGACAATCTCTGGGCCTGTGGCGAGGCAGCCTCGACCGGGTTGCACGGTGCCAATCGGCTGGCCTCGAACGGGTTGCTTGAGGCGTTGGTCTTTGCCCGCGCCTGCGCGATGGATATGGCGCAAGGGCTGTCCGATCTAACCGCATGTGCCCCGGTTGCGCCAGAGTTTATGCCTGCAGATCACCCCTCTGATCCAGAGGCGATCAACCGCCTGCGCCAGACGATGACCAATCATGTCGGCGTAGAGCGCGACGCGCAGGGGCTGCGCACGGCCCTGCAAAACATCGCCGCACTAGAGGCGGCACATGGCGCGGACGACAGCTTTTGCAACATGACGGCCACCGCCACTCTGATTGCGGCTGCCGCGTTGTTGCGCAAGGAGAGTCGCGGTGCCCATTATCGCACCGATTACCCGGAAACACGGCCTGATCCCGGCCAGCGGTCGCGCCTGACGTTGCCCGAGGCGTTGGCACTGCGTGATCGGATTGCAAAGGATTTGAAATGACCCAAGCCAACCTGCCCGATCTGATCCTGGAACCGCTGGTGCGCGCCGCTTTGCTGGAAGACCTCGGCAGCTATGGCGACATCACCACGCGCACGGTGATCCCCGCCGGAACCACCTATCGCGCAAAGCTGAACGCGCGCGAGGATACCGTCGTGTCGGGTATGCAGGTCGCGGCGATTGCCTTCCGTCTTGTGGACCCGTCGTTGCAGGTCACAACTCATTTCCCTGACGGTCAACCCTGCGTCAAAGGCGATACGTTGATGGAGATCGAAGGCGACGCCGCGTCGATCCTCAGCGCCGAACGGGTGGCGCTGAACTTTGCCGGACGGCTCTGTGGGATCGCCACCCAAACTGCCGCCCTCGTTTCCGAGACGGCAGGGACCAAGGCGCGGATCACCTGCACCCGCAAGACCACGCCCGGTCTGCGCATGGTCGAGAAACAGGCGGTTTTGCACGGTGGCGGTTTCAATCATCGCTATTCGCTGTCCGATGCCATTCTGATCAAGGACAATCATATAGCAGCGGCTGGCGGAGTGCGCCCCGTGCTTGAAGCGACAAAAGCCGCCGCCTCACACATGATGAAGGTCGAGATCGAGGTCGACCGGCTGGACCAGTTGGCCGAGGTGCTTGCGGTCGGCGGTGCCGACGTGGTGCTGCTGGACAACATGACGCCCAACTTACTGCGCGATGCGGTCGCTATGATCGATGGGCGTTTGGTGACCGAAGCCTCGGGCAACGTGACAAAGCACACAGTGGCGGGGATCGCTGCGACGGGTGTCGACTATATCTCGTCTGGTGCATTGACCCATTCCTACCGGACGATGGATTTGGGGCTGGATTTTTGACCTTTAGGGCCAGGACCGACGGTACGGCGCAATTGCGCCAAAAGACTAGCGCCCCTCCAAGGCTGCCAACAGGTCGGTTCGAGATCTTGAGCGATGTTTCTTCAATGCTGCTGCCGCTTCTTCGGCGCGGCGTTCCATCGCCAGACCCATGATCTGCGCGTGTTCTTCATCAACCAATTGGACGTATTCGGGTTCGAATATCCTCTTGGGCAGCAGAATCCGGCGGTACCGCTCGGAATGCAGGCTGAGTGTCCGGATGAAGAACTGATGCCATTCCGAGGTATGTGCACCGATCAGGGCCAAATGAAATTCCCGGTGGAAATATTCCCTTTCGATAAGCGAGGTTCCTTCCCGCGCGCGCTCGCGTTCCAGCCTGTGAAACGCCAGAACCATGCGTTCTTCCCACTCGGTATCCCCATGCTGGATCGCCTTGATAAAGGCCTGCGATTCCAGCTGGTCCCGTAGATCGAGCACCTCGACCAGATCTTCCGAGGACAGATCGCGGACGCTGAAACCGGTCATGCCTTTGGTTTGCACAAAGCGCTCACCCGCAAGCCGGTTCAGGACTTCGCGGCAGGATCCGGTGGAGCCGCCATACTCGGATGTCAGCTCACGCACTTTCAGCTTCTGTCCGGGTTCCAGCTTGCCCGACCGAATATCCTCGAGAATCGAATCATAGATTCGGTTCGTTATGGGCTCTTTGGCGGTCGAGGCCGCCGAGTTGGGCAAAATATCCGTGCGCATTCTTCATGTTTAACATGCGATCGGGCATCAGAAAATAGTCGAATTTGAAATTATTGACCGATAATTATGTTTCTGATACTAATTTTCTAATCTTCGATATAAAGGAAATGTTCGAACATATGATTGGACGCTACGACATAGCCCCCATGCCGGACCAGATCGACGGCGAAATCTTGTCGATGCTGTCCGGTGTCTCGGTCGCAACGGTCGGTCATCTAACGTGGACCGGCTTTCTGGATCATCACCGCATCACCCCGCGCCAGTCCGACAAACGCATCATGGGAACAGCCGTGACGCTGCGGTTGCCCACGCCGGATTCGACTCTGTTGCACTATGCGTCGGGACGGGTGCGTCCCGGCGACATCGTCGTGATCGATCGGGCAGGGGACACTCGTCTTGCCTGTCTTGGCGGCAATGTTGCCTATGGGCTGGTGCAGTCGGGCGCGGCGGGTGCCATTGTGGATGGCCCGATTTGCGATCCCGACGAAATCCGCGAGCACGACTTTCCTGTTTGGTCCTGCGGTGTTTCACCCATCACCACGCGTCGGACCGGCCCCGCTGGCTGCCTCAATCTGCCCATCAACTGCGGCGGCGTTGTTGTTCATGCTGGCGATCTGATCATGGCCGACGATAGCGGAGTGATCTGCATTCCCCGGGCCGAAGCCGCAGAGCTTGTCAAAGCAGCGGCAGCGAAAGAAGACACAAGCACCCGCCGCCGCGCGGACATGAAGGCAGGGGCCACTCTTGGCGCTTTGTCCGGTGCCGATGACTTGGTTGCGCAATTCGCTGTGAAGCTGGAGACAGCGCAATGACCGATCTTGCAGCGACCACCAGCTTGGATGCCCGTGCGGCTGTTGCCGCCGACACGCCCTTTCTGATTCCGGTCGGCTCGACCGAACCACACGGGTGTTACACGCCCATGGGGGATTACCGGCTGGTCGATGAACTGGCCAAACGACTGGCCGAGGTGACAGGTTGTATCACCGTGCCGACGCTGCCTTTTGGTCATGCCACCTATTTTCAGAATGCGCCTGCGGGCATTGCCCTGTCAGCCGAGACATTTGCCGCCGTTTTCTCGGAGATCGTGGACGGCCTCATTCGGGACGGCATTCGGAATATCCTTGTCCTGAACGGGCATGGCGGCAATTCCGGGATCATCGCCAATCAGCTTCGGTTGGCGCGTGCCAAGCACGGCATCATCATTCCGTCGGTTAATGTCTGGGGCAAGTTCGATGACGACGTGTGGAACCGTGCCCAGCCCGAGTTCGGAATTCGCGCCAAAGGCCACGGGACCGAGCCGATGGGCTCGCTCAGCCGCTATCTGTTCCCCGATGACTGCCCCCCGCAGCAGGACGTGCATCGTAAAGGCAAAGGCGAGATGAACGGAATCCCCCTTGTCTCGATGCATCAAGGCAAGTTCGAGGATCTCGACATAAACTTACCCGTTTATGCTGAAGACATCAGCGAAGACGCAAAAATCAACGGTGAAAACGTGCCGTTCAGTGCCGAGGCAGGCAAGATCTTCTTCGACAACATTCTGCATAAGCTGACCCGCTTTGTGGATGCTTACTTCAACCTCAATTCTGCGCATACCAATCAAGGGAGAAGACCATGTACAGAACACTCAAAAGCGTAGCCGCAAGCGCGACGATCGCACTGGCCGCTATGGCCGGTGCGGCAACTGCCGCCGACAACTTCCCGAACGGGCCGGTCACTATTGTTGTGGGCGCAAAACCCGGTGGCGGGCTTGACACACTGTCCCGCATTTTTGCTCCGGCTCTGACCGAAGCGCTGGACGATCAGCCCATCGTGGTGGCGAACCGTCCCGGCGCGGGTCAGCTGATCGGCCTTAAATACACCAAACCTGCAAAAGCTGACGGCCAAACCATCGTGATGATCTCGGGCTCGGCCATGATTGCAACCATGGTTAAGGAAACCGGGGTTGACGTTCTGAACGACTTCAAGCCGGTGGCGCATGTTGCAGTGGCGAACCTGGCTGTTGTTGCCCCCAAGGCGCGCAACCTGAATTCGGTTGCCGATCTGAAGCAAGCCATTCTGGACGCGGATGCGGCAGGCGAGCAGCTTCGCTGGGCCCATACCGGCAAAGGGTCTATCACCGATGTCGCCATGACCAGCTGGTTGCTGGCCAACGGTCTGCAGGACAAGGTGCAGGACGTCCCGTTTGCAGGCGGTGCCCCGGCCCGAGCGGCGATCATCGGCGATCAGGTGGCCTTTGGCGTGGTTGGCACGCACCACTATCTGGCCAACCTCGACACCATGAGCGCCATCGGCGTTATGGCTGAAGAACGTGATGGTCTGGCCCCCGACATGCTGTCCTTCGCGGAACAGAACACCGAGTTCGTTGCAATGCCTGCGCCGTACATCGTGCTGGCCCCCAAGGATACGCCGGATGAAGTTGTTGCCGAGCTGACCGCAGCGTTCAAATTTGCAATAGACGACCCGGCCACGAAGGAAAAAGTCAAGAACGCCAACCTGAATGTCGTGTTCATGGATGGTGCTGAAACGCATGAGCACATGAAAGAACTCATGGACGCATGGCGCCCGACGACCGACTCGGTTGCAGGCTCTCTGTAAGAGCATCTTGATCAGGACCGGAGGCGGTACGCTGCCTTCGGTCAACGAAAATTGGGAGGGAAAGATGCCTAAATGGCTTGATGGCGAGATCCTGTTCGGTCTCTTCATGATCGTAGTTTTTCTGGCGGGCGCGTATGATCTGCTGTCAGTTGGTGGCTTAGCCGGGATTGCGCAAGACAGCGGAGTTGCCTTCGCTTTGGCCATCATCGTGTTGTCGGTCATTTTGCTTTCAGTGGTCGTTCTATCCCCAGCCGCACGGGCGCGAACGGACGAGGACCCGGACACGTATCAGCCCTTCATGACACGGCGCGGCATCCTGATTGCGCTGGTGGGCTGTTCTTACCCGATCCTCTTCTGGGCGGCCGAGTATATCATCGCAACCGTGGTTGTGGGATTTGTCGCGGTCAGCCTGTTCACCGGCGAATTCGGGCGCAAGCAAGCGACGATTGCGGTGTGCTTCACCCTGTTTTCCTACCTGCTGTTCTTCTTTGTCCTGGGCATCACCGAAGGCGACGGCGCACTGATCTCGACCGGGTTGAACGACAAGGTGCCCACCTGGCGCCGTGATTTCTTTGCCGCGTTCTGAACGCATCCGAAGACCGATCAAAAGGAAATAGAATATGTCTCCATTCCTGGAAGGTATGTCGGCGTTCATCACCAGCCCCAGCGCGGTGTTTGTCGCTATCATCGGCTCGGTTGCGGGTATTCTCGTCGGGGCCGTTCCCGGGCTTAGCGGTACAACCGCAGTCGCCCTGCTTTTACCTTTCTCGTTCTATCTGGATCCGCTGATCGCGTTGATCCTGATGTACACGATCTCAAAGTCATCGGATTTCGGCGGTTCGATCCCCGGAATTCTGTTCAACACTCCCGGGACCCCTTCCGCGGCGGCGACTATGATCGAAGGTCATCCGCTGGCGCGGAAGGGCTACCCGGTAAAGGCGCTGCGTGCGGCGACGGCGGCATCCGCGACAGGTGATTTCTTCTCGGAGTGTCTGCTGATCTTCGGCGCGGCCTATCTGGCAGTTTATGCTGTCAAAATCGGTCCGCCTGAACTGGTGACGATCTATATTCTGGCTTTTGTCGTGATCTCATCGATCATTGGTGAATCGATGATCAAGGGCATCATCAGCACCCTGTTCGGCATTACCATGGCTTTGGTTGGGTTCGATCCGATCTCGGGCAATCTGCGCATGACGTTCGATCAGCTGCCGCTTATGGATGGCCTGCCGCTGGTTCCGGCGCTGATTGGGATCTTTGTGGTTGGCGAAGTGTTCCACCGTTTTGATGTAAAGGATTTCGGTGCGACCTCGCACAAGGATCAGAAAGGGCGCAAGGACGAGGTCAGCAAACCCGACGACACGTTTGGTTTGATGGACTATCTACGCGTATTGCCCACAATCGTGCGGTCGATGTTCATCGGCGCCTCGGTCGGTATGTTCCCGGGCATCGGCGCCTCGGTTGCGTCGTTCCTGTCCTTCGGCGAAGCCAGACGGCAGGCCAAGCCCGATGACGAATGGGGCAATGGCGAGGTCAAAGGCGTTGCAGCATCAGAGGCGGCCAACAACGCGACCTCTGGCGCCAACCTGATCCCGCTGCTGACACTGGGCATTCCCGGTTCGACGCAGGCAGCACTGCTGGCGGGTGCGATGCTGATCCACGGCATAACAGTCGGGCCACAAGTATTCACCGAAGACGCCAACCTGATCTATGCACTGTTCAGCGCCGGTCTGTTCTGTATCGTCGCCTACTTTGTTGTGGGCTTCTGGTTCAGCCCGATGATCGGACGGATCATTCTGGCGGTGCCTGCGCGGATCACCTATTCGCTGATCCTGATGATCTCGGTCTCGTCGGCTTATGTGCTGCATTCGTCGCTGTTCGACGTCTGGATCATGGTACTGTTTGGCGTCCTTGGCTATCTGTTCCGGCGCTACAACTACAACATTCCTGCGTTCATGATTGCCTTGCTTCTGGGCGGCGGAATGGAGCGCGCGGTGCGCCAGACCCAGCTGCTCGCCAATGACGGCCTGTGGATCATTTTCCAACGCCCGATCTCGCTGACCATCCTGATCCTGACGGTGATCATGATCATCATGCGAGTCAGAAAGGCACGGATCAACAAGGCGCTGGCCGCGATTCAGGACGATTGATCTCAAACACAGCATCCGCCCTCTGCCATACGCAGGCAGAGGGCAGGGCCTTTTCAATGTATGAGGTTTCTTATGGCCATTCCTTCTGAAATCACCGCCTTTGCCGGTGAAATGACCAGCTGGCGCCGACATCTACATGCCCACCCTGAACTGGGCTATAAGGAGTTCGAAACCTCGGATTTCGTGGCCCGGCACCTGACCGAATGGGGCATCCCGTTCGAACGCTTGACCGAGACCGGCATTGTGGCAACCCTGCGCGCAGGCGACGGCAACCGTGCGGTTGCTTTGCGGGCCGACATGGATGCGCTGCCGATGGAGGATCAGGGCGATGTGCCCTGGGCCTCGACCGTACCGGGGGTCATGCATGGCTGCGGCCATGATGGGCATACCGCGACGCTGATGGGGGCGATGAAATACCTGTCGCAGACACGTCGGTTTTCGGGCACAGTTCATGCCATCTTTCAGCCTGCCGAGGAAGGGCTGGCCGGTGCCAAAAGCCTGATCGATGCCGGACTTTTTGATAAGTTTCCTGCTGACATGGTCTTTGGACAGCACAACGACCCGCTGCTGGCAGAAGGGATGATGAGCGTGGTCAAGGGCCCTACAATGGCCGCGTCCGACCGGTTTTCGATCACAGTCACGGGTAAGGGCGGGCACGCTGCTCGTCCGCATCACACCGTTGACCCTCTGATCGCTGGGGCGCAGGTTGCTTTGTCACTACAGACGATCCTCTCGCGCCGCATCGATCCGTTGGAGAATGGCGTGATCTCGGTGACGCAGTTTCATGCTGGAACAACAGGCAACGTGATCCCCGAGGTGGCCGAACTGCACGGCACCGCCCGCAGTCTAACACCTGAGGTGCAGGACGAATTCGAAAGGCTGATTGCCGAAGTCGCCCACAATGCAGCTGCCACAATGGGGGCCGAGGTTGCCGTCGACTACCGGCGGGGCTATCCGCCTGTGATCAACGCGGACGCACCGACTGATTTTGGCATGGGTGCAGCGATTGCTGTTGTTGGCGCTGACAACGTGATGATGAAGCGCCCGCCTGCGATGGGGGGCGAAGACTTTGCGTTCTTGGCCCAGGCCCGCCCGGGGTGTTTCGCGCGGATCGGCACAACCAAGGCCGGAGTACAATCAGTGCCGCTTCATAATCCGCGTTACGATTTCAACGATGATGTTCTGCCAGTCGGCGCGGCCTGGTTTGCCGAGGTGGTTGAAACCGTGCTGGCCCCGACCTGCATGCCCAACTGATATGAGCACCGTTCTGGAACGCATCGCGGATTGGTGCATTTCGTACCAATCGACGGAACGCCAGCGCGCACTTGCAGCCGATGCGATCACGGACACGGTCGCATGTATGTATCTGGGGCGCGATGACCCGGCGACGCTCAGCGTGCGACAGGCCTATTTGTCGGGGTCGACTCAGGACGGCCCCGCGCGGCTGATTGGCGGCGGGCGGTCAGATGCTGCCATTGCCGCCGCAATCAATGGAACCGCAGCCCATGCGCTGGATTTCGACGATAATTTCCGCCCCGCGCTCAGCCACGCCTCCGCTGTTTCGGTTCCGGCTTTGCTGGCAATCGGCGACGAGCTGAACGCATCCGGTGCGCAAGTCGTTGAGGCCTATCTTGTCGCGTTGCAGGTCCAAGGCCTAATTGGCGCAGGCGTCGTGCCCTCTCATTACACAGCTGGCTGGCACAGCACGTCGACAATTGGCACCATCGGAACGGCGGCTGGCGTGGCTTCGATGATGAAGTTCGATCGGGTGCAAATCGTGCGCGCGATGTCGCTGGCCGTCAGCTTCGGTTCGGGCAGCAAGGCCCAGTTCGGGGCGCCCGTCAAACCGTTCCACGCGGGAATGGGCGCAAAGAATGCTATCGAGGCCGCCCGTCTGGCGCGAGCTGGCATGTCCGGGCACGACGATATCATCGAACGCGAGCAGGGGTTTGTTGAACTTTTCGGTGGCAAAGAGCCTCGCGGCTATGCCGACCTCAACGTAGCCCCTGACATGCCCCACTATATCGAAACCGCTGGTGTCATGCCAAAACGGTTCGCCTGCTGCGGGTCCAGTCATATGGCCATCGACATGGCGCTGGATTTGCAGGACGAAGGGGTGATCACCCCCGAGAACATCGCAGACATCTCGGTCAAGGTGCGCATAGCGAACTATAGGAACATGCCGTTCAAGCATCCCAAAAACGAAATGGAAGCCCGGTTTTCGATGTCATATTGCATCGCGCGCGTGGTGCGGGCGGGCCGCTTGAGCGTGGCGGATTTCACTCCAGAAGGAGTGGCAGCCCATGCGGATGAACCTCTGCTCGACCGCATCAAGATGACCCACTATACTGCCGAAGAAGAGGCCGCCGAGGATTTTCTACCTCATATCCTGACCGCTACGTTCAGGGATGGATCCCAGATAGAAAGAGTTCGGCGTAATCCCAAAGGCAGCCTTACCGAACCGTTCTCCGATGCACAGAAACAGGAGAAATTTCTGGATTGCATGGGCAGAAACCAAAGCGCCAGTGACCTTTATAAGCGACTGCAAAGGATCGCAATATTGGGCTCTCTCGCGCCACTTGATCCACTATTCAATGAATAAGGCTCAATCTGCGGCGCCAGATCTCCGGGACAACCTGACTTAGCTCTTAAAATAGGCGAGATGGCGATCTCTGCATGACCCGCTCTCGGTCGAAGCAATGCAAAACCGATTGGGTACCGAGGGCGACTCGGAATTATCACAGGCATTTTCTAACCTACGCCGCTATGATCCCTAAGCCCGGGCGGAACCCATGTCGACCGGACCAAGCACGACACGGCGGCAGCCAAGGCGCGGGAGATAGCCAGGTATGACCAAATCAAACAAAGCCGATCAGCACGTCGCCGACCGGTGGAACGACAACGCGGATCAATGGACCGCGGATGTTCGGGCGGGATATGATACCTATCGCGATCTGTTCACATGGCCCGCGTTCCGGCGTTTTCTCGGCGATGTGTCGGGCCTTGATGTGATGGATTTCGGTTGCGGCGAAGGAACAAACACGCGTCGACTGGCCAGGGTTGGTGCTCGGATGACCGGCATTGACCTCTCGGATCGTCAGATTACCCATGCCCGCGCAGCCGAAGCAGAGGACCCTTTGGGTGTTTGCTATCATGTTGCATCCTTTTCCCAGCGCACCTCATTTCCCGACCGATCTTTTGATCGGGTGGTGTCGACCCTTGCCCTCATGGACGGTCCTGATCTTTCCGGCGCCCTGCGCGAGGCGTTTCGGCTGTTGCGGCCGGGTGGGTTGCTGGCCTTCTCGGTTCTACACCCCTGTCACATTTCACCCGGGTTGCGCTGGGAAAAGGATGCGGCAGGACGAACAACTGGCCTGATCGTTGATCGATATCATGACCGGACAGCTTTTACGGAGGAGTGGCGCTTTTCGGCACGACCCGTTTCGGAAGCCAATGACCAGAAAGCAGAACCGTTCTTGGTGCCTCGCTTTCCCCGTACGCTTGCCGACTGGATCAACGCAATCGTGGAGGCCGGGTTTGTCATTGACCGATTAGAGGAACCGGTTCCTGACGAAGCCGCGATACGCCAGCAATCCCGGTTTGCCCGCTGGCGGGATCAGGCCGCGTTTCTACTAATGATCCGTGCCCGCCGTTCCGCCCAAATGATATAAAGGACCATCTAACGGTTTGAAACCGGCACCGGGCAAAGACGTAATAGAACATCGCTGCCCAAGGACCGTTCAACCGTTGGGGCCGAAATAGTTGAACAGCTCAATGGTCGAGTTCACACCAACCTTTTGCTGAATACGCCCCCGGTGAATCTCGACCGTCCTGGGGCTAATCCCCAGTTCTGTCGCAATCTCTTTGCTGGAGCTTTTGGAAGGGTGGGTCAGGATGTGATGCAGCACCTGCTCTTCCCGTTCCGTCAGCATGGCGCGTTTCTCTGACATCTCCCGACGCCGCGCCTTCTTCGCGCGCAGTTCTGCGCCTAGCGTTGTCGCGGTCTCGATACGCTCGATCAACTGTTTCAGGTCAAAGGGTTTTTCAAGAAAATCGATGGCCCCAGCCTTGGTGGCGCGAACAGATTCCGGGATGCCGCCGTGCCCCGATATGAAGATGATCGGAATGGTTGAATCCTGTGCGACTAGGTGGTCCTGCAAATCCAGCCCGTCCATTCCCGGCATTCCGTAATCCAGCACGAGGCATCCCTCGGCATCTTCATTTACACTGGAAAGAAACGCCTGAGCGTCCGCAAAATGTTCGACGGACATGCCGCGTTTGCTAAGCGCGCGTGACAGCGCAATACGGACATCATCATCGTCATCGACAATGTAAACCTTGGCCCCCTGAACTGTCATGTCGCGCTCTCCTCGGGCCGGTCGCTGCGTCTGAGGGTAAAGCAAAAGCGCGCGCCTGTGCCGTCTGTCGGTTCATACCAGATGGAACCGCCATTGGCTTTGGCGATGGTGCGGCAGATCGACAGGCCAAGCCCCATTCCGTCAGTTTTCTGAGTATCGAACGTGTCAAACAAAGTGACGTTTTCATCAACACCGGGCCCGTTGTCTTCGACCTGAACTTCGATGAAATCACCGGCGATTGCGCTGCGGATTGTGATCAGCCCGTTTGGTGTATTTTCGCGGGCCAGCGCATCAATGGCATTACGCAGCAAATTGACCAAAATTTGCGCCACCTGCGTTCTGTTGCCAGTGACATGCGGCAGGTCTGTTTCGGAATAGTCCAGCGTGATTTCATGCGTCTTGGCTTCGGATTCCATCAAAGTCACCGTTTGACGGATCAGCCCGCCCAATTCGAACGGGGCCTGGCGTCCACGGTCTTTTCTGACCACTTCGCGCAGCGCGCGGATGATATCGCCTGCACGTCGTGACTGTCGGTCAATATCCGACAGGATTTCGGTCAGTTCGGGCTCGGGGTTTCCGATCTCGTCCAGTGTGATCTTGGCCGCATCCACATTGTAGGAAATCGCGCTGAGCGGTTGGTTAAGTTCATGTGCAAGGCCTGATGCCATCTCTCCCATCAGGTTGACCCGCGCAACATGAGACAGATCCCGGTTCAGGCGGCTGGCTTCGGCCTCGGCCTGTTTCTGTTCGCTGACGTCATCGACAATGGCAACAGCATGGTCGGGCACGCCGTTTTCATCCCGGATCAGGATGGCGTTTACACGCAGCCAGATGGTCGAGCCCTCTTTGCGGATGAACTGGTTTTCGGCGATGAACTCGGAATCCTGCAAAAGGGTTTCGCGGAACCTGACGGCGATTTGCTTTGCGTCCTTGGGCAGGGTGTCGGCAAGAGTCATGTTCACCATCTCACCTGGCTGATAGCCCATGATGTCACAAAGCTGATCATTGACCCGCAGAAACCGACCGGTTTCCGGCGCAATCTGTGCCATTCCGCGTGAGGCAAGATCAAAGGTTCGGTCATACGCCGTTTCAAAGCGCTGCCGCTGCCGAACTTCCTGCGTCAGCGTGGCACCGGTGTCTTCAAGCTCGCGATAGGGGCTGTGCAGGCCCTCCTGCGGGGTAATTTCCCCGCTAGATAGGCGTTTGGTCTGGCTGGCAAACGTGCGCACCGGCGCATAGATCCGGTCAGCCAGTGCCAGCCCGATCGCACCAGTCAGTATGGCGATCGACAGTGCGATCCAGATCCCCTGTACCCGGTTTTTCTTGATCTCACCGATGAAATTATCCTCGGCGGCGTAGAGTCCGATCAGCCAGTTCAAACCGGGTTCTGACACGTCGATCAGCATTGCGACGTAGTCCTGACCACCCAGTTCGAAATCGGTATGAACGGGGCCTTCGACCTCGGCCTTGTCTTTCTGCACCAAGGTGCCAAAGGCCTGACGCGCCAATGCGTCGTTGATCTGGTCCACCATCGGCAGTTCCGGATTGTCGAAATCCGCATCCTGATCGATCAGCACCAATGTTGGATGCGCCAGAACTGAGCCATCCTCGTTCAGCACCAGTGCCGCGCCACGCCGTTCCGACCAGATGTCCAGCAGAAAGCCCGACAGCGCATCGATCTGGATGTCAATGCCCAGAATGGCGCGGATTTCGCCCGCGTCGTCCAACACCGGCACGCCATAGGTGATCCCCGGCTGCCGGGTGGTGTAGAAGATATAGGGTTGCGTCCAGATCGGAGCTTTCGCGGCATCGACCATTGTAAACCACGGGCGGGTGCGGGCCTCATAGGTGTCGGTCTGGGTTTCGGCTGTCTCCAGCAGGGTGAACCGGTCATTACGCCACTGGAAATCCGCCGGGTGTTCGGTGATCTCGGGCGCAAAGGGGGGGATGACCTTGGTCCGATAACGGCCGGGTTCTTCGGTACGCATGACATAGACGAAACGGCCCGTTTCATCGGCAAGATATATGCCTGCCAGTTGCGGTGCAACTTGTAATTGCTGGAAAAAATGGCTCTCCAGTGCCGCCGTATCGTTGATATCCAGCACATCGTTTTCGGCCAGCCGCCGTGTGGCATCCAGCACCTGCCGTGCCGGGGTCAGAAAGCCTTTTACCTGGCTGATGACGTTGACGCTGACCTCGTTCAGCGAGATACGCGATTGCCGCAACAGCGCGTTTTCCGAACTGACAAATGTCGACAGTGTGACCGACAACACCGCCACAAATTGTAGCCCCGCCAGACATAAGGCCAGGGTCGCGCGCAGCGACCTGCGTCTGCGCGCGGGTTCAGCCAGATCGCGGCGAAGTTCCGGTTGCGCTGTGGTGTCCACTCTTCTGTCCAGACCGTCGTTACTGGTGGGCCCGCGTGCATCATGCCAGCCCCTCGACCCCCAAGCCTATACGTAATCTACCGTATAGACACCCGTTGTTTGAATTCGCTTTGTTCTTCTGCATCTGGGTGGCTGATTCCAAAACCATGTTTTGGGTCGATCAGGCATTCTCATAAGGATCAAAAAAGACTGACAACAGGAGTGTCAAAGTGCTCAATAAATCTTCAATCACAGCGGCTGTAACCGCCGCCTTTCTCGCGCCGGCTGTTTATGCTGAGGAGTTTATTACGATTGGGACGGGTGGTGTTACGGGTGTTTATTATCCGACGGGTGGTGCGATCTGTCGTTTGGTGAACAAGGGCCGTAAGGAGCATGGGG